>JAUXVE010000043.1 GCA_030680415.1 Rubrivivax sp.
GGCGCCGGCGTCGCCGGTGGCGCCACGGCAGCCGGTGCCGGTGTGATCACCGGCGCCGCCGCCACCGCAGCGGCCTGGGCGGCCAGGCGCGAACCCGGCGGGTCGATCAGCAGCGTGTATGCGCGCACCAGGCGCCCGGAGGCCCAGTTGGCTTCGACGATGACGTCGACGAAAGGCTCGAGCACGGCGCGATCGCTGGTAACGCGCAGCACGGCACGGCCGTCCGGCCGGCGCACCACCTGCACCACCGCCGACGGCAACACCGGGTTGTATTCGACGCCTGCGGCACGGTAGGCCTCGGCCGAGGCCACGCGCAACTGCAGCGAGGCCGCTTCCTCGGGGGACAGGCTGGTGACTTCGATCTCGGCGCGCAGCGTCTCGCCCAGCGCCGACTGCACGGTCAGCCGCCCCAGGCCCAGCGCCCAGGCCTGCGTTCCCCACAGGCAGGCGGCCGCCAGGGCCACCCCATTGAGCGCAAAACGCGCCGCGTTCGTCGGACGGTGTCTCAAGGCATTTCCCCCCTGCGATCGGGCTTGGCGCCGCTGGTCGCGCGCCGCCGTCTCTTCAAGCCACCCTCACCGGGCAACAGCGCGCAGTGACAGAACGGCAGAAATCGCAACAGCATCAAGCATATAGGAGCGCAAACTCACGCAGAAGCTGATGATTGGCAGGGAAATGCTTTGTTTCCGGAGCTAGCCCGGGCTGTTGTGGGTGGGCAACGGCCCTCGGCATCACTGCCGCAGCAGGATGCGCAGCATGCGCCGCAGCGGTTCCGCAGCACCCCACAGCAACTGGTCGCCGATGGTGAAGGCGCCCAGGTAGTCGTCGCCGAGGCCCAGCTTGCGTACACGGCCGACGGCGATCTTCATGGTGCCTGTCACGGCCACCGGCGTCAGGCCGTGCACTGTGTCCATGCGCTGGTTGGGCACGACGCTGACCCACTCGTTGTCGGCGCGGATCATGGCCTCGATGTCGGCCAGCGGCACGTTCTTCTTCAACTTGAAGGTCAGCGCCTGGCTGTGGCAGCGCATCGCGCCGACGCGCACGCACAGGCTGTCGATGGGCGTGGCCGGTGTGCCAAAGCCGGGGCCGCGGCCGAGGATCTTGTTGGTTTCGGCGCCGCCCTTCCACTCTTCCAGGCTGGTGCCGTCGCCGCGATCGGCGTCGATCCAGGGGATCAGGCTGCCGCCCAGGGGCACCATGAAGTTCTTGGTCTCTTCTGCCGACATGCCGCGCTGCGTGGCAGCGACCTGGCGGTCGATCTCCAGGATGGCGCTGGCCGGGTCGTCGAGCAGCGGCCGCACGGCCGCGTTCAACGTGCCGTACTGCGTGAGCAACTCGCGCATGTGCTGCGCGCCGCCGCCGCTGGCGGCCTGGTAGGTGGTGGCCGTCATCCATTCCACGAGGTCGGCCTTGAACAGCGCGCCCAGGCCCATCAGCATGCAACTGACGGTGCAATTGCCGCCGATGTAGTCCTTGATGCCCTTGGCCAGCGCGGCTTCGATCACCGGCATGTTGACCGGGTCGAGGATGATGACGGCGTCGTCGTTCATGCGCAGGGTCTTGGCGGCGTCGATCCAGTAGCCCTTCCAGCCGCCGGCGCGCAGTTGCGGATAGACCGCCTTGGTGTACTCGCCGCCCTGGCAGGTGATGACGATGTCGCAGCGCTTCAGCGCTTCGATGTCGTTGGCATCCTTCAGCGTGGTCTCGTTCTTCGCCAGACCTGCGATCGCCGCCGGCAGCGCGCCGCCGGCGTTGCTGGTGGAAAAGAACATCGGCTCGATGAGCGCGAAGTCACCTTCGGCCTGCATGCGGTCCATGAGCACGGAACCCACCATGCCGCGCCAACCTACCAATCCTACGAGTGCCATTTGAGTTTCGCCTTTCCGTTGTTCCGGACCCCTGGGTGCCCCCGGCTCGTTTCGCCGGGGTCCAGAAGGGGGCGAGACGATCCGAGAGCCTCAGCTCTTGGTGGTGATGGTCTTGCCGGTGACGGCGGCAAGCACCGCATCACCCATCTCGCGCGTGCCGACCTTGTGCGTTCCGGCGCTCCAGATGTCCGGCGTGCGCAGGCCGGCCGTCAGCACGGCCTTCACGGCCGACTCGATGCGGTCGGCCGCGGCAGGCTGGTTGAGCGAATAACGAAGCATCATGGCGGCAGACAGGATTGTAGCCAGCGGGTTGGCCACGCCCTGCCCGGCGATGTCGGGCGCGCTGCCGTGGCTGGGCTCGTACAGGCCCTTGTTGGCCCGGTCCAGCGACGCCGAGGGCAGCATGCCAATCGAGCCCGTGAGCATGGCCGCCTCGTCGGACAGGATGTCGCCGAACATGTTGCCGGTGACGATGACGTCGAAGGCCTTCGGCGCCTTGACCAGCTGCATGGCGGCGTTGTCGACGTACATGTGCTGCAGCTCGACGTCGGGGTACTGTGCGTGCACTTCGGTGACCACGTCCTTCCAGAACTGGAAGGTCTCGAGCACGTTGGCCTTGTCGACGCTGGTCACCTTCTTGCTGCGCTTGCGCGCCGCCTGGAAGGTCACGTGCGCGATGCGCTCGATCTCCGGGCGGCTGTAGCGCATCGTGTCGAAGGCTTCCTCGGCACCGGGGAAGTGGCCGTCGGTGGCGATGCGGCGGCCGCGCGGCTGGCCGAAGTAGATGTCGCCCGTCAATTCACGAATGATCAGGATGTCCAGGCCCGCCACCAGTTCGGGCTTCAGGCTCGACGCCTGCGTGAGCTGCTCGTAGCACAGCGCCGGGCGCAGGTTGGCGAACAGGCCCAGGTGCTTGCGCAGGCCCAGGATGGCCTGCTCGGGGCGCAGCGCGCGTTCCAGCTGGTCGTACTTCCAGTCGCCGACGGCGCCGAAGAGGATGGCATCGGCCGACCTGGCCAGGTTCAGCGTCGACTCGGGCAGCGGGTGGCCGTGGGCTTCATAGGCGGCGCCGCCGACGAGGGCGGTTTCGGTTTCGAACTGGAGGTCGAGCACGTTCAGCACGCGCACGGCCTCGGCCACGATCTCGGTGCCGATGCCGTCGCCCGGCAGGATGGCGATCTTCATTCTTGTTTTCCTTCTTCAACCCAGCTGGGTCTGTGCGAGCCAGGGCATCTTGGCCAGGCGCTCGGCCTCGAAGGCCCGGATCTTGTCGGCATGGCGCAGCGTGAGGCCGATGTCGTCCAAGCCGTTGACCAGGCAGTACTTGCGGAAGGGCTGCACGTCGAAGGGCAGTTCGCTGCCGTCGGGCTTGATCACCACCTGCCGGGGCAGGTCCACCTTGAGGCTGTAGCCGGGGAAGGCGAAGACCTCGTCGAACAGCTTGGCCACCTGCGATGCCGGCAGTTGCATGGGCAACAGGCCGTTCTTGAAGCAGTTGTTGAAGAAGATGTCGGCAAAGCTGGGCGCGATGATGGCGCGAAAGCCGTACTGCTCGAGCGCCCAGGGCGCGTGCTCGCGGCTGGAGCCGCAGCCGAAGTTGCTGCGCGCCAGCAGGACCGATGCACCCTGGTAGCGCGGCTGGTTGAGCACGAAGTCGGGGTTCGGCTTGCGCGACACCGGGTCCTGCCCCGGCTCGCCCGGGTCCAGGTAGCGCCAGGCGTCGAACAGGTTGGGGCCGAAGCCGCTGCGCGCGATCGACTTCAGGAACTGCTTGGGGATGATGGCGTCGGTGTCGACGTTGTCGCGGTCCATCGGGGCCACCAGCCCCTGGTGCACGGTGAAGGCTTGCATGGGACGTGTCCTTTCAGGCGATGCGCCTGACATCGACGAAGTGGCCGTTGAGCGCCGCCGCCGCCGCCATCGCCGGGCTCACCAGGTGCGTGCGGCCGCCGGCGCCCTGGCGGCCTTCGAAGTTGCGGTTGCTGGTGCTGGCGCAGCGCTCGCCGGGCTCCAGGCGGTCGGCGTTCATCGCCAGGCACATGCTGCAGCCGGGTTCGCGCCACTCGAAGCCGGCGGCCTTGAAGATCTCGTGCAGGCCCTCGGCTTCGGCCTGCGCCTTGACCAGTCCCGAGCCCGGCACCACCAGCGCCAGCCTGACGTTGCCGGCGACGCGGCCGCCGCTGCGCTTGACCACGGCGGCCGCTTCGCGCAGGTCCTCGATGCGGCTGTTGGTGCAGCTGCCGATGAAGACCTTGTCGATGCGGATGTCGGTGATGGCCTTGTTGGGCTGCAGTCCCATGTAGGCCAGTGCACGCTCGATGGCGTCGCGCTTGGCGGCGTCCTTTTCCTTGTCCGGGTCGGGCACGTGGCCGTCCACCGGCAGCACCATCTCGGGGCTGGTGCCCCACGTCACCTGCGGCTGGATCTGCGTCGCGTCGAGATCGACCACGGCGTCCCATTTCGCGCCGGGGTCGGACTGCAGCGTGCGCCAGTGCGCCACGGCGTGGTCCCACGCGACCCCGGCGGGTGCCAGCGGGCGCCCCTTGCAGTAGGCGATGGTCTTGTCGTCCACCGCCACCAGCCCGGCGCGCGCGCCGGCCTCGATGGCCATGTTGCACACCGTCATGCGGCCTTCCATGCTCAGGCCGCGGATGGTGGAGCCGCCGAACTCGATGGTGTGCCCGGTGCCGCCGGCGGTGCCGATCCTGCCGATGATGGCCAGCACCACGTCCTTGGCGGTGACGCCGGCGCCCAGGGTGCCGTCCACGCGCACCAGCATGTTCTTCGCCTTCCTGGCCAGCAGCGTCTGCGTGGCCATCACATGCTCGACCTCGCTGGTGCCGATGCCGTGCGCGAGCGCGCCGAAGGCGCCGTGGGTCGAGGTGTGCGAGTCGCCGCAGACCACCGTCATGCCCGGCAGCGTGGCGCCGTTCTCGGGCCCGATGACATGCACGATGCCCTGGCGCTTGTGCAGGAAGGGAAAGTACGCCGCCGCGCCCGAGGCCCGGATATTGGCGTCCAGCGTCGTGATCTGCAGTTTGCTGATGCTGTCCGTGATGCCGTCGTAGCCGTCGGCCCAGCCGGTGGTGGGCGTGTTGTGGTCGGCGGTGGCGACGATGCTGCTCACGCGCCAGACCTTGCGCCCGGCCAGCCGCAGGCCCTCGAAGGCCTGCGGGCTGGTGACCTCGTGCACCAGGTGGCGGTCGATGTAAAGCACGGCGGTGCCGTCTTCCTCGGTGTGGACGACGTGTTCGTCCCACAGCTTGTCGTACAGGGTCCTGGCCATCATGCGGTCAACCTCCGATGTCGATTGTCCCGCATCCCTCCCGGGGTTCGGGTTCCGGCTGTCTGCAGGCGGTGGCCTTCAGGCGGCCGCGCGGCTTTCCAGCTCGAACTTCGGCCCCGGCGGCAGTTGAAGCTGGCGCGCCAGTTCGTCCAGGCAAGCGCGCTCCATGAGCGTGGTCTTGTCCACGGCCACCACACTGGCCAGGTAGATTTCGGCGGCCATCTCCGGGTCGGTGGCTGCAGCGGCCACGTCGGCGGGGTCGACAGGCCGGCGCACTTCGCTTTCGACCCAGCCCCGCATTTCAGCGTCGGCGTCCAGGCGCTGCAGCGCCGCTTCGACCTTGCCGCGCTCGGCGTCGTCCATGTGGCCGTCTGACTTGGCAGCGGCGATCAGCGCCTTGAGCATGGCGCGGCTGTGCAGCTCGGCCTGCGGTGCCGGCAGCGCAGCGAATCCAGCGGAAACAGCGGCCGGTGTCGCCGCCGACGCGGCACCGGGTGCGCCCGCAGCGGCGTTCTGCCGCTGCCAATCGCCACAGGCTGTGCTCAAACTGAAGACGCCCTGTCGGGACGGCACCACGCATCTGGCGATGTCGCCGCTGGAGTTCATGCAGCGGCTTGCGGCCCTGGTGCCCAGACCGAGGCTGCACCTGATCCGTTTGGTGTCCGCGCAACTTCGCTTCGCGAAGTGAGCGGACCCCCGCTGCGCGAGCCATGGGGTGCTGGCATCCAACGCCAGGCTGCGCGGGCTGGTGGTGCCGCAAGAGCCCGAGCCGCCCGCGCAGGAAGCAAAGCCCGCCGGGTGCGAGGCGAACTGTGCGCATCACCGCCCTGTGCGGCTGAGCTGGGCCAAGCTGCTCAAGCGGGTCTTCGAGCTAGACCTGGAGCACTGCCCGAACTGCGCAGGCGAGCTGAAGATCATTGCGGCGATCCTGGAAGCGCCGGTGATCGAGAAGATCCTCACGCACCTGGGCTTACAGGCAAGAGCACCACCCAGGGCGCCAGCCCGGGGGCAGGCGCTGCAGGCGGCCTGACCACCCCCCCAAGCAGTCAGCGTTCAGGCGACCCGGTGCCCAGGGCCGCGGGGATCGGCTGCGTCCGGGCTTCGCAGGACCGAATCAATGCGTCGGAATCGGCAGGGTAAACGCTGGACTCAAGCAGCTGATGCACGTCCTCGACCGCAGTCAGCGGCTCTCGGCCGGCGATCGTCGACCACAACGACCGCACTCAGCGCCTCGGACCGATGCGCCAGGCCACCCAATCGCCACCCCGACGCCACGAAAAGAGCGTTTGAACGACCTATCCTCAAAGAGCCACGCACGCACCTGGTGGACTTCCTGCGCGAGACCCTCGGCCTCAAGGGCAGCCACCTGGGCTGCGAACACGGCGTCTGCGGCGCCTGCACCGTCGAGCTCAACGGGCACACGGTGCGCGGCTGTCTCACGCTGGCCGTACAGGCCGACGGCGGCACGGTCGACACCATCGAGGGCCTGAGCCGGGCCGGGGTCATCCGCGACCTGCAGGACGCCTTCGTGCAGCGCAACGCCCTGCAGTGCGGCTTCTGCACCTCGGGCATGCTGATGGCCGCCAAGGAACTCGTCGAGCAGCGGCCCGACGCCAACCGCGCCGAGGTGCGCGAATGGATTTCAGGCAACTACTGCCGCTGCACCGGCTATCACGCGATCGTCGACGCGATCTGCGACGTCCTGCAGCAGCGCAAGGCGGCCGCCGGCCACACGGAGGCATCGGCATGAAGCGCGATGACATCGTCGACCTCGAGCCCGGTGTGGACCATCCCGCGCCGCTGACCTCCGTCACCGAGGACGCCCGCTACATCGGCGTCTCGGTGCCGCGAGGCGGCATTGAGCGCCTCACGCAGGGCCTGGGTCAGTTCGTCGACGACCTCGAACTGCCGCGCATGGCGCACGTGGCCTACTGGCGCAGCCCGGTGGCGCACATGCGCATCAGGACGATCCACGCCGACGAGGCGCGCGCCGTGCCCGGCGTGCTGCTGGTGGCCGACGGCCACGACCTGGCCAAGGTCTGCAAGCCCTGGGTGGCCGTGCTCGGCCATCTGGCGGGGATGAAGTCGGCCCCGCAGTACCCGCTGGCGGTGGACCGCGCCTGCTGGCAGGGCGAGCCCGTGGTGGCGGTGGTTGCCGAGACGCGAGCCCAGGCCGAAGACGCCCTGCAGCTCATCACGGTGGATTGGCAGGAGCTGCCTGCGGCCACCGATATGCAGACCGCGCTCGATCCGTCCACGCCGCTGATCCACCCCGAACTCGGCGACAGCCTGTGCTTCACGCGCAGCCTCGACGTCGGCGAGGTGGACAAGGTCTTTGCCGGGGCCGACACGGTGGCCGAAGCGACCCTCGAGTTCGGCCGCCACACCGGCGTGACACTCGAGCCGCGCGTCCAGATCGCACACTGGAACCCGGCCGAGCAGCGCCTCACCGTGTACCACTCCTCCCAGGCCCCGCACATGATGCAGGACCTGTACGGGCGCCAGTTCGACCTGCCGGCCAGCGCCATCCGCGTGGTCTGCAAGGACGTGGGTGGCTCCTTCGGCATCAAGGTGCACGCCTACCCCGACGACTTCGCCACCGTGGCGCTGTCCATCATGCTCGGACGCCCGGTGAAGTTCGTGGCCGACCGGCTCGAGAGCTTCAGCAGCGACATCCACGCGCGCCACCACCGGGTGAAGGGCCGCATCGCGGTGAACCGGGACGGCGAGATCCTGGGCTTCGAGATCGACGATCTCACCGGCATCGGCCCGTACTCGGTGTTCCCGCGCACCAGCGCCATCGAGGGCAACCAGGTGGTCAACCTGGTGGGCGGTCCGTACAAGCACAAGCACTACCGCGCCAAGCTGAACGTGGTGTTCCAGAACAAGACGCCGACATGCCAGTACCGCGGCGTGGGCCACCCGATCGCCTGCGCCGTCACCGAGGCGCTGGTGGACCTGGCGGCGCAGAAGATAGGCATGGACCCGCTGGAGATCCGCCAGCGCAATGTGATCCCCGACGACGCCTACCCCACGGCCGGTGCCTCCGGCATCAAGCTGGAGATCCTCTCGCACGAGGCCAGCCTGAGGAAGCTGCGCGAGCTGATGAACTACGACGCCTTGCGCGCCGAGCAGGCGGCGCTGCGCAAGCAGGGCATCCATCGCGGCATCGGCTTTGCCACCGTGATCGAGCTCACCAACCCCAGCGCCGCGTTCTACGGCGTCGGCGGTGCGCGCATCGCCTCGCAGGACGGCGCCACCGTGCGCCTGGACCCCGAGGGCGACATCACGGTGCTGGTGGGCGTCGGCGAGCAAGGCCAGGGCACCGAGGGCATCTACCGCCAGATCGCGGCCGACGCCGTGGGGGTGGACATCCACAAGGTGCGCATCGTCACCGGCGACACCGACGTCACGCCCTACGGCGGCGGCACCTGGGCTTCGCGCGGCGCCGGCGTGGGCGGCGAGGCGGTGCTGCTGGCCGGTCAGGCGCTGCGCGCGAACATCCTCAAGGTGGCGGCCGTCATCCTCAAGCGCGAGGCCGCCACGCTGGCGGTGCGGCGCGGCCGCATCGTCGATGCTGCCAGCCAGGAGGAGTTGCTGCCCTTGCACGAACTCGGCCGCATCGCCTACTTCCGCTCCGACACGCTGCCGGCGGGGTTCACGCCCGAGCTGATGGTCACGCGCCACTACGCGCAACGTGACTTCCCGTTCATCTTCACCAACGGCGCGCAGGCGTCCTACGTCGAGATCGACACCGACACCGGCTTCGTCAGGCTGCTCAAGCACTGGGCGGTGGAGGATTGCGGCCGCGTGCTCAACCCGATGCTGGTGGACGAGCAGATGCGCGGCGCCATCGTGCAGGGCATCGGCGGCGCGCTGCTGGAGGAGTGCCTGTACGACGACGCCGGCCTGATGATCAACGCCAACATGGCCGACTACCTGGTGCCGATGGCCGCCGAGATGCCCGACATCGAGGTGGCCCACGTGCAGACGCCCACGGCGAGCTCGAAGCTGGGCGCCAAGGGCGCGGGCGAGGCCGGCACGGCCGGTGCACCTGCTGCGGTGATGAACGCGATCAACGACGCGCTGGCACCGTTCGACGCGCACGTGTTCTCGCAGCCGATCACGCCGCAGAAGGTGCTGCGCGCGCTGGGCAAGGTGAACTGAGGCACGCCATGGGCCTGAGCCTCAACCACGTCTCCATCCGCACCTCGGATCTCGAGGCCTGTCGGCGCTTCTACGTGGACGTGCTCGGGCTGGCGGCCGGGCCTCGTCCCGACTTCCCGTTCCCGGGCATCTGGCTTTACGCCGGGCCTGCCACGGCGTGGTCGAATGCCGTGGTGCACGTCATCGGGGCCGACCCCGCGCATCCCGAGGGCCTCGAAGGCTACCTGGGGCCGCGCAAGGGCACGGCCGCGCGCGGTGGCGGTGTGGTCGACCACGTGGCCTTCCACGACACGGGGCTGGCGCAGATGCGGCAAAGACTCGCCGCCCTGGGCATCGCGGCGCGCGAGCGCACCGTGCCGGACATCGGGCTGCAGCAACTGTTCCTCGAGGATCCGGATGGGGTCGTGATCGAGCTGAACTACCCGGCCGCCGAGGCCTGAGCGCCGGCTGCGGCCTCGGGCCGCAGCCGGCCTTCCTTCCTTCCTTCCTTCCTTCCTTCATCAGCGACGAGTTCATGGCTTTCAGTGGCTGGCGCCACGCGTTCTGCAAGGGGTATGGCGCGCGTCGCACGGCCTGGGCCACCTCATTCAGCCCAGCGCCGCCACCACCTCCGGCGGCGCCTGCACGAGGTTCAGCGGGTCGCGTGCACGGCAGGCTTGCGTTCACCGAGCCGCCCTGATCCAGGCGGCCGTGGACGGAGTGCAAGGCAGCGCATTGGCGCCTGCCGTGTGCCGTGCCGGGGGTCCGCCTTCAAGCCGACTTCGGTGCGCCGCACAAGCGCGTCGCCTCCCGGCGACGGCGCCGTGACGAACACGCCAGAAGCGCCAGCGCTGCCGTCGCCAGCGCATAGGTGGAAGGCTCCGGCACGGCAGCCGCCGTCACGCTGCCGGGGAACACGCCGGAGTCCGAGCGAAAGCTCACGCCCGGCCCGGCCTGCACACCTATGGTGCCGGTGTTCAGGAAGTCCATCGTCACGACGACTGGGTTGTCGTTGACGGCGCTGAAGACCGACAGGCTGGCGAAGACATCCACGGTCCGGGCTCCGCCGGCGAACTCGAAACTGCCGAACAGCACCTCGCTGACGAGTTCGTCCAGCGCGGTGGCGGGGTCGTTGAACGACAGAAACCGGGTGTCGGATGCCAAGGCACCACCCAGCGATGTCCAGTTGGAAAGCGTAGCGCCGGCCGACTCGTCGAACACGCGAAGATTGGCCCAGACGCCGATCTGCAGGAGTTCGCTGCCCACCTTCGCGTCGTCGGTCGTGATCCGGCCGTCGAAGTCGAACGAGAAATCCAGCGTGGACGACGCGCCGGTGAAGCTGAGCCGGTCGCCCATCACGCCTGCGGACTGCCCGAACTGCCCCGGCCCCGTGACCTGCAAGTAGTTGCGGGTCTCGCCGGTGGACAGGTCAACGCTGGCGCTGGCCCGCGTATCGATGTTGACGCTGGCCTGGGTGGCGCCGTTCTGGATGAAGCCGTCGATGACGACGCTGTCCAATTGGACGTAGGGCCTGACGAAATAGGCCTGAGCAGCGGAGGTGGTGCACAGCGCCGCCGCAAGGACGACAAGTCGGCAAATGGGTAGGATTTGGGATTTCATGGCTGATGTGATCCTGGGTGGTTGCGACATGACCGGCCCGTTCCATTCCCGTACCCGCCTGTGGTCGACGGGCTGGGTGGGACCGATTGGCCTGAAGTCAGGTTAGGAAGCAAGCGTTCCGCAATCGCAACTTTTGAGCGCTGCATGTACCCCCAGCTTGGGGGGGGGGGGCGCCGTCGGCGCAGCGCCTGCCGATGGCTTGCATGCCATTGCAGCCACCTGCTGTGGGGCGTGGTCCTGACCTTCATCCGTCGGCACCCGAGCGGGAATGAGACGTCATCGGCGCGCCCACCGGAGCTGCGCCTTCGCCACTACATTGCATGCTGACCCGGGATTCGAACGACATCGACTTCACACGGTATGAACAGCCCCCACGCGCCGCCCATCCATCTCGACGCCGCCGCCGTGCCAACTCCGACGGCCGTATGGCACGTGCGCCTGCTGGGTGGCTTCGAAATCGATGACGGCCGACACGGGCTGTCGCGCCTGCGCAGCCGTGCCGCGATGGCACTGCTGGCGCGGGTGGCGCTGGCGCCACAGCGCGACCATGCGCGTGAAGAGCTGGCCGCGCTGTTATGGCCCCAAGCCGATGCCGCCACCGGCCGCAGCCGCCTGCGTCAGACCTTGTCGCTGCTCAAGGCGGTGCTCGAGCCGCCAGGCGTGGCCCCGGTGCTGCTGGCCGACCGGCGTGTCGTGCGTGCGGCGCCGGGCGCGCTGTGGTGCGATGCTGTCGCGTTCGAACAGGCGCTGCGCTCGGGCCGGCATGAGGCAGCTGCCGCGCTTTACTGTGGCGAACTCCTGCCCGGTCATTACGACGAGTGGATCGAGGACGAACGCGCGCGCCTGGCTGCCTTGCACGACCGCCTCGGCAGTGCAGTGGCGCTCGCACTGTCGATACCGACGCCGACGCCGAGGCCGTCGCCCACACCGACAGCGAATCTGGCGTCGGCGACGGCGCGCCCGCGCCTGCCGCATTACCTGACGCGCCTGATTGGCGCCGACGTTGCCGGGGCGCGTCTGCTGGCCGCGGTATCGGCGCACCGGCTCGTGACGGTGCTCGGCCCCGGGGGGTGCGGCAAGACCCGCCTCGCCGTCGAGGTGGCGCACCACGCCATCGCAGCGCGCAGCCGCGGCGAAGCGGCTGCGTTCGACGGCGCGATCTTCGTCTCCCTGGTCGAGGCTGTCGGCCGCACGGACCTGCTCGACCGTCTGCTGCTGGGGTTGCGCCTGGGTGGCAGCGACGATGCGGCCGAGCTGTTGCTGCAGGCGCTCGGCGGGCGGCGCATGCTGGTACTGCTGGACAACGCGGAGCAGCTCGATGACAGCGCCGGTGGGGCGCTGGCGGCACTGATCGAACACACGCCGGACACTCATTGGCTGCTCACCTCGCGACGTCCGCTCGGCCTGGACGGCGAACAGACGGTCGTGCTCGAGGGTCTGCCGGTTCCCGCTCTGGACGCGGCGCTGGAGGAGGTGGCCCTGAACCCAGCGGTCGCCTTGTTCGTCGACCGCGCGCGCGCCCACCGTGCCGACTTCCACGTCAGCAAGGCGCTGCGTGAGAGTCTGGTCGAGCTCGTACGGTGGCTGGAAGGGCTGCCGCTCGCGCTGGAGCTGGCGGCCTCACACGTGCGCACACTCGGTCCGGCCGACCTGCTGGCGCTGCTCAATCAGGCGCAACGCGAGCGCGGCACCGGCGTGCTCGGCTACCTCGCACGGCGCAGCGTGCGCAGCGGAGCCGACCCGCGGCACGCGTCGATGCTCGCGGTGGTGGAGTGGAGCTGGCGGCTGCTGGACGCCCCGCAGCGCGGCATGCTGCTCGCACTGAGCCTGCTGCCCGGCGGCGCGACGCGACCACTGGCCGCGGCAATCGCCGACGAGCTTCCACTGCCGGCCGCGCAGGCTCAGGCTCTACTCGACACCCTGGTGGCGCATTCGGTCGTGCGTGTGCAGGCTGGCCAGGATGGCCAGCCGCGATACGCGCCCTTTGCCCCGGTGCGCGAATTCGCTCTGGCGCAGTGCGATGACGCAGCCCTGCGCGGGCTGCGCCAACGTCTGCTTGCCGGCCTGCTCGGCTGGGCCACGGCGCTGCCGGTCACACCGCCGCTGCCGGCAGTCCGAGACGAGCTGCCCAACGTCACCGTGGCGCTCGAGCATGCCGGCGCCGAAGGTCGAGCCGACGATGCCGCACGCCTGGTCATGCAGCTCCAATCGTCCTGGGGCGAGATCGCCCTGCCTGGCGGCGTTCTGCAGGCGCTGGACGGACTGCTGCACGTGCCGGGACTGGACGATGGGCTGGCTGCCGGATGCCACGCCCTGGCCGCCACGCGTTGCCAGGAAGCGGGCCGGCCGGACGATGCCCGCAGGCACGTCACGCAGGCGATGGCGCGCTTGGCTGCCTGCGGCGCGCCTGAACCGGCCGTGCGGGTCATGGTGCTCGGGCGGGTCGCGCGCACCCGCTGGCGCCTGGACCGTGACCACGTGCAAACCCGCGAGCTGATCGCGCAGGCCCTGCCCCTGGCGCGGGCCCACGATCGACCGAACAGCGAAGCCTCGCTGCTCAGCCTGGAGGCCCATCTGGCGACGGTGGTCGACCGCGACCCGTTGCGCGGCGCCGAACTGTCGCAACAGGCACTGGCGCTGTGGCGCCGATCCGGGAGTCGCCATCTGGTCAACGCCGGGCGCTTCAACGTCGCCACCAACCGCATGAAGGCAGGGCAGTACGCCGAGGTGCTGGACGAGTTCGCTGACCTGTGCCGGGAAGGTCGTGAGCTGCAGGATTGGGACCTCGCTGCGGGGGCACTGGAAGCGCGGGGCACCGCGCTGCTGGGCCTGCGGCGATGGGCCGACTCGCTGGCCGATCTGCGCGAGAGCGTGCGTACGGCGTGGGAGGGCATGGAGGCCATGGCGCTCGCCTACGCACTGTGGAATCTGACACCGGCCCTGGCCCGTCTGCGCCAGGGCGAGTTGGCCACCGAGACCATGGGGGCGGCCGAGACGCTGTGGCGGCAACGTTTCGGCGCCATGGACGACGGCGACCTGCGCGACCTGAAACGGATGCGGCGCTTCGCGCGCGCGTTGCTCGGCCCAGACGCCGCGCTCGCCGCCTGGCAGCGCGGCGCCGCGCGCCCGCTGGCCGAAGTCGTGCACCGGGTGCTGGCACCACTTCACGGCTGAGTACCGGCGATCCGGACTCCCCGGGATCGACCATCCGCCGCAGGAACAACACCGGGCGACGTCGACCGCACGCGTACGCTGGTCAGCCCAGCGCCGCCACCACCTCCGGCGGTGCCTGCACGAGTTCGATCAGCACGCCCTCGCCGCCCAAGGGGAACTCTTCGTTGCCCTTGGGGTGGATGAAGCAGATGTCGTGGCCCGCCGCGCCCTTGCGGATGCCGCCGGGGGCAAAGCGCACGCCGTGGGCCGTCATCCACTCCACGGCCTTGGGCAAGTCGTCGACCCACAGTCCCACGTGGTTGAGCGGCGTCGTGTGCACGGCCGGCTTCCTGTCGGGGTCCAGCGGCTGCATCAGGTCCACTTCCACCGCATGCGCACCCTGCCCCAGCGCGCAGATGTCCTCGTCGACGTTTTCGCGCGCGCTGACGTACGTGCTCTTGACCGCCAGGCCGAAGATCTCCACCCACAGCGAGCGCAGCCGCTCCTTGCTGGGCCCGCCGACGGCGATCTGCTGCAGGCCCAGGATGCGGAAGGGTTTGGCATTCATCAGGCGAAGCTCAGGATCGGTTGATCGACGGCCAGGCTCTCGCCCTTGCCGGCCAGCAACTCCTTGACCGTGCCGTCCTGCGCCGCGGTGAGGATGTTCTCCATCTTCATGGCCTCGATCACGGCCAGCCGTTCGCCGGCCTGCACCAGCTGCCCCGGCTTCACGGCCACGTCGACCAGCAGGCCCGGCATCGGCGAGAGCAGGAACTTGCTCGTGTCGGCCGGCGCCTTGAAGGGCATCACGCGCAGCAGTTCAGCGGCGCGGGCGCTCATGACCTGGGCTTCGATGCGCAGGCCGTTGTGCTCCACGCGCAGCCACAGGCCGTGCCTCTCCACCTGCGCGGTGAAGGGGCGGCCGTTGCAGCTGCCGCTGCTGCGGATGCCGCCGAACTGCCAGTCGTTGACGATGGCGTAGGCGCGCCCGGCGACGGTGACGGTGGTCACGCCGTCGACCTGGATGCGCACCGGCACGTGCGTGTGCTCGCCCAGGGGGCCCTTGACGACGACCACGAAGTCGTGCCCGATGACCACCCCGTGCCCGGCCAGCTGGCCGCTGATGCCCGCGGCACGCTCGAGGTAACGCCGGTAGGCGGCGGCGGCCAGCGCGACCAGGAAGTCCGGGTTTTCGTGCGGCACGTCCTCGGCGCGGAAACCGTGGCCGTAGTGCTCGGCAATGAAGCCGGTGTTGAAGTCTCCGGCCACGAACCTGGGGTGGGCCAGCAACGCCGCCTGGAACGGGATGTTGCTCGAGACACCGCGGATCACGAAGCCGTTGAGCGCCTCGCGCATGCGCGTGATGGCCTCGGCGCGGTCACGCCCGTGCACGATGAGCTTGGCGATCATCGAGTCGTAGTACATCGGGATCTCGCCGCCTTCGTAGACCCCGGTGTCGACGCGCACGCCACCGCCCGGCGGCACCGGCATCGCCGCCTCCATGGTCTGCGGCGGCGGCAGGTAACGCACCAGGCGGCCGGTGGAAGGCAGGAAATTGCGGAACGGGTCTTCGGCGTTGATGCGGCATTCGATGGCCCAGCCGCGGCGCGGGATGTCTTCCTGCCTGAAGGGCAGCGCCTCGCCGGCGGCGACCCGGATCATTTGCTCGACGAGGTCGATGCCGGTGATGCATTCGGTGACGGGATGCTCCACCTGCAGCCGCGTGTTCATCTCCAGGAAGTAGAAGCTCTGGTCCTTGCCGACCACGAACTCCACCGTGCCCGCGCTCTGGTAACGCACCGCCCTGGCCAGCGCCACGGCCTGCGCGCCCATGGCCAGCCGGGTGGCTTCGCTGATGAAGGGCGAAGGCGCTTCCTCGATGACCTTCTGGTGCCGGCGCTGGATCGAGCACTCGCGCTCGTGCAGGTAGACGACGTTGCCGTGCGCGTCGCCCAGCACCTGGATCTCGATGTGGCGCGGCTCCTCGACGTATTTCTCGATGAAGACACGGTCGTCGCCGAAGCTGCTCTTGGCTTCGTTGCGGCAGGAACTGAATCCTTCGAAGGCCTCCTTGTCGTTGAAGGCCACGCGCAGGCCCTTGCCGCCGCCGCCGGCGCTGGCCTTGATCATCACCGGGTAGCCGATGTCGCGCGCGATCTGCACCGCCTGCTCGGGCGTGGCGATGGCCTCGTTGAAGCCCGGGATGGTGTTGACCTTCGCCGCGTTGGCCAGGTTCTTGGAGGCGATCTTGTCGCCCATGGCCGCAATGCTGTAGTGCTTGGGGCCGATGAAGACGATGCCCTCTTCCTCGACGCGGCGCGCGAAGTCTTCGTTCTCGCTCAGGAAGCCGTAACCGGGGTGCACGGCCTGCGCGCCGGTGCTCTTGCAGGTGCCGATGATCTTGTCGGCCACCAGGTAGCTTTCGCGGCTGGGCGCAGCGCCGATGCAGACCGCTTCGTCGGCCAGCCCGACGTGGCGGGCGTCGCGGTCGGCTTCGGAGTACACGGCCACGGTGGCGATGCCCATCTTCCTGGCGGTCTTGATGATGCGGCAGGCGATCTCCCCGCGGTTGGCGATCAGGATCTTCTTGAACATCACATCACTCCATCGAACAGTGCGTCGAGCTGCGCGGGCTTGTCAATCAGCAGCAGCTTCTGGATCGTTTCGGTCCGGTTGATGTCGAGTCGCACGAATTGCTCGCTGGCGCCCGGGCCGGTTCGCTTGCGTATGAGCTGGATGCGTCCGAATTGAGCGCCGTGGCGCTCCGCGAAGCGGGCCAGTCCGCGCGCCTTGTCCACGTTGTCGGCCAGGCTCGGGTCGTGCGGCTCCAGCACGTCCACCGCCATTTCCCGCCCTTCCTGCCGCACGATTACCAGGTCGGGGTACATCGGCCGCACTTCGCCGCCGGTCTCGTAAGGCACTTCCAGCGCCCAGGGCTTGCGGTCGACATTGCGCAGCCACCCCAGCACCTGGGTCGAGGCCAGTTCCTCGGCCAGCACGCCCGCTTCCCAGCCGCCCAGCGCGCAACGAAACTGTCCACCCTCATCGACGAAGAGATGGCGTTCACGGAACTCATCGCCGGCACACCGGCGCCAGTCGATGCTGTCCGGCAACCGCCAGGGCACGTCGGTCGGCTTGGCCGTAGCCAGGCGCAGCCGGTCATAGTGCAGCCGCCGCGATTCCGGCAGCTTCGAGACGGCCTTCTTGTGCCGGTCGTACAGCGTGTTGAAGGCCGCTTCCGCCGCCGCGTCGACGATGGCCATGGCCGTCGCGTCGCGGCAGACCACCACCAGTTCCACCTTCACCTCGCTGGCGGGGCGCTCGGCGTGCGCCTGCCAATACGTCATGTGCAGGCCGTTGGTGAGCACGCGCCCGGCCTCGTGAAAGAGGCGCTCGATGTCCACGTCGGACGCATCGACGGTATAGCTTCCATCGGGCTCTGCGATGCCGCTGCCCGGCCGGGCCACCAGCGTCTTCAGCCCGACGTGCGTGACGGCCCTCGCGCCAGCGTCGAAGCTGCCCGACGCCTTCAATGCCGCCACGCGCGCCCCCAGCCAGTCCACGATGCGGGTCTTCGCATCGTCCCAGCTGTCGTCGTCGATCTCGTCGATGGTGAGCTGGCGCGCGATGCCCATGTAGCGCCGCAGCGCGCTCTGCGCACGCGCGGCACCCACGCGGTACGTCACCACTTCGGCGAGCGCCTCGAACAGTTTTTCGGTTCCTTCACGGCGGCGCAGCAGCACCAACTCGCGCGCCGAGCCCGTCTCGGTTGGCGGCACGTCTTCCACGTTCTCCAGCGAGCGCACCACCGCCTGCACGGCGTCCTGGTCGTAGTGCGGCAAATACAGATGCACGTCGTTGAGCGCCGCTTCGCGCTCGATGCGCCGCGCCAGCGGCGTGCGCACCATTCGGCCCAGCAGCTGAGCGATGTAGGTGTGGTCCTCGGCGCGGCGGAACGACATCATCACCTCGGCGCGCGGGCAGTCCCAGCCGGTGGACAAGCTGGTCTTGAAGAAAACCACGCCGATGTTCTTGTCGCCGTCGATGCGCGAAGCTTCCACCTTGCGCACCCGCCGGCCGCCGATGTCTAGGTCGCCGCTGTCGTGCAGCGCATGCGCCACCTCGCCTTCGTTCAGGCGGCGGCCGATGGCGCTTTCGATGGCCGTCAGCGCATCGGCCAGCGAGGTGCGCGTCACGTCCTTGCCGCTGGCGTTTTCCACCTGCACCACCAATACCGGCCAAACCGGTCGCTCGGCCTCGGCCTTGCAGTAGGCGGCCCAGGCCTGCGTCATCTCGGACCAGCGCCGCGCGGCTGCTTCCAGCAGGCCCATCTCGGCCTGCGTGGGTGACTCGGGGTGGTGGATGAGGATGCGGTCCTTCAGCAGCCCCGACAGCCGCACGTCTTCGGCGCGAACATGAACCGGGTGCATGCTGTGGCCGGCATTCGCCCCGGCCAACAGGTTGATGAACCGCGTGGGCGTGGCCGAGATGCCGATCACCAGCGGCATGCGCACCAGCCCGCTCTCGGCGTGGCCCAGCAGGAAGCGCTGCATCAGCGTCTGCGCCTCGCGCGCGCCGCGGGCGCCGGCCATGCCGCGGTGCGCCTCGTCGATGACGACGTAGAAGCGGTCCGGGATGGCCTTGGCCGTGTTGCTCAGCGTCGTCCAGATCGGCCAGGTGCGGCCGTCGCCGGCCTTGGTGAGCAGCTTGTCGCTGCCCAGCTTCTGCGTGTTGATGAAGTAGATGCGCCCGCCGGCCAGCCGCTCCTGGTCGAACGACGAATCGATGGGGATGAGCTGGTTGACGCGGTGCACCCGGTCCGACGTGGCCTCGATCTTCAGCTTGGTCTGCTCGTTGAGTTCGGGCATGTCCGACACCCACAGGATCACCGCGTCGTGCTGCGGCTTCCACGTCTCGGGCCAGGCGAGTTGGTCGTCGGGCTCGTCGAGGATGGCCTCGAACAGCGCCGTCATGATCACCGTCTTGCCGCTGCCGGTGGGCGCCGAGAAGGGAATCACCTGGGGCGTGGCCGAACTGGCGAATTGCCGCGCCGGCACCAGCCGGTCGCGCAGCGCCTCTAGCGCGGTCTTCTGGAAGTCGAACAGCGTCACCTTCATATCAGCGTCCCCGCTGCGTCGCCTTCCTGGCGCTGGTTGATGAGGAAGTTGGCCAGGTAGTCGCGGTACAGCTGCACCACCTGCACCCCGGCGTGCGCGGCACCCGCGGCCTCGCGCGCCGCGGCGGCCATGCGCTTGAAGCCTTCGTCGGAGTCGGTGACGATGAACACGTGCGACAGCGGCGCCTGCCGCGTGGCCAGCGTCTTCAGCAGCCGCGCCAGGCGGCTTTCCTGCAGCAGCACGATGAAGTTGCCGCCTTCGGGCACGAACAGCACGGACTCAGGCTCGCTCGCGGGCAAGCTGGGCCGCGGGCCCACGGCGCCGGCCTTCAGCCACAGCAGCGGCAGGATCTCGCGGAAGGCGCGTCTCAGGCCCACGCGCTCGGGGTCCAGAAAATCCAGCTTGAAGTAGGCCAGGTTGGCGGCAAAGCCGTCGCGCATCGGGCGCGTCTCGTCTTCGCTGGCTTGCAGCGGGCCCAGCAGTTCGGTGACGGTGGCCTTGATTTGGTCGTAAACCTTCTTGATCGGCGTGACGATGTAGAAGCTGGCGATGTGGTCCTGGCCTTCCAGCGCTTCCAACCATGCTTCGGCCGCCTTGGGGTCGAACAGCACGCTGGCGGCGTGGTCTTCGGAGACGACGAAGGCCGCGTCTTCGGTCACTGCCATCTGCGGCAGACCGTCGATCAGCGCCACCACCTGCTTGCGCTTGGCCACCGTGTCCAGTTGCGCCGGCTCGACAAAGCCCACCTGCACGAAGCGGCGCGGCTTCTCCACCGTGCGCGCGCGGCCGGTGAGGTAGTCGCCCGGCAGCGGCGTGCCGTCATCGCGCCGGCCCAGGATGGTGAACTTGCTGCGCGGCCAGGTGACCGAGCGGCAGATGCCCTGGGCTTCCCACTCGTCGTCGCCGGGCTGCAGGCCGCGCTCGCGTAGGGCGTCGGCTTCGCTGGCAGAGACCTCGTTGTTGGTGACGAGGATGCAGCAGCGGTGCCCGCCGTCTGCTGCGTTCAGCAGGTTGACGGCGTTGAGGGTGGTGCCGCTGCCAGCGAAAAAATCGACGACCGTGGCGCCGCGTCGATTGCGTAGCACCACGGAAAGCGCATCTTTGGTTGAGTAGAGCGACTTCGGAAAAGAGAACTTTGGTGCGTCTGGCAGAAGACTCTTCAGCAGCGTAGAGCCGTAGATGCCAGAGTCGTGAAGTTGGCGGTGCCATACCGTCTTGATAGATCGCTGTTCAGCCACGGCATATGCCACTTCGACACATCCGAGTCCATCGTTCGTTCCGGTGACCAATAGCTCACCCTGCGCAATCTGTCGCTCGGCCTTTGCTCCTAAGAACAAGATCGTCCAAGTCTGGCGTCGCGGGTCATGCCCGCCGAGCTTGACGTAGCCGAGGCGAAGGAGCCGCTCAAGGGTTTCCGGACCAACTTGCCAAGTGGCGTAGCTCCCGTCTCTGCGAATCGGCCAGGCGATTCGATCACTGCCCAACTGCTCATGACTTGGTCGATCACCGCGCGGCAAGGGTCGCCCAACGCCAGTGATGCGTTTGCGCTCCGCGTCCACGAACACCGGATAGAACAGGCCCGGCCTTGCATCCGGATTTGCGTTGTTTCCACCGCGCTGCAACCACTCCCATCGCGGTGTCATGAAACGCTTGCTTTGGGTGCGGTCCAGCGCCAGCAAGTCGTCATAGTCGGGTGGCACTGTAGTTCCAGGTGCAAAGCAGAAGAGGGCGTACTCCTCAACGCGAGACAGCCGCCCCTGCGCGACCCCTTTCTGGTTGATGACTATGGTCACTGTCTGCCGCGCCCACTCCGGAAACTCAGCTTCCAGAAGAAGGCCCAGGTGATGCACCTCGTGCTCGTCGATCGTGACGATCAGTACACCAGAAGTGGGATTCAGCAGTTGCTTGGCGATGGCGAGTCGCCGCTTTATGAACGCCAGCCACTTGCTGTGCCGCCAAGCGTCTGTGCTATCCACGTAGTCGTTGTTGTATTTCCAGTCTCTCGCCCCTGTGTTGTACGGCGGGTCGATGTAGATGCAGTCCACCTGCCCCGCGTACAGGTACTCCAGCAATTGCAGCGCGTGGTAGTTGTCGGCCTCGATCAGCGTGTGCCAGGGTGCATCGGCTCCACCGTTGGCCACCGCATCCACCGGCACCAGCGCCGGGAAAATGGGCTCGCCGAACTCACGCACCACCATCAATTCGACCACATCGAATTCGCCGGCCTCTGCCGGCTGGCCCTCGGCCGCCGGCTGCGGACGCCGGCATTGCACGCGCCCGCCCGCGAAGCCCTGCACCCTCCACAGGTCCTTCAGCGAGCCGACCCGCGGGCACACCAGGTCACCCTTGCGCGGCCGGGCCTTGGGCAGCGGCAACAGTTCGGGCAGGTGGTCTTCGAACACGAGACCGAACTTGCGTTCGCGCGTGGCCTTGGCCCATTCGGCCATCAGCCGCTCGCGCAGGCGGGCGTCGCCGATCTGGGCGATCAGGTCGTGGATGGCCGCCATTCAGGGCACCAGGGTCATCGCGGCGGCCTTCACGGCGCCCGCATCGAAGGTCACGGTGGCCGAGCAGCCGGCTGCGGCGGCCAGGCGCTCGATCAGCGCGTCGGCAAAGTCGGCGCCGACTGCGCTGTAGCGCTTGAGCGCCTGGACGGCCAGTTCGGCCCTGTCGACCACCAGTTCCTTGCTGCGCAACAGGGCGCCCAGCACCGTGGCCACCTGCGTGCGGTCCAGGCCATAGCTGCCCGACAAGACCCACACCAGTTCCACCAGCACCACCACGGGCACGAAGCCGGGGTCCTCGGCGCTGAGCGATTCGATCAAGCGTGTGGCCCGAGGCGACTGGCGAGGGTCGTCCTGCATCACGTAGCGAACCAGCACGTTCGTGTCCAGGCCCGTCACTTCGCTCGCCTCCCGCGCAGGGCCGCCCGGGCCCCTTGCTCGGCGATCGTGCGGTTCATCTCGGCTATGGACACGGTGCGTGTGGCCTTGCCGAACAAGCCCTTCAATTCACGTACCGAGCGCGTGGCAGCCATCAGTTCGAAGCGCCCGGGCTCGACCTGCACGAACTCCACGCGGTCGCCCGCCTGGACGTTCAGCACCCGGCGGACATCGGCCGGAATGGTGATCTGGCCCTTGCTGGTGAGTGTGGCGGTGGTCATGAGGTGGTCTTTCGCTTTGCCTTACATGATTGTAAGGCGGTGACTGGGCCGTGCACCCCTGATGGGCGCGCGGGGCTTCACAGCGGAATGTTCCCGTGCTTGCGCCACGGGTTCTCGAGCCTCTTGTCCTTGAGCATGGCCAGGCTGCGGCAGATGCGCTTGCGCGTCTCGTGCGGCTGGATGACGTCGTCGATGAAGCCGCGGCTGCCGGCAACGAAGGGGTTGGCGAAACGCGCCTTGTATTCGGCCTCGCGCGCCGCGAGCTTGGCCGGGTCGCCCTTGTCCTCGCGGAAGATGATCTCCACCGCGCCCTTGGCGCCCATCACGGCGATCTCGGCGTTCGGCCAGGCGAAGTTGACGTCGCCTCTGAGGTGCTTGCTGCTCATCACGTCATACGCGCCGCCGTAGGCCTTGCGCGTGATCACGGTGACCTTCGGCACCGTGCATTCGGCGTAGGCGTACAGCAGCTTGGCGCCGTGCTTGATGATGCCGCCGTACTCCTGCGCCGTTCCCGGCATGAAGCCCGGCACGTCGACGAAGGTCACCACCGGGATGTTGAAGGCGTCGCAGAAGCGAACGAAGCGCGCCGCCTTGATGCTGCTCTTGATGTCCAGGCAGCCGGCCAGCACCAGCGGGTTGTTGGCGACGATGCCCACCGGCTGGCCGTCGAGGCGGCCGAAGCCGATGACGATGTTCCTGGCGTGCTCGCGCTGCAGCTCGAAGAAGTCGCCGTCGTCGACGACCTTGTAGATCAGCTCCTTGATGTCGTAGGGCTTGTTCGGGTTGTCGGGCACCAGCGTATCCAGCGACAGGTCCAGCCGGTCGGCGCGGTCGCCGCTGCGGCGCACCGGCGGCTTTTCCCGGTTGTTGAGCGGCAGGTAGTTGAAGAAGCGCCGCGTCATCAGGATCGCTTCGACGTCGTTCTCGAACGCCAGGTCGGCGACGCCGCTCTTGGTGTTGTGCGTCGTGGCGCCGCCGAGCTCCTCGGCGGTGATCTCCTCGTGCGTGACCGTCTTCACCACCTCGGGGCCGGTGACGAACATGTAGCTGCTGTCCTTGACCATGAAGATGAAGTCGGTCATCGCCGGCGAATACACCGCCCCTCCCGCGCAGGGGCCCATGATCAGGCTGATCTGCGGGATCACGCCGCTGGCCATGACGTTGCGCTGGAAGACATCGGCATAACCGCCCAGCGAGGCCACGCCTTCCTGGATGCGTGCGCCGCCGCTGTCGTTGAGGCCGATCACCGGCGCGCCCACCTTCATCGCCTGGTCCATGATCTTGCAGATCTTCTCGGCGTGCGCCTCGCTCAGCGCACCGCCGAAGACGGTGAAGTCCTGGCTGAAGACGAACACCAGGCGGCCGTTGATCATGCCGTAGCCGGTGACCACGCCGTCGCCCGGGATCTTGTTGTCCTGCATGCCGAAGTCGGCGCAGCGGTGTTCGACGAACATGTCCCATTCCTCGAAGGTGCCTTCGTCGAAGAGCAGCTCCAGCCGTTCGCGCGCGGTGAGCTTGCCCTTGCCGTGCTGGGCGTCGATGCGCTTGCTGCCGCCGCCCAGGCGCGCCGCGGCGCGCTTGTCTTCGAGCTGGTCGATGATGTCGTGCATGGGGTTGCCCTCGTTCGTCGTTCAATCCATCAGGTCCAGCAACCGCCGCGCGGCCACCGATGCGGCCAGGCGACCGGCATTCACTTCGTCCGTGATGCCGGGCAGCGCCGCACACACGGCCGGGTGCTGGCGGAAGCGCTGGCGCAGCCCGCCCTCCACGCGCTCCCACATCCAGGCCTGGTCCTGCTGCCGGCGGCGCAGCCCGAGCGCGCCGCTGCCGGCCTGCCGGTCGCGAAAGCGGGTCACGGCCTGCCAGAATGCGTCCAGCCCGGTGCCCTTGAGCGCGCTGAGCTGCATCACCTGCGCCGGCATCGACGGCGTCCCCTGCGGGCCCGCGTGGGCGTGGGCATGCGGGCCGAAGAAGCGCAGCGCACTCGTGATCTGGGCCCGCGCGCGCGTGGCCGCGGCCCCGTCGATGTCGGCCTTGTTGATGACCACCAGGTCGGCCAGTTCCATCACGCCCTTCTTGATGGCCTGCAGGTCGTCACCGGCGTTGGGCAGCTGCAGCAGCACGAACATGTCGGTCATGCCGGCGACCGCGGTCTCGCTCTGACCCACGCCGACGGTTTCGACGATCACCACGTCGTGCCCCGCCGCTTCGCACACCAGCATCGATTCGCGCGTCTTCTCGGCCACGCCGCCCAGGTTGCCGGCCGCCGGGCTGGGGCGGATGAAGGCGCGTTCGTGCACGCTCAGATGCTCCATGCGCGTCTTGTCGCCCAGGATGGAACCGCCGCTGACGCTGGAGCTGGGGTCCACGGCGAGCACGGCCACGCGATGGCCTTGCCCGATGAGGTACAGGCCCAGCGCCTCGATGAAGGTGCTCTTGCCCACCCCCGGCACGCCGCTGATGCCCAGCCGCAGGGAGCGGCCGCTGGCCGGCAGCAAGGCGTTCAGCAGCGCATCGGCACGCGCGCGGTGGTCGGCGCGGGTGGACTCCAGCAGCGTGATGGTCTTGGCCAGCGCGCGCCGCTGCGCCGCACCGCTGCCGCGCAGCAGTACATCGGCCAGGGCCTGGTCGGCAGGCGGCAAAGGCGCGGCGGCGGTCATGGCGGGCAGGCCCGCGGGTCGTCTTCGGGTTGCATGCGCTGCCAGCCCGGCAGCGCCGCTGCGCTGCGCCAGGATGGCGGCGCTTCGACGGTGGCCCAGTATTCGTCGATGGCGAAGATGAGCCCGTCCTCCAGATGGAAGAAGGAAGTGGCAAAGAACTGCTGCGGCGGGTGGTCGACGCGGGTCACCGAGACGACGCGGCCGTCCTGCAGCGCCGAGACCTCGATGAGATGGATCGTCCAGCCCTCGGGGTAACGCGCCTGCGCCTGGACGAAGCCGGCGGCGCCGTCGAAGCGTTCGCCGCTGGTCCACCACAGGGCCTGCAGATCGCTGCGCAGCAGGGCAGTGGCGCGAGCCCAGTCGCGAGCCTGCAGCGCCTGCCACCAGGCGCGCACGGCGCGCACGCCGGTGGACAGCGGCATGCGAACGAAGTCGTAGTCCCACTCGCCCTCGCCGGTCAGCGCGAAGCCGTGGCGCAGGTAAAAGCGCACGGCATCGCTGCCCTTGAGCGCGCACAGCGCCACCGGCAGCTGGGCGCGGTCGGCCTCGGCACAGACCCAGCCGAGCACTTCGTGGCCCAGGCCGTGCTCCTGCTCCGCAGGGTCGATGTACAGGTGGTTCAGGCGCAGCTCGTGCGACAAGGTCTTGAGCGAGAGGGAGCCCACGCGCCGCCCCTCGACCACGACGTGCTGCGTGTGCTCGGGCTCGAAGCCTGCAGCCAGCCGGGCGCGTGCGCGCTGCTCGTCGTAGCGACCCAGGCGCTCCAGGCTCCGGCGCATGGCGCGCAGGCGCAGCGCGAGCAGGGCCTCGAAGTCGGCCGCCGTGGCGGTCTGCAATTCGAAGCGGTGGGCTGCCGGCACGCTCAAGCCACGGCCCGGCGGATGTGTTCCAGCACATCCTTGGCGCTCACCGGGATCGGCGTGCCGGGGCCATAGATCCCCTTCACGCCGGCCTGGACCAGGAAGTCGTAGTCCTGCGCCGGGATGACGCCGCCCACGAAGACGATGATGTCGTCGCCACCCTGCGCCTGGAGCGCCTGGATGATGGCCGGCACCAGCGTCTTGTGCCCTGCCGCCAGCGTGCTCACGCCCACGGCGTGCACGTCGTTCTCGATCGCCTGGCGGGCGCACTCCTCGGGCGTCTGGAACAGCGGGCCGATGTCGACGTCGAAGCCGAGGTCGGCGAATGCCGTGGCCACGACCTTGGCGCCGCGGTCGTGGCCGTCCTGGCCGAGCTTGGCGATCATCACGCGCGGGCGGCGGCCGTGTTCTTCGCCGAAGGCGGCGATCTCGGCCTTCAGCTGGTCCCAACCCTCGGCACTGTCGTAGGCGGCTGCATACACACCGGTCACCTTCTGGATGTCGGCGCGGTGGCGCCCGTAGACCTTTTCCAGGGCATCGCTGACCTCGCCCACCGTGGCGCGCAGCCGCATGGCGTCGATGCTCAGCGCCAGCAGGTTGCCCGCGGCGCCGGAGGCGCCGCTGCCCGCACCCCCGTCGCGCGCCGCCGCCGTCAAGGCCTCCAGCGCCGCCTGCACCGCCAAACCGTCGCGGCTGGCACGTATCTCCGCCAGCCGCGCGATCTGCCCTTCACGTACCTTGACATTGTCGACCTCGCGCGCCTCGACGGCGTCCTGTGTCGCCAGCCTGTACTTGTTGACGCCGACGATGACGTCGCGCCCGCTGTCGATGCGCGCCTGCTTCTCGGCCGCACTGGCCTCGATCTTCAGCTTGGCCCATCCCGAGTCCACCGCCTTGGTCATGCCGCCCATGGCCTGCACTTCTTCGATGATGGCCCAGGCACTGTCGGCCATCTGCTGGGTGAGTGCCTCCATCATGTAGCTGCCGGCCCAGGGGTCCACCACGTTCGTGATGTGCGTCTCCTGCTGGATGATGAGTTGGGTGTTGCGGGCAATGCGGGCGCTGAATTCGGTGGGCAACGCGATCGCTTCGTCGAAGCTGTTGGTGTGCAGGCTCTGCGTACCGCCGAACACCGCGGCCATGGCCTCGATGGTGGTGCGCACGATGTTGTTGTACGGGTCCTGCTCGGTCAGGCTCCAGCCGCTGGTCTGGCAATGGGTGCGCAACATCAGGCTCTTCGGGTTCCTGGCGCCGAAGCCCTTCATGATGCGCGCCCACAGCAGCCGCGCCGCGCGCATCTTGGCAATCTCCAGGTAGAAGTTCATGCCGATCGCCCAGAAGAAGCTCAGGCGGCCCGCGAAGGCGTCGACGTCCAGACCCTTGGCCATGGCCGTCTTCACATACTCCTGGCCGTCGGCCAGCGTGAAGGCCAGTTCCAGCGCCTGGTTGGCGCCCGCCTCCTGCATGTGATAGCCGGAGATGCTGATCGAGTTGAACTTCGGCATGTGGGTTGCCGTGTACTCGATGATGTCGCCGACGATGCGCATGCTCGGCTCGGGCGGGTAGATGTAGGTGTTGCGGACCATGAACTCCTTGAGGACGTCGTTCTGGATGGTCCCGCTCAAGTGCTCCTGCTTCACCCCCTGCTCTTCGGCCGCCACCACGTAGCCGGCCAGCACCGGCAACACGGCGCCGTTCATCGTCATGCTCACGCTGATCTTGTCCAGCGGGATGCCGTCGAAGAGGATCTTCATGTCCTCGACGCTGTCGATGGCCACGCCCGCCTTGCCGACGTCGCCGGTGACACGCGGGTGGTCGCTGTCGTAGCCGCGATGCGTGGCCAGGTCGAAGGCCACGCTCACGCCCTGGCCACCGGCGGCCAGTGCCTGGCGATAGAAGGCGTTGCTGTCCTCGGCGGTGGAAAAGCCCGCGTACTGGCGGATCGTCCACGGCCGCACCGCGTACATCGTGGCCTGCGGGCCGCGCAAGTACGGTTCGAAGCCGGGCAGCGTGTCGGTGTGCGGCAGCGCCGCGGTGTCGGCCGCGGTGTACAGCGGCTTGACGCGGATGCCCTCGGGCGTGACCCAGTCCAGCGCGGCGCCGTCGCCCCCGGGCGCGGACTTCGCAGCCGCACGGGCCCATTGCTCCAGCGTGGCGGCGGTGAACTCGGGGGGCGTGCTGTTCATGACGGGGTCTCCTGGGGCTCACCGGCCGTCAGCGGCCGAGGTGGAATGCTAGCGGCCGCTGCAGGCGCAACGAATTATGCATAATTATGAATTCAAAATACCCACAGCCACCTGACAACGTCCCGCCCCGCCCGTGGCCGCCGCCGAAGCCCCCCGCCCTCTGTCGCCCCGCGCCCTGTACCAGGACGTGGCCGAACGGCTGCGCCAGCAGATCTACGCGCGCCGGCTCGAACCCGGCAGCTGGATCGACGAGATGAAGCTCGCTGCCGAGTTCGGCATCAGCCGCACGCCGCTGCGCGAGGCGCTGAAGGTGCTGGCGGTGGAAGGCCTGGTGACGATGAAGGTGCGGCGCGGCGCCTACGTCACCGAGATGTCGCGCGACGACGTGGCGCAGGTCTACCACCTGCTGGCGCTGCTGGAAAGCGACGCCGCCGGCGACGCGGCCGAGCGCGCCAGCAGCGCCGAACTGGCCCAGCTGCAGGCCCTGCACGACCGGCTGGAGAAGCTGGCGCGCCAGCGCGACGCGTTCTTTGCCGCCAACGAGGCCTTCCACCTGGCCCTGATGCAGATCGCCGGCAACCGCTGGCGCACCCAGATCGTCGCCGACCTGCGCAAGGTCATGAAGCTCAACCGCCACCATTCGCTGCTGCGCCTGGGGCGCCTGGCCGAATCGCTGGCCGAACACCGCGCGCTGATGGCGGCATTGACGTCACGCCAGCGTGAGCTGGCCACCGCGCGCATGCTGGAGCACTTCCACAACGGCCTGCAAGCCGCGGCCGGCGCCTGAGCCTGAGGGCGCCAGACGCGGCAGGCACCAGATGGAAGGGCCGGCTCCTCGCGATCCGGACCCGGCCCTCGGCGCCTGAGGGCGCTCAGCGCTGCGCGATCGGCTTCACGTCGCGGTGCGTCGAACCCACGAAGAGCTGGCGCGGGCGTCCGATCTTGTACTCGGGGTCGCCGATCATCTCGTTGAGCTGGGCGATCCAGCCCACCGTGCGCGCGAGCGCGAAGATGGCCGTGAACAGGCTGACCGGGATGCCCAGTGCGCTCTGCACGATGCCGGAGTAGAAGTCGACATTGGGGTAGAGCTTGCGCGAGACGAAGTAGTCGTCTTCGAGCGCGATCTTCTCCAGCGTCATGGCCAGCTTGAACAGCGGGTCGTCGTGCAGCCCGGTGGCCTCCAGCACCTCGTGGCAGGTCTCGCGCATGAGCTTGGCGCGCGGGTCGTAGTTCTTGTAGACGCGGTGGCCGAAGCCCATCAGCTTGACGTTGGAGTTCTTGTCCTTGACCTGCTTGATGAACTCACCGATCTTCTCGGCGCCGCCGTTGCGCTGGATGTCCTTCAGCATGTTCAGTGCCGCCTCGTTGGCACCGCCGTGCGCCGGCCCCCACAGGCACGCCACGCCGGCGGCGATGGCCGCGAACGGGTTGGTACCCGAACTGCCGCACAGCCGCACCGTCGACGTGGACGCGTTCTGCTCGTGGTCGGCGTGCAGGATGAAGATGCGGTCGATGGCACGCACCAGCACGTCGTTGGGTACGTAGTCCTCGCACGGCGTGGCGAACATCATGCGCATGAAGTTGCCCGAGTACGACAACTCGTTCTTCGGGTACATGTACGGTTGGCCGATGCCGTACTTGTAGGCCATGGCCACCAGCGTCGGCATCTTGGCGATCAGGCGGATCGCGGCGATGTCGCGGTGGCGCGGATTGTTGATGTCGGTGCTGTCGTGATAGAAGGCCGACAGCGCGCCGACCAGGCCCGTCAGCACCGCCATCGGGTGCGCGTCGCGCCGGAAGCCGCGCAGGAAGAATTGCATCTGCTCGTTGACCATCGTGTGGTGGGTGACGAGCGTGTGGAAGTCCTTCTGCTGTTGCTGATTGGGCAACTCCGCGTACAGAAGCAGATGGCAGGTGTCGAGGAAGTCGCACTTCGTCGCCAGCTGCTCGATCGGGTAGCCGCGGTACAGCAACTCACCCTTGTCGCCGTCGATGTAGGTGATGGCCGACTGGCACGCTGCCGTCGACAGGAAACCCGGGTCGTAGGTGAACTTGCCGGTCTGCCCATAGAGCTTGCGGATGTCGATCACATCCGGGCCGATCGATCCCTTGTAGATCGGCAGGTCCATGCTCGGACTGCCATCGGAAAACGACAGCGTGGCTTTCACGTCGGAGGGGGTCATGACACGGGGCCTTTCTTCAGTTCGGTTTAAGGGGCCGGCCGCTGCCTGCACCCGCGGGCGCAGTCCTCATCAGGGCCAGCATTTCGCGCACTTCAGGGGTGTCGACCTCGTCTTGCGGCTCCCTACGGCCAAGCAGCAGGTCCAGCAGGTCGTTGTCGGCCAGGTCCATCAGGGCCAACAGCCCCGCAGCCTGCCTTGTCGTGATCGTCTCCTCGTGGTGGCTGAAGAAGCGCTCGACGAAGAGATCGTTCTCCAACAGGCCGCGGCGGCAGCGCCACCGCAGCTTGTTGAGACCGGCTTCGCCCAGCAATTCGCTCATACGTTCAAACGGCGCGGCGTACCATCATTTCCTTGATCTTGCCAATCGCTTTTGTGGGATTCAACCCCTTTGGACAAACATCCACGCAATTCATGATCGAGCGACAGCGGAAAAGCCGATACGGATCCTCGAGATTGTCCAGCCGAGCCTCGGTGTCCTGGTCGCGACTGTCGACAATGAAGCGGTAGGCCTGCAGCAGGCCGGCCGGGCCGACGAACTTGTCGGGGTTCCACCAGAAGCTCGGGCAAGCCGTACTGCAGCTGGCGCACAGGATGCATTCGTACAGGCCGTTGAGCTCCTCGCGCTCCTCGGGCGACTGCAGGCGCTCCTTCTCGGGCGGCTGCGTGTCGTTGACCAGGTAGGGCTTGATCGAGTTGTACTGCTTGAAGAACAGCGTCATGTCCACGATCAGGTCGCGGATCACCGGCAGCCCCGGCAGCGGCTTGAGCACGATGGTGCCCGGCAGCGTGCGCATGTTGGTCAGGCAGGCCAGCCCGTTCTTGCCGTTGATGTTCATGCCGTCCGAGCCGCACACGCCTTCGCGGCAGCTGCGGCGGAAGCTCAGGGTGGGGTCGACGGCCTTGAGCTTGATCAGCGCGTCGAGCAGCATGCGCTCCGAGCCGTCGAGCTCGACCTGCAGCGTCTGCATGCGCGGCTTGTCGTCGCCGTCGGGGTCGTAGCGGTAGATCTGGAAGGTGCGTAGCGTCATGTTGTACTGCCTTCAGAACGTGCGGACCTTCGGGGGAACGCTCTCGACCGTCAACGGCTGCATGCGCACCGGCTTGTATTCGAGGCGGTCGCCGTCGCTGTACCACAGGGTGTGCTTGAGCCAGTCGCGGTCGTTGCGACCGAGCGGGTGTTCGGCGTCGTCCGCCGTGCGCTCGTAGTCCTTGACCATGTGGGCACCACGGCACTCGTGGCGTGCCGCGGCGGACGCCATCGTCGCCCTTGCCACCTCGACCAGGTTTTCGACCTCCAGAGCCTCGATGCGCGCCGTGTTGAAGACCTTGGACTTGTCCTTCAGGCCGATCGCCTTGGCGCGCTCGGCCACCGCGGCGATCTTGACCACGCCTTCGTCCATCAGCGCCTGGGTGCGGAACACCGCGGCGTGGCTCTGCATGGTGCGGCGCAGGTCGTCGGCGACCAGCTGCGCATACTCGCCCGAGGTCGACGCGTCCAGGCTCGCCAGGCGCTGCAGCGCACGGTCGGCGGCATCGGCCGGCAGCGGCTTGTGGACCTTGTTCTTCTGATGGAACTCGACGATGTGGTTGCCCGCGGCGCGCCCGAAGACCACCAGGTCGAGCAGCGAGTTGCAGCCGAGCCGGTTGGCACCGTGCACGCTGACGCACGAGCACTCGCCGACGGCATACAGGCCGTTCACCGCTGCCACCGGGTCGCCGCCCCGGGGCACGACGACCTGGCCGTGGATGTTGGTCGGCACGCCGCCCATCTGGTAGTGCAGCGTCGGCACCACGGGGATGGGCTCCTTGGTGATGTCGACGTTGGCGAAGTTGTGGCCGATCTCGTAGATCGACGGCAGGCGCTTCATGATGGTCTCGACGCCCAGATGCGTCATGTCGAGCACGATGTAGTCCTTGTTCGGACCGCAGCCGCGCCCTTCCTTGATCTCCTGGTCCATCGAACGCGAGACGAAGTCGCGCGGCGCCAGGTCCTTCAGGGTCGGTGCGTAGCGCTCCATGAAACGCTCGCCGTCGCAGTTGCGCAGGATGCCGCCCTCGCCGCGGCAGCCTTCGGTAAGCAGCACGCCGGCGCCGGCGACGCCGGTGGGGTGGAACTGCCAGAACTCCATGTCCTGCAGCGGGATGCCGGCGCGCGCCGCCATGCCCAGGCCGTCGCCGGTGTTGATGAAGGCGTTGGTGCTGGCGGCGAAGATGCGCCCGCCGCCGCCGGTGGCCAGCAGCGTGGTCTTGGCCTCCAGGATGTGCACGTCGCCGGTTTCCATCTCCAGCGCCACCACGCCCAGCACATCGCCCGCGGCGTCGCGGATCAGGTCCAATGCCATCCACTCGACGAAGAAGTTAGTGCGCGCCTTGAGGTTCTGCTGGTACAGCGTGTGCAGCATCGCGTGGCCGGTGCGGTCGGCCGCGGCGCAGGCGCGCTGCACCGGCTTCTCGCCGTAGTTCGCGGTGTGGCCGCCGAAGGGGCGCTGGTAGATCGTGCTGTCGGCGTTGCGGTCGAAAGGCATGCCGAAGTGCTCGAGCTCGTAGACGACCTTGGGCGCCTCGCGGCACATGAATTCGATCGCGTCCTGGTCACCCAGCCAGTCCGACCCCTTGATGGTGTCGTAGAAGTGGTAGTGCCAGTTGTCCTCGTTCATGTTCGACAAGGACGCGGCGATGCCGCCCTGCGCGGCCACGGTGTGCGAACGCGTCGGGAAGACCTTGGACAGCACGGCGACGTTGAGGCCGGCCAGGGCCAGCTGCAGCGACGCACGCATGCCGGAGCCGCCGGCACCGACGATGACGACGTCGAACTTGCGACGCGGTAAGTTGGCAAGAGCCATTGTTCTCAGAGCCTCCAGAGCACCTGCACCGCCCAGCCTGTGCAGCCCACCAGCCACACCAGCGTGGCCACCTGCAACACCAGCCGCGTGCCGACGGGCTTGACGTAATCCATCCAGATGTCGCGCATGCCGACCCAGGCGTGCCAGGCCAGCGCGACGACGACGACGAAGCTCAGCACCTTCATCCACTGCGCGGCGAAGATACCGGCCCACTTGTCGTAGCCCATCGGCCCCGGCATCAGCACCTGCACGACGAGCACGGCCGTGAACAGCGCCATCAGCACGGCAGTGACGCGCTGGCTGAGCCAGTCGCGCAGGCCGTAGTGAGCACCGACGACGACACGCTTCGAACCGTGGTTGACCGTCATGTCCATCCCCGCTCAGTACAGGCCGAAGAGCTTGGCGCCCAGTGCCACGGTGAGCAGCACGCTGGCGACCAGCGTGAACACGGCCGAGTTGTGGCCCTGCGCCTTGCTGACACTGTGCGTGGTGTCCATCCACACATGCCGCACACCGGCGATGAGGTGGTGCACAAAGGCCCAGATCAGCACCAGCGCCACGACCTTGACGCCCCATCCCGGCACGAAACCGATGCCTGCCACGAAGGCGCTGGCGTAGGTCTCGTAGGAGATCTCCGAGCTGATGCTGGTGTCGAACAACCAGATGATGAACGGCAGCAGCACGAACATCAGCAGACCGCTGGCGCGATGCAGGATCGAAACGATGCCGGCCAGCGGCAACCGGTACTTCACCGCGTCCAGCAAATGCATCGTGCCGGGTCTTGCTCTCGTCATCTCGGACATGTCGGTACCTTCGGAAGGCGCGTGAAGCGCAATGAGTTTATTGCAACGCCGCCACCTTACGCGGACCTGCGAACGCCGGTGCTCAGTTCAGCTCGTTGCGGTAGTGATGCGAAGCCGTGTGGTACAGGCCGCGACGCAATTCCACGGCACGGTCGCCATAGGTGTAGGACAGCCTTTCCACCGACAACAAGGGCGCGCCCTCGGGCACGCCGAGCAGCGCCGCCTCTTCGGAGGTGGCAGCTACGGCACGGATCTTCTCCTCGGCGCGGATCATGCGCACCGCGAACTCGGCCTCGAAAAGCCTGTACAGCGGCCCGCGCCAGGCCTGCAGACGCTCCATCGTGAGGCCCTTGAACGCCGTGCCCGGCAGCCAGAGGTCGTCCAGCACCACCGGCTTCAAGTCGTCGTTACTGCCCGCCAGCAGCAGCCGGCGCACCTGCACCGCCGCCTCGCCGGCCTTCAGCGCCAGCAGCCGCGCCACCTCGAGCGGCGCGCGCATGCGCCGGCAGTCGAGCAGCCGCCGCTGCAGCGTGGCTGGCGCGCCTTCGTCGGGCGTCAGGCGCAGAAAGCGGTATTGCGTCTGCGCCTCGGCGTGGGTGGCGACGAAGGTGCCCTTGCCCTGGCGGCGCACGAGCAGGTTCTCGGCCGCCATCTCGTCGATGGCCTTGCGCACCGTGCCCTGGCTGACGCCGAAGCGCGCCGCCAGTTCGGTTTCGCTGGGGATGGCCTGCCCTGGCAACCACTGGCCGCGCTCCAGGCCCGTCACCAGCAGCGCCTTGATCTGCTGGTACAGCGGGCTGAACGAGGGCGTGGATTCGGCCCGTGCAGCCGGTGGCGAGGAGGTCCCGGGCATGCGGCGATTGCAGCACAGCCGGCTCCGCGGTGTCCATGCACGACATCTGATCTAAGACAGAAGAGAGCCGATTTCCCTCCCGCCTCGCGCGCAGTGGAGAAGCTAAACTGGCACACGCTGTCCTAAACGTCCTCAACCTGTCTTTCCATCAGGAGAAACCCACCATGAGCAAGAAGCCCGTCCGCGTGGCCGTGACCGGCGCCGCCGGCCAGATCGGCTACGCCCTGCTGTTCCGCATCGCCTCCGGCGAGATGCTCGGCAAGGACCAGCCGGTGATCCTGCAATTGCTGGAGATCCCCGACGAAAGGGCGCAGAAGGCGCTCAAGGGCGTGATGATGGAAGTGCAGGATTGCGCCTTCCCGCTGCTGGCCGGCATGGAGGCGTACAGCGACCCCACCGCCGCCTTCAAGGACACCGATTACGCGCTGCTCGTCGGCGCCCGCCCGCGCGGCCCCGGCATGGAACGTGCCGACCTGCTGGCCGCCAACGCACAGATCTTCACCGCCCAGGGCAAGGCGCTCGACGCCTCGGCCAGCCGCAACATCAAGGTGCTGGTGGTCGGCAACCCGGCCAACACCAACGCCTGGATCGCGATGAAGAGCGCGCCCAGCCTGCCGCGCGAGAACTTCACCGCCATGCTGCGCCTGGACCACAACCGCGCGCTCAGCCAACTGGCCGCCAAGACCGGCAAGCCGGTGGCGTCGATCAAGAAGCTGGCGGTGTGGGGCAACCACTCGCCGTCGATGTACGCCGACTACCGCTTCGCCACCATCGACGGCGCCTCGGTCAAGGACATGATCAACGACCAGGCCTGGAACAAGGACGTGTTCCTGCCCACCGTCGGCAAGCGCGGCGCGGCGATCATCGAAGCGCGCAGCCTGTCGTCGGCGGCGTCGGCGGCCAACGCCGCCATCGACCACATGCGCGACTGGGCGCTGGGCACCGGCGGCGAGTGGGTGACGATGGGCGTGCCGAGCAACGGCGAGTACGGCATCCCCAAGGACGTGATGTTCGGCTACCCCGTCACCTGCGACGGCGGCAAGTACAGCATCGTCCCCGGCCTGGCCATCGACGAGTTCAGCCAGACCTGCATCGACAAGACGCTGGCCGAGCTGATGGGCGAGCAGGACGGCGTCAAGCACCTGGTGTAAGCCGCACCGGGCGGCGCCTGCCGCCCGGCCTTCAGCGCACGAACTGCGTCACGTACTCGGCGCCCAGGCCGTTGGCCGCGTAGTGGCGGCCGTCACCCACGATGGGTGGATGTGGCGGCTGAGCACACCCGCCTTGCGCACGCGCAGCAGGTTGCACCAGCTGCCGGTCACCGTGTTCAGCAACAGCGGCCGGAACCACACCTGCGGCGCCTGCGGCACCCAGACCCGTTCGTCGTCGGGGATCGCCTGCACCGCGATCTCGGGCTGGATGCCGGCGTGTTGCACGATCATCGTCGGCACTCCTTTCAGGTGATGAGGTAGCCGCCGTCGACCGGCAGCACGACGCCGGTGACGAAGGCCGCCGCCGGGCTGGCCAGGAACAGCGCCGCACCGGCCACGTCGGCCGGTGTGCCCCAGCGCGCCAGCGGTGTGCGCGCCAGGATGGCGACGCTGCGGGTCTCGTCGCGCTGCAGCGCGTCGGTCAGCGGCGTGGCGATCCAGCCCGGCGCCAGCGCGTTGACGCGGATGCCCTCGGCCGCGTAGGCGATGGCCAGCGACTTGGTGAGCTGCGCGACGCCGCCCTTGCTGGCCGAGTAGGCGGGCACCAGGCCGCCGCCGAAGAAGCTCAGCATCGAGGCCGTGTTGACGATGCAGCCGCCGCGCACGGCCAGCAGCGCGCGCGCCGCGGCGCAGCAGCGCTGGGTGCCGTTGAGGTTGATGTCGACGACGTCGGCAAAGACCTCGGGCTCGTGCTCGCGGCCGCGGCGGATGACGCCGGCGCAGTTGACGAGCACGTCCAGGCCGCCCGCGGCCTCCGTTTCGGCGAACAGGCCGCGCACCGCGGCCGCGTCGCGCACGTCGAGCACGCGGGCGTCGAGGTCCTGCGCCTGCGCCGCTTCGGCCGCCGTGGCGCCGGTCACCGACACTTGTGCTCCGTGGGCGGCAAAGGCGCGTGCGATGCCCTCGCCGATGCCGCTGGTGCCGCCGACGACGAGCACGCGCCGGCCCTTGAACGCGTCCCTGGCGAAGCTCATGTCGCGGTCCCCCTGTTCGACGCCAGATGCACGCCGCGGCGCAGCAGCGGCCACAGCCAGATCAGCAGCGTCAGCGCGCCCAGCGTGCCGGCAATGGGGCGCTCGAAGAAGACGAACAGGTTGCCGTCGGCCTTGATCAGGCTGCTGAAGAAGTGCTCCTCGAGCATCTTGCCCAGCACCACGCCCAGGATGGTCGGCGCCACCGGGAAGCCCCAACGCTCCATGAAGAAGGCCAGCACGCCGGCCAGCCCCATCACGACGACGCCGAACAGGGTGTTGTTGATGGCGAAACTGCCGACGACGCAGAACAACAGGATCACCGGCATCAGCAGGCCGGCCGGGATGCGCAGCACCTGCTTGGCGGCCTTGATCGCCAGCCAGCCCAGCGGCAGCATCAGCAGCTGCGCGAGCATGAAGACGATGAACACGGCGTAGATGTTCTGCGGGTTATCGACGAACAGCGTCGGGCCCGGGTTCATGCCCTTCAGGTACAGCACGCCGATGGCGATGGCGGTGATCGAATCCCCCGGGATGCCGAACACCAGCGCCGGGATCCAGGCCCCGCCCAGCGCGCTGTTGTTGGCCGCCCCCGCCTCGACGATGCCTTCGACGTGCCCGGTGCCGAACTTCTGCGGCTCCTTGCTGAAGCGCTTGGAGATGGCGTAGGACATCCAGGCCGCGATGTCGGCGCCGGCGCCCGGCAGCGCACCCACCGCCGTGCCCAGCGTCGAGCCGCGCAGCAGCTGCAGCGGGTACTTGCGGATCAGCGTCCACATGCCGGAGAAGACATCGCCGAAGGGCCGTTCGATGGCCATCACCGGCTTGTCGACCGTGACCGCGAAGCGCAGCACCTCGGACACCGCGAACATGCCGATCATGAGCGGGATCAACGAGATGCCGCCGGTGAGCTCGGCGTTGCCGAAGGTGTAGCGCGGCGCGCCGGCCGGGTTGTCCAGGCCGACACAGGAGATCAGCAGGCCGACGAGCAGCGAGACACAGCCCTTGAGCGGGTCGCGCCCGGCGATGAAGATGGCGCAGGTGAAGCCCAGCATGACGAGCCAGAAGTACTCGAAGGAGCTGAAGCGCAACGCGATCTCGGCCAGCGACGGCGCCGCGACGATGAGCACCGCACCGCCGAACAGGCCGCCCAGCACCGAAAACACCAGCCCGGCGCCCAGCGCCAGCTCGGGCTGGCCGTTGCGCGTGAGCTGGTAGGCCTCGTCGGCGTAGGCGGCGCTCGCCGGCGTGCCGGGCATGCGCAGCAGCGCGCTGGGGATGTCGCCCGAGAAGATCGCCATCGCGGTGGCGGTGACGATGGCCGCCACCGCCGGCACCGGCGCCATGAAAAAGGTCACCGGCACCAGCAGTGCCGTGGCCATGGTCGCGGTGAGGCCGGGAATGGCGCCGACGAACAGGCCATACACGGCCGACAGCAGGATGACCATCAGCACATAGGGTTCGAACACCAGCCCGAAGGCGGTGACGACGGCATCCATCGGGTCGGCGCTCCCGCTTCAGTGCTTCAGTAGAAGGGGCGCAGCAGGCCCCAGGGCAGCGGCACGCGCAGCAGCTTGTAGAAGGCGACGTGCACGAGCAGCGTGCCGGTCACGGCCCACAGCAGCGCCGGCCCCCAGCCCACGCGCAGCGCCTTGAAGGTGGCCAGCAGGCCCAGCGGCGCGACGATCAGGAAGCCCAGCGGGTCAGCGAGCACGATGTACGCGACGATGACGCCCATGATCACCGCCGCGCTGCCGAAGTGTTCGGTCCCCGGCGAACGCGCGGGGGCGCGCGGTGCGGCCCGCGCACGCCAGCCGCGCAGCATCAGCCCGACACCACACAGCAGCAGCCCGGCACCGACGATCGTGGGCAGGAAGCCGGCGCCGAACTTCTGCCCCGGCACGGCCGGGAAGTCACGCGCCGACCACAGCACGGCGCCGGCCAGCAGGGCCAGCGCCAGGCCCAGCCAGCGGTCGGTGGCGTGCACGGGAACGGCGGCTTGCGGTGGGCTCGGCGCCGCTTTACTTGGCGATGCCCACGGCCGTCATCACGGCCTTCATGTCGGCGTCGCCCTTGGCCATGAAGGACGCGAACTCGGACGAGCTGCCCCACAGCATGCCGAAGCCGCGCTGGGCCATGAAGTCCTTGTATTCCTTGCTGTCGTAGGCCTTCTTCACCGAGGCCTCGAGCCGCGCCGCCACGTTGGCCGGCAGCCCCTTGGGTGCCGCGATGCCGCGCCAGGCGCCGGTGGCCCAGTCGGAGCCGGTGGCCTCCTTCAGCGTCGGCACGTTCGGGAACAGGGCGGCGCGGGACGACGACATGACGGCCAGCGAGCGCACCTTGCCGGCGTCGATCAGCGAGCGCGCCTCGGGCAGCGAGCAAGGCACGAACTCCACGCCGCCGGCCACCAGGTCCTGCAATCCGGGTGCGGCGCCGTTGGACGGCACCCAGGGCACGGCAGCCGGGTCGACCTTGGCGTCGCGCAGCCAACCCGCCAGCGCCAGGTGCCAGATGCCGCCCTGGCCGGTGCCCGAGGCCTTGAACTTGCCGGGGTTGGCCTTGACGGCGGCGAGCACGTCGCCCATGGTCTTGTACGGTGCCTCGGTACGCACCTGGAAGCCCGCCGGGTCGAGGTTGACCAGGGCCAGCGGCGTGTAGCTGGTCGGGTTCAGCTCGGTCAGCTTCTGGTGGTGCATCATGGTGATTTCCACCGTGATCATGCCGATGGTGTAGCCGTCGGCCGGCGCGCTGGCGATGGCCGAATGACCGACGACACCGGAGCCGCCGGTGCGGTTGACGACGTTCACCGGCTGGCCGAGATCACGCTCCATCAGGCTGGCGATGATGCGCGCCACGGCGTCGGTGCCGCCGCCTGCGCCCCACGGCACGATCAGCGTGACGGGGCGGTCAGGGTAGATCTGCGCCTGGGCACCGAAGGCAGCGGCCATCAGGCTCAGCGCAAGGAAGGCGCGGCGGGCGAGGTGCAGGGGTGGGTGCATGGCGGGTCTCTATCATCATATGTTTGTCGGGCCGGCTGGAATCTCGCATCCGACAGGGGTGCGGACAATGGGGGAAACCCAAACCGGCGGCCGCGCGCCGGACCCGAATGCCGTTACGCTGTGGTGTCCCGACCCGCCCCCCGACCATGACGCCATCCGCCCCCATGCACCCGCGCGACGCCCTCTTCGGCGCCGACGAAGCGTTGCCCGTGACATTGCCGGTCTGCGACCACTACGCAGGCGTCGAAGCGCTCATGAAGAAGAGCCTGCAGCTGCAGGCCGAGCTGGGCCCGGTGTTCGACGTCACGCTGGACAACGAAGACGGCGCCCCGGTGGGCGGCGAGATCGAGCAGGCCCATCTGATTGCCGAGTTGCTGGCCGGCCCGCTCAACCGCCACGGCCGCGTCGGCGTGCGGCTGCTGCCGGTGGCGCACCCGCTTTTCGAAGCGGTGGCCACGGCCGTGCTGCGCTCCGCGGTCAAGCCGGCCTACCTGATGCTGCCCAAGCCGCAGGGCCTGGCCGAGGTGCAGCGTGCCGCGCAGGCGCTCGACACGCTCGGTGGTGCGGCGGTGCCCCTGCACGCGCTGGTGGAAACGCACGGCGCGCTGCGCGAGGTGTTCGCCATCGCGGCGCACCCGCGCATCGAGTCGCTGTCCTTCGGCCTCATGGACTTCGTCTCGGCGCACCGCGGCGCCATTGCGCTCGGCGCCATGGGCGCAGCGGGCCAGTTCGCGCACCCGCTGATCGTGCGTGCCAAGCTGGAGATCGCCGCGGCCTGCCACGCCTCGGCCAAGGTGCCGTCGCACTGCGTGGTGACCGAGCTCAAGGACACGCAGGCGCTGCAGGCCGCCGCCGAGAAAGCCTGCCGGCTATTCGGCTACACGCGCATGTGGAGCATCCACCCGGCACAGATCCGGCCCATCGTCGATGCCTTCGCGCCGACCACCGCCGAGGTCGACCAGGCCATCGAGATCATCACCGCCGCGCAGGCCGCGCACTGGGCGCCCATCCGCCACCGCGACACCCTGCACGACCGCGCCAGCTACCGCTACTTCTGGCAGCTCATCGAGCGTGCACACCGCACTTCGTTCCACGGCGGCCCGCAGTTGCCGGCCGAGCTGCACCAGGCCTGGTTCCAAGGCGCAGCCTAACCGATTAGGGGTTTACCCGTTGTTCGCCAGCGCACCGTCCCCCGAACGGTGACATTGCAGCGCGTCGAAGCCAGCCTCTCTGTGTGCGCTGACGAACCGACGACGTTTGCTGAACGGGGATATCCTGCTCACCGGGCCGCGTCTGGTCACGAGCACGTTTCATGGCGCGACTGGTTAGCGCTGGCCTGAAGTCGATGCTTGCCCGGCGTCGCGTGGCCGGCCGGAGTTGCCGCGCATCGGACGATCGCGGCCCCGGCTTCTTCGGCAGACCGCGCGGCCACCCTGAAGGCGTATCATTAAACATCCTGCACCCAACATCCCGCCCCCCATGCCAGTGGAAAGCACAGAGGGCTCGCGTTGGCCTGCGCCGCTGGCCGGTCGGCTCCTGGACGGCGCGAGTGCCGAGCAGGTCGCCGCTACGGTCGCCGCGATCTGGCTGGAAGTCGACCAGGCCCTGCACCCGATCATCGGCCAGCGGGGCGTGGCAGCGCTCTACAACCGCAGCCTGAAACTCACCGCGGCCGCCTACCCCTGGTTGATGGAGGGTCATCAACATCTGCTGGCCGCCGTCGATGTCACGGCGCTGCGGGCCGCGCTCGCACAACAGGCTGGCGCACAAGCTGCCGCAGGCGGCGGCGCGCTCTTTCACACGTTCCGTGACTTGCTCGCCAGCCTGGTCGGCGCCTCGCTCACCCACCAACTGCTTGGATCCGTCTGGGCCCACCCAGCGGGCGCCTGGCCTGCGCAGGACACTTCCCAATGACCACCAAAGCAATCATCAAGCGCCTGGCCACCGGCGTGCCGGGACTGGACGAGGTGCTCGGCGGCGGCTTGCCCGAGTTCAGCTTCAACCTCATCGCCGGCACTCCCGGCAGCGGCAAGACGAAGCTGGCGCACCAGATCATGTTCGCGCTGGCCACGCCCGCGCGCCCGGCGATCTACTTCTCGGTGCTCGGCGAGCCGCCGCTGAAGATGCTGCGCTACCAGCAGCAGTTCGACTTCTTCGACAGCGCGGTCATCAACCGCAGCGTGCGCTTCGTCAGCCTGTCCGAAGACGCTGCGAGCGGCGACCTCGACCGTGTGCTCCAGCGTATCGTCGACGACGTCACCGCGCTCAGCCCGGGGCTGGTGTTCGTGGATTCGTTCCGTTCGGTGGTCTTTGCCACCCAGAGCGCCGGCCATGCGCACAACACGCTGCAGCAGTTCGTGCAGCAACTGGGCATGCTGATGACGAGCTGGCAGGCCACGACCTTCCTGATCGGCGAATACTTCGACGAAACCGACACCAACCCGGTGTTCACGGTGGCCGACGGGCTGATCTGGCTGCGCCAGAGCGTGCAGCGCAACTCCATGGTGCGCAAGCTGGAAGTCATGAAGATGCGCGGCCAGCGCACGCTGCCGGGGCTGCACACCTTCCGCATCGACCATTCCGGCGTTCTCGTGTTCCCGCCGGCCATGGATGCCTCGGCACGCAGCGCCCGTGCCGACACCAGCGCCCTGGAAGCGCGCGCGCTGACGGGCGTGCCGGCGCTGGACGAGATGCTCTGCGGCGGCCTGCCGCGCGGCTACTCGCTGCTCGTCGCCGGGCCCTCGGGTTCCGGCAAGAGCATCCTGGCGACCTCCTTCCTGGCCGAAGGCGCACGCTGCGGCGAGACCGGTGTCCTGGCCGCCTTCGAACAGCAGCCCGACCGCTCGCGCAGCCCCGCGCTCGTCGATCTCGTGGCCAGCGGCAAGGTGGGCCTGATCGACAGCCGCGAGCCCGACCTGTCCATCGACGAGATCGTGCTGCTGATCCTGGCCGAAGTGCGGCGGCTGAAGGCGACGCGTGTCGTGCTGGATTCACTGACCGGCTTCGAACTGGCGCTGGCGCCGAGCTTCCGTACCGACTTCCGCGAATCGCTGCTCGGCCTGGTCACGGCCCTGGGTCGCGCCGGCGTGTCGGTGCTGCTGACGTCGGAGCTGGAAGACCGCTACACCGACCTGCGCTTCAGCCCCTACGGCGCGGCCTTCCTGACCGATGCCATCGTCGTGCAGCGCTACATCGAGGTCGACAGCCGGCTGCTGCGCGTGATGGCGGTGGTCAAGCTGCGCGGCAGCATGCACTCCAACGAGCTGCGCGAGTACAGCATCGACGACGACGGCATCCAGATCGGCGCCATGCTGCCCGACCAGGAAGGCCTGCTCGGCGGTCGGCCCACGCGCAAGCGCCGCGCCGAGCGGCTGGCGCTTGCGGCGCCGGCCGACGAAGCCTGAACGGCCGCGTACCGGGCGGACCCCGTGACACGAGCCCCTGACCAGACCGCCACGCCGGTGGCGCAAGCCGAAGGCAAGCTGGCCCGCCTGGGCGCGCAGGTGGAGGCCATGCAGGCCTTGCTGGTGCGCTTGCTGCAGGACGTGGTACGCGCCGAGACCCAGATTGAACAAGGCCAGGTGGCGCGGCTCGTCCAGGTCAACGAGCAGCTGGTGGTGGCTGCCCTGTCCAGCCAGGACGAGGCCGACACGGCCGCGATGGCACTCGACGAGGCCGAGCAATCCGCAGTGCTGGATGCGCTGACGCGGCTGCCCAACCGCACCGCCTTGTTCGACCGCGGGCGGCAGGCCATCGCCAACGCCAGGCGCCGTGGGTCGCGTCTGGCCGTGCTGTTCCTGGACCTCGACAACTTCAAGGACGTCAACGACGCCCACGGCCATGCCTTCGGCGACCAGGTGCTGTGCCTGACTGCCGACCACATGCGCTCGGTGGTGCGCGAGGCGGACACCGTCAGCCGCCTCGGCGGCGACGAGTTCGTCGTCCTGCTGGCCGAGTTGCACCACCTGGCCGACGCGCAGGCGGTGGCCGAGAAGCTGATCGCGGCGATGGCCGCGCCCGTCGTGCTGGACGGGAAGACGGTGAGCGTGACGGCGAGCGTGGGCATCGCCATCTATCCCCAGGATGGCACGGACGTCGAGACCCTGGTCGCGCGGGCCGATGCCGCCATGTACGAGACCAAACGCCAGCGCGCCGGCGGCATCGCGCTCCACGGCAGCGGTGCCGTCGACACACCGGGGCCGCCCGCAAGCCCGCGTTTGCCGCCAGCGCACCTTGCCGCCAAGAGCACGCGCGACCTCGCCGACGCGGATCGCCGGCTGGCGCAGTTGCGCGACGCCAATGAAAAGCTGGTGCTGGCCGCGATCACCGCGCAAGAGCTGAAGGAGGCCGCTGAACTGGCGCGGCAAAGGCAAACGGTTTTCATGGCGGCGGTGGTGGACGAGCTGCGCAACCCCATGGCACCGATCCGCATCGCCTCCGCCATGCTGGGCCGCGAGCCTGCCGAAGAACCGCTGCTGCCGCGCGTGCAGGGCCTCGTCGAACAGCAGATGGCGCGCATGTCGCACCTCGTCGGCAACCTGATCGAGGCCTCGACCGCGAGTCCTGGCGGCTGGGAATTCGAGCGCCATTGGGTCGACCTGACCCGGGTCATCGACGCCGCCATCGCGACCCACCGGCCACAGATGCAGGCGCGCGCGCAGCATTTCGAGTCGCACCGGCCACCGGGGGCGCTCGGCGTGCTGGGCGATGCGGCGCGGCTGGAGCTGGTCGTCAGCAACCTGCTGGACAATGCCTCCAAACACACGCACGACGGCGGCTCGATCAGACTGTCCGTCGAGGTGGCCGGCGACACCCTGACGCTGACGGTGTCCGACAACGGCATCGGCATCACATCGCACCTGCTGCTCCAGCTCTTCGAGCCTTTCGTGCAGGACGCCCACACCCTGGGACTGAACGGCGTCGGCCTGGGCATCGGACTCACGGTGGCGCGCGCCCTCGTCAGGGCGCATGGCGGCGATCTCGTCGCGCACAGCGCCGGCCCCCGCCGCGGCAGCCAGTTCGTCGTCACGCTGCCGCCGGCAGCCAGCGCCGAGCGCGCGCCGGCGGTGGCCAACACGGCGGGCGATGCCGGCGCAGGGCGGTCGGCGACATGAGCACGCCGGGCCGCCCCAAGTGTTCATGCTCCCGCTCGGCGGCGCCGCGCGCAGCGCGCAGGGTGCCCCGATGAGCTCCACGGCCCACACCACGCAGTCGAAAGCGGCAGCGGCGTCGACTGCCCAGCGCCATCAAGCCGCGGGTTCCCAGTCACGGCTCGCGCCCGAGCCGCGGCTGAACCTGCTGCTGGCATCGCTGCCGGAAGCGGAATGGCAACGCTGGCTGCCCCAGCTCGAGCTCGTGACCCTGCCGCTGGGGCAGGTGCTGCACGAGTCGGGGATCGCGCTCAGCCATGCCTATTTCCCGACGACGGCGATCGTCTCGCTGCAATACATGACCGAGAGCGGCGCCACGGCCCAGATCGCCGTCGTCGGCAACGAGGGCATCGTCGGCACGCCCTTGTTCATGGGCGGCGGTTCGACACCCGGCCGCGCGGTGGTGCAGAGTGCCGGCACGGGCTTTCGTCTGCCCGGGTCGGCGATCAAAGAGGCGTTCGCGCGCTCGGCGCCGGTGATGCAGGTGCTGCTGCGCTACACCCAGGCGCTGATCGCACAGATGGCACAGACCGCGGTGTGCAACCGGCACCATACGGTGGACCAGCAACTGTGCCGCTGGCTGCTGCTGAGCCTGGACCGGCTGCCGGGCAACGAACTCGTCGTCACCCAGGAGCTGATCGCCCACATGCTGGGCGTGCGCCGCGAAGGCGTGACCGAAGCCGCGCTCGCCTTGCAGCGCGCCGAGCTCATCAGCTACCGGCGCGGCCACATCACGGTGCTGAACCGGCCCGGGCTGGAGACGCGAAGCTGCGAGTGTTATGCGGTCGTGAAGACGGAGTACGAGCGCTTGCTGGCACCGGGTTCGACGCAATAGCCGCGTCCTGCGCCTATCGCACGGTTCTCGAAGAACACCTTCAAGGTCCGCCGACGGTACGGCCCCCTACCCAGCCCAGGAACCTGCGCCACTGTGAACCGTATGGCCCCCTCTCCCGCCTGGGCGGGAGAGGGTTGGGGTGAGGGTGGGGGGACACGCACGACCCTCACCCCAACCCTCTCCCACAAGTGGGAGAGGGGGCAATACCCGCGGTTCCAGGGCGCGCTCGCGGGCTCAGCCGCCGCCGCGGCGATCCGAGCCGCGGTCGTCCTTCCTGTCGTCGCGCCGGCGCTCGCGGGCGTCGTCCTTCCTGTCCTGCCCGCGGTTGGACGGTTCGGCGCGGCCCGGGTCACGGCTGCGGTCCTGCGGTGCGGCCTGCGGGCGCTGTTCGCGTGGCGTCGGCGCGGGTTGCGGCCGGGCGCGGTGCTCGGCCTGCGGGGGCGGCGCAGGCGGCCTCGGCGCGACGCGCTGCTCTGGTGCGACGCGCCGCTGCGGCACCGCGGGCCGGGACTCGCGGGTCGGCGCGCGGTCAGGCATCTGGTAGTGCTGGCGCACTTGTGGATCGCGCGGCTGATAGCGGTAGTTCTCGGACCGGATCGAGTGCTGCCGTTCCGGCTCTTGCGGGTAGCGGCTTTGCGGGTACTTGCGCTGGTAGGTGGGCAAGGGCGCGGGCGGCGGTGCGGCGCGGCGGTCCCAACGGTCCCAGCCGGGCCGGCGCTGCTGCCAGTCGCTGCCCCAATGCTCGCCCCAGCGTGGCGGCGCATCGGCTCGCCAGGAGCGGAAGTACGCCGGCGGCTGGCGGTAGTAGCGCACCGGCACGCGCAACACGTACACCGGCACATGATCGGGCCCGATGCGGCGCCACGGGCCGTTGTACCAGCTGCTGGCGTACCAGTTGTCACCCTGGAACACCCAGTACAGCCCGTCGTAGAAGAAGTAGTTGGCCTGGGCTTGCGGCGCGTAGTAGACGGGGTAGCCCGGCACGCGCACCAAGTCGGGAAGCACCGGCAGGTTGATGCCGATACGCACGCCCGGCAGTTCGATGCCGATGCCCACCGTGACCTGGGCCTGTGCCGCAGGCACCTGGCCCAGCAGGAGCGGCAGAGCAAGCAGAAGGTAGCGCATGAGTGCCTCGATTTCAGAACCGGACATCACTCCCAACCACGCATGCACGATGCACCGTGGCCGTGAGTACGGCAAGTGCAGGATAGTCCTTGCGGCGCGCGCGATCTGTGCGCTGGCGAACCCTGGGAGGGCGCCTGCGCCTGCTTGCCGCATGGCCACCAGCCGGCCTCGCTGCCAGCGGCTGTGTTCGAAAGCGCACAGACGGGCAGTGCGCTCATACCCTAGGGTTGCGCAAAGTCCGACCCGCACGCGCAGTCGGGTGGTCGTGCCCGCCTCGTTGCGCGTAAATTGCCTCGACGCGACGACGGCATCGACGCGCGCGGGCATCGGACCCGGGCCCGGTGGTCACTTTGCATCACACCCCTCGAGGCTGCCACGACAGGAAGCAACATGAGCTCCAGCGACACGACGAACACTTTCAACCGCCTGGCCGCCATGCTGGCGCAGGACCCCACGCTGAAACACGACCACCTGGCGCCCGACGCGACGCTCGAAGGGCTGGGCATAGACTCGCTGGGTATGGTGGAGATGCTGTGGAACGTCGAGAACGAATTCGGGATCAAGCTGCCCTTGAAGACCGTGGAAATGCACACCGTCGGTGACCTCGTGCGCTACATCGACGCGCTCGCCGCCCGGCAAGGTGCCCGCCCGCCCGCCGCCGAGCCCGCGGCGGCATCGGCGCTGCCGGCCGAGCGATCGGCGGCGTCGTCGCGCACGACATGAGGCGGGTGGCGGTCAGCGGCATCGGCGTCGTTTCCCCTCTGGGCAACAGCGTAGACGAGTTGTTCGGCAATGCGCTGGCCGGCCGATCGGGCATCCATCGGCTGGACATTCCCTTTGCGCCCAGGCTGCTGGCTCCCCTGGCCGCCACGGCCCGCCTCGACGAGGCCGAGCACTTCGATGCCGCCAAGTTGCGTTTGCTGGACCGCTTCAGCCTGTTCGCATCGTTCGCGGCGAAACAGGCCGTGGACGACTCGCGCGGCGCGCTGGACGGCCTCGACCTCGGCCGTGCCGGCGTGTTCATGGGCAACGGCATGGGCGGCACGCTGACGATGGACGGCGGCTACAAGACGCTCTACGGCGATGCCTCCGACCGCATCAAGCCCTTCACCATCCTGATGGGCATGCACAACGCAGCCGCGGCATGGGTCGGCATCGAGCACGGCCTGCGCGGCCCGAACATGACCTACTCCACCGCCTGCTCGTCGTCGTCGGTGGCCATCGGCGAGGCCTGGCTGCGGGTGGCGAGCGGGCAGCTCGAGCTGGCCCTGGCCGGCGGCGCCGAGGCGCCGCTGTCGAACGGTTCGCTCAAGGCCTGGGAGGCGCTGCGCACGCTGGCCGCGATCGACGCCGAAGAGCCGTCGGCGTCGTGCCGGCCGTTTTCGAAGAACCGCAGCGGCATGGTGCTCGGCGAAGGTGCGGCCATGCTGGTGATCGAGCCCTGGGACCGCGCGTTGGCCCGCGGCGCCACCATCCACGGCGAAATCCTGGGCTATGGGCTGTCCAACGATGCCAGCCACATCACGCGGCCCGGCGTCGAGGGGCAGGCGGCCGCCATGCGCGCGGCGCTGCAGTCGGCGGCGATCGAGCCGCATGCCGTGGCGGCGATCAACGCTCACGGTACCGGCACGCTGGCCAACGACAGTACCGAGACCGCCGCCATCAAGGCCGTGTTCGGCGACCGGGCCTACCGCATCCCGATCAGCGCCACCAAGGCGCTGCACGGCCACCTGCTGGGTGCGGCCGGGGCGCTGGAGTGCGTGCTGTCGCTGCTGGCGATGCGGCACGAGGTGGCATTGCCGACCATGCACTTGCAGACCCCGGATCCCGAGTGCGACCTGGACTACGTGCCCAACGTGGCGCGCGCCGGCGTGGCGGCGCGGACGATGCTGTCGAACTCGTTTGCGTTCGGCGGCACGAACGCCGTGCTGGTGCTGCGTGCGGCACACTGAAGCCGCGTGGGTTCACAGCCGGCCTGAGCGCGACGCAGCCGCCGGCCGTGCCGGCCGGTGTGGGCGGGCGCAGCCATGACCTTTGCACTGTGGCTCACCATCGGCGGCGCGCTGCTGGTGTTGATGGCGCTGGGCGGCTCGATGCTGTCGCCCATGCCCGTCAGCACGTCGATGCTCTACCTGCTGGCCGGACTGGCGGCCGGGCCGCTGGGGCTGGCGCTGGCGGCGCCCGATCTCTACGACCACACGCTGCTGCTCGAGCACCTGACCGAGATCATCGTGCTGCTGTCGCTGTTCACGTCGGGCTTGAAGATGAGCGTGGGCCTGCGCGACCGGCGCTGGTTCCCGCCGCTGCGGCTGGCGCTGCTGTCGATGCTGGCCACGGTGGCGCTGATCACGGCTGCCGGCGTCTGGCTGCTCGGGCTGCCGCTGGGTGCGGCGGTGCTGCTGGGCGGCATCCTCGCACCGACCGACCCGGTGCTGGCCACCGAGGTGCAGGTGGACGACCCGTCCGACCGCGACGCGGTGCGCTTCGCGCTCACCGGTGAAGGCGGCCTCAACGACGGCACCGCGTTCCCGGTCGTGATGCTCGGCCTGGGCCTGCTCGGCGTGCACGAGATCGGCACGCTGGGCTGGCGCTGGCTGGCGGTGGACGTGCTGTGGGCCACCGCAGCCGGCCTCTTCATCGGCGCCGCGCTCGGCGTCGGCCTGGGCCGCCTCGTGCTCTACCTGCGCCAGCGCCACCACGAAGCGGTCGGCTACGAGAACTTCCTCGCGCTGGGTCTCATCGGGCTGGCCTATGGCTTCGCCGTGCTGGTGCACGCTTACGGTTTCCTGGCCGTGTTCGCCGCCGGGCTGGCCTTGCGCTACACGGCGCAGGCGGTCACCGCGGAGGCGGCGGCAGCGCTGGGCCTGACCCCCTCGGCCGCTGCCGCTGCGGCCGCCGTGGCGCAGGTCGAACAGGCGCACCACAGCGCGCAGCCCGGCCACGCCGGGCGCATGGCCATCGACCCGCAGCACGCCTCGGCCTACATGGCGCACGCGGTGATGAGCTTCAACGAGCAGCTCGACCGCATCGGCGAGATGGTCGGCGTGGTGGTCTTGGGCATGCTGCTGTGGGCGGTGCCGTGGACGCCGGCGGCCTGGTGGTTCGTGCCTCTCGTGCTGCTGGCGGTGCGCCCCTTGGCGGTGGCCGTGGGGCTGGCGGGCTCGCGCACCTCGCCGCGGCACCGCCGGCTCATCGGCTGGTTCGGCATCCGCGGCATCGGCTCGCTGTACTACCTGAGCTACGCGCTCAACCACGGCCTGCCGGCCAGACATGCCGACACGCTGGTGGCGCTGACGGTGGCGGTGGTCGTGAGCTCGATCGTCGTGCACGGCATCTCGGTGACGCCGCTGATGTCGCACTACCGGCGGCGGCGCCGGGGCGGCGGCCGCGCGTCGCCGTAGGGCCCGCCCGGGCACGCTGAACACCCGAGGGGCCTGCGCTTTGTGCGCTGGCGCACAGACCCATTCATCCCATGGTCCCATTGTGCAGATGGGTACGCAAGCGCACAGACAAGCATGGCCTTGCGCCGACCGCGATCTGACCCAATACTATTAGCTTTGCGTACCAAGTGCTTGATTTCAATGGCCTTGGCTGGTCACGCCGCCTGGGAAACTTATGTGGGCTACGCCTACGGGTAGACCCGCAAAAACACCTTAAGTGAACGGTATTGCGATCTGACCCATCCCGCCACGCACGAGGCTGCCGACATGACCCGTCAACGAAGGCTCCAACGCTGCGGCGCCAAGGCGACATGAGCCGCCCATGAAAGCCGCCGCGCCCGCTGCCCCTGCACCCACCAAGGCCGCCACGGGCATCACCGGTTTCGACGAGATCACCGGCGGCGGCTTGCCACGCGGCCGCACCACGCTGCTGGTGGGTGGGCCCGGCTCCGGCAAGACGGTCTTCGCGATGCAGTGCCTGGTGCACGGTGCGCGGTCATGCAAGGAGCCCGGCATCTTCGTCGCTTTCGAGGAGACTTCGCAGCGCATCCGCGCCAACTCCGAAGGTTTCGGGTGGGGGCTGGAATCGCTGCACCCGAAGCGGCTGGTCCTCGTCGATGCGCAGCCGGCGCCGGACCTCATCCAGTCCGGCACTTTCGACCTCGGCGGCATGCTGGCGGCGCTGGAGGTCCAGGCCAGGCAGATGGGCGCCAGGCGCATCGTGTTCGACGCCCTGGACATCGTGCTCGCCTTGCTGCCCGACGCGACGGCCAAGAGGCGGGAGGTCTATCGACTGCACGACTGGCTGATCGCCCACGGCCTGACCGCCATCATCACCGCCAAGGCCGACGGCGGCGGCACCCGCACCGCCGGCGAGCAACCCTTCGGGTTCATGTATTTCATGGTCGACTGCACCGTGATCCTCAGCCACCGCGTGGTGCTGGGCATCTCGCAGCGCGATCTGCGCGTGCAGAAGTATCGCGGCTCGGCATTCGACGAGAACGAGACGCCCTTCGTCATCGGCAGCGGCGGCTTCGACGTGGCCATTGCGCACGTGTCGGGCCGCACGGACACCGCCACCAGCAGCGAACGTGTCGGCAGCGGCGTGGCACGCCTGGACACCATGCTGGGCGGCGGCTACTACCGCGGTGCCACGATGCTGATTACCGGCTTCCCCGGCACCGCCAAGACCACCCTGAGCGGGGCCTTCGCCGAGGCGGCCTGCCAACGCGGCGAGCGCACCTTGTTCGTCAGCTTCGACTCGGACGGCAGCGAGGTCGTGCGCAACCTGGCATCGGTGCACATCCAGCTGGCCCGCCACGTCAAGAGCGGGCTGCTGCGCATGGTTTCGGCACGCACCTTCACCGGCAGCGCGGAGAGCTTTCTCGTGCGCATCAAGGCGCTGACCCAGGAGCATGGCGCGCGCTGCCTGGTCATCGACCCGGTGTCCGCGCTGTCCAAGGCGGGCAACGAACTGACGGCGCACCGCGTCGCCGAGCGCCTGATCGACTGGTCGAAGTCCGCCGGCATCACGCTGGTCTGCACCAGCCCGCTCGACGAACTGTCCGCCACGGCAGGCTCGGGTTCGCCGCTGCACATCTCGACGCTGGCCGACACCTGGATCCACCTCAGCTACCTGGTGCAGGCCGGCGAGCGCAACCGCGGCATGTCGATCATCAAGTCGCGCGGCACAGCGCATTCCAGCCAGGTGCGCGAGCTGGTCCTCAGCGACGACGGCGTGACGCTGGCCGACATCTACACCGCCGGCGGCGAGGTGCTGATGGGCACGCTGCGCTGGGAGAAGGAACGCGCCGTGCACGCGGCCGCCGCAGCGGCCGAGGTGGCGAGCAAGCTCAAGCGCGTCAAGCTCGACGCCGAGGAGGCCGAACTCGAGGTGCGGATCAGGTCGCTGCAGACCGAACTGGTGGCCAAGCAGGTGGAAAAGAGCCTGCTCGCGCAAACCACCGAAATCCGCGACGAGGAGCTGTCGCAGGGCCGCAGCCAGATGCGCGAACTGCGTGGCGCCGATGCGGCCAAGGGCACGCCGCCGTGACGAGCCGCCGATGAAACGCGCCAGCTCATTCAGGTTCAGGATCTACATCGCCGGCGACGCGGTGAACTCGGCGCAGGCCTTGAGCAACCTGCAGGCCCTGTGCCGGGCCCACCTGACCGACCGCCACTCGATCGAGGTCGTGGACGTGTTCCGCCATCCGAAGCGGGCGCTGGCCGACGGCATCTTCATGACGCCGATGCTGCTGAAGCTGGCACCCGGCCCGCCGCGCCGCATCGTCGGCACCCTCAGCGAGACAGCCACCGTGCTGCAGGCGCTGGACATGCAGACGGGGGAGGCATGAAACCCGAGGCCCCTGCCGCGGCCGCGGCGCGCGACGACGAGATCGCGGCGCTGATCGAAACGCTGCACGCCGCCGACCGGCGGCTGGCCGAGCTGACGCACGGCGAGGTCGACACGGTCGCCAACCAGGACGGCCGCACCGCGCTGTTGCAGCCGGCCCAGGAGCAACTGCGTGATGCCGAGGTGCGCAAGCAGGCGGCGCTGCTCGACGCGCTGCCGGTGCACATCGCCTTGCTCGATGCCCAGGGTGTCATCGTCTCGGTCAACGACGCCTGGCGCCGGTTTGCCGACACCAACGGCTTTCGCGAGGCCGACCACGGTGTCGGCCAACGTCATGCCGAGGTCTGCGGCCGGGCCTGCGGCGCCGGCGATGAAGAGGCCGCACAGCTCGCCGATGGCGTGCGCGCGGTGCTGGCCGGCGAGCGCAGCGCCTTCTCGATCGAGTACCCCTGCCCTTCGGCAGCCGGACAGCGCTGGTTCCTGATGACGGTGAACGCGCTGGAGACGGGACGCCTGAGCGGCGCCGTGGTCTGGCACGTCGACATCACCGAGCGCAAGCAGGCCGAACTGCGGACGAGCCAGCTCGCGGCGCGGCTGACGAACACGCTGGAGAGCATCACCGACGGCTTCTTCATGCTCGACCGCGACTGGTGTTTCAGCTACATCAACGGCGTCGCCGAGCGGCTGCTGCAACGGCGTCGCGACGGGCTGATGGGCCGCTCGCTGTGGGATGAGTTTCAATTTCCCCTCGGCGGCGAGTTCGAACGCGCCTACCGCCGCGCGATGGCCGAAAGGCTGCCGGTCACCTTCGAGGCCTTCTACGCGCCGCTGAAGTCCTGGTACCGCGTCAACGCCTACCCTTCGGAAGAGAGTCTGTCGGTCTACTTCCGCGACGTCACCAGCGAGCGCGTTGCACGCCAGCACCTCGAACTTCTCGAGGCCAGCGTGGCGCAGCTCAACGACATCGTCGTCATCACCGAGGTGCCGTCGGCGCACGCCCCCGGACTGCGCATCGTGTTCGTCAACCCTGCCTTCACGCGCGTCACCGGCTATACGCGCGACGAGGTCCTCGGCCACTCGCCGCGCCTGCTCAACGGCCCCCTGACCGACCGCGCCGAACTCAAGCGCATCGGCGCCGCCCTCGCCCGCCTGGAGCCGGTGCACGCGGAACTGTTGAACTACCACAAGAGCGGCCGGCCCTACTGGGTCGAGTTGGACATCGCGCCGGTGGGCATCGCGGGCGAGGGCTACACGCACTTCGTGTCCGTCGAACGCGACATCACCGAGCGCCGCACCGACCAGGACGCGCTGCGCGAGCTCAATGCCAGCCTGGAAGCCAGGGTGCGGGCACGCACCGCCGAACTCAAGCTCGCGCGCGACCAGGCCGAGCAGGCCAACCGTGCCAAGTCGTCGTTCCTGGCCATCATGAGCCACGAGATCCGCACGCCGATGAACGGCGTCATCGGCATGATCGACGTGCTGGAGCGCAGCAGCCTCAGGCCGAGCCAGGTGGAGATCGTGCGCACGGTGCGCGAATCGGCCTATGCGCTGCTGACCATCGTCGACGACGTGCTCGACTTCTCGAAGATCGAGGCCGGACAGTTCCAGATCGACAGCGAACCGATGGACGTGGCCGCGGTCGTGGAGGCGGTGTGCGACACGCTGGACTCGCTGGCGGCCGGCAAGGGCGTGTCGCTGCGCCTGTTCACCGATCCGGCGCTGCCGCAAGGCGCGCTCGGCGACGCCGCACGCTTGCGCCAGATCCTGATCAACCTGATCGGCAATGCCATCAAGTTCAGCAGCGGCCCGGGTCGGCAGGGGCGTGTCTTCGTGCGGGCCGTGCTCGGCACCGATGCCGCCGCCGCTGCGACGCTGACGCTGAGCGTGGCCGACAACGGCATCGGCATGGACGCTGCGACCTTGATACGCATCTTCACGCCTTTCACGCAGGCCGACAGCGGCACCACGCGGCGTTATGGCGGCACCGGACTGGGCCTGAGCATCTCGCACCGGCTGGCGGCGCTGATGGGCGGCGAGATCCACGCCGTCACCGAGCCGGGCCGGGGCTCGACCTTCACGCTGCGCCTGCCCTTGGCGGCGCTGCCGTCGCAGCGGCCTGCCGCGCGCAGATCACTGGACGGTTTGCCCTGCCTGGTGCTGGGCAGCGCCGACGGCACGGCCGACGACGTGGCCGCCTATCTGGCGCACGCCGGTGCCGCGGTGCACCGCGTGCCGACGCGGGCCGCGGCAACCACCTGGCTGGCGCGTGCCGGCGTCAGCGAGTGCGTCGTGGTGATCGTCGACGCCGACGATTCTGTCGACGCCACGGTGGCCGCCTGCCGCGACCTGGCGCCGGCCGGACCGGCGCCACGGCCGGCCTTCGTGCTCATCGGACAGGGACGGCGGCGCCGGCCCCGGCGCAGGGCGGCCGACGTCATCAGCCTCGACGCCGAGGGCTTGCGCCGCGCGGTGTTCCTGCGCGCGGTGGCGCTGGCCTCGGGCCGGGTCGCCGACGAGCCACGCGGCAGCGGGCAGGGTCCGGACTCGATGCCGGCGGCGCTGGACTCGGCAGATGCCACCCAGGGTCGCAAACGCATCCTGGTCGCCGAGGACAACGAGATCAACCAGAAGGTGCTGCGCAAACAGCTGACGCTGCTCGGCTTCAGAGCCGACATCACCAGCAACGGGCAGGAGGCGCTGGACGCCACGCACGACGCCGACTACGACCTGTTGTTGACCGACCTGCACATGCCGCAAATGGACGGCTACGAACTGGCCGCCGCCGTGCGTGCCGGCGAGGCCGCCGCCGCCGCCGCGGGCCGGCCCCGTTTGCCCATCGTTGCGTTGACGGCCAATGCCGTGAAGGGCGAAGCCCGGCGCTGCCTGGACGCCGGCATGGACGACTACATGACCAAGCCGGTCCAGCTGGCCACGCTCAAGGCGATGTTGACGAAATGGCTCGTGGCGCCGGCGAACGACTGGAGCGATCCGCCGCGCGCCGGCAACGTGCCGGCGACGACGCCGCAGACGCCGGCCCGGCCGCCGGCCGATCTGGATGTGCTCAGAAGCCTGGTCGGCAACGATCCTGCGGTGATCCGGGAGGTGCTGGCGCTGTTCGGCCCGAGCTCGCTGCAAGCCGGCGAGACGATCAGGCAGGGCGTGGCCGAAGGCCGCATGGAACTCATCGTCGAAGCCGCCCACTCGCTGAAGTCCAGCGCCCGCTCGATCGGCGCACTGCAACTCGGCCAGACCTGCGCCGATCTCGAACAGGCCGCCCACACCAGCCAGCTCGACGCGTTGAACGTGCTGCTGCAGCGTTTCGAGGCCGAGATGGTGCTCATGCAGCGTTTCCTCGACGACCTGGAATGGGGGCCGGCGGCCCTGGCCAGGGCACGCCTGCCGCCGCGATGAACCGCCGCCACGCCAAGCGCAGCTGAGCATGCAGCCGCGCATCGACACCGAAACGCCGGCCGCGCCCGGGACACCGGGCACGCCCGCCGCCGTGACGGTGGCCGGCACGGCCGCCGCGGGCCCGGCCACGCAGCCCGGCATCCTGTTGCTCGACGACGACCCTTTCATGCTCAGCGTCCAGTCGCTGATGCTCAGGGGCATGGGGCTGCACCGCATCGTCACTTCGCGGCGCGGCGAAGATGCGCTGCAAAGCCTGCAGTCCGATCCGCAGGCGGTCGACATCATCATCTGCGACCTGAACATGCCCGGCATGGACGGCATCGAATTCCTGCAAGCCGTCAACGCCAGCCCCTATCGCGGCAGCGTGATCCTGCTCAGCGGCGAAGGCACGCGCATCATGCACACGGTGCAGAAACTGCTCGGCGGTGGGCGCCTGCAGATCCTGGGCGCGCTGGAGAAGCCCGCCCGCCCGGCGGCCATGCAGGCCCTGCTCGAACGCTGGAAGCCGCTGGTCGCCCCTCGCGGACAGACCCCTGTGCCGGTCTATGCCTGCGAGGACATCCACGCCGCCATCCGCGAGCAGCAATGGGTGCTGCACTACCAGCCCAAGGTCAACCTGCGCAGCGGCGCGTTGGCCGGCGTGGAGGCGTTGGTGCGCTGGCAGCACCCGCTGCATGGGCTGGTCTACCCGGATCGTTTCATCGGCCTGGCCGAGGACTGCGGTGCCATCGACGCCTTGACCGACTGGGTGTTGCGCGAATCGACGCGCCAGATGACGCAGTGGCAACACGAGGGGCTGCCGATGCCGATCGCGATGGCGGTCAACGTCTCGATGGACAACCTGCGCCAGCCCGGGTTCTCGAGTCGACTGGGTGCGCTGATGCGCGAGGCCCGCCTGCCGCCACAGGACATGACGCTGGAGATCACCGAGAGCCGGCTGATGGCGCCGTCCCCGGCGCCACTGGAGAGCCTGGTGCGGCTGCGCCTGCAGCGCTTCGGCCTCTCGATCGACGACTTCGGCACCGGGCATTCGTCGCTGGCCCAGCTGCGCGACGTGCCGTTCACCGAACTCAAGGTCGATCGCGGCTTCGTGCAGGGTGCACGCGGCAATCCGATCATTCGCCCGATGCTCGAAGCCAGCATCGGCATCGCCAAACGCCTGGGCATGCAGTCCGTCGCCGAAGGCGTCGAGACCGCAGACGACTGGCAGTTGCTGCGCGAGATCGGCTGCGACCTGGCGCAGGGCTACTTCATCGCGCGACCGATGGCAAGCGATCGGCTGGCCGCCTGGCTGGACGATTGGAAAGGTCAGAGCGGGCGCCTTTTGGCGCCCTCTTGAACATCCCGATACCGTTCTGTCAGCGCCGCTGCGCCCGCTCTTGCCGCGCCACCTCGACGAGGCGGTCGAGCGCGTCGATGGTGCCCTGCGCCGAGCCGCTGAGGCTGTTCGTCGTCAGGTACTTGCCGTCGACGACGAGCGGCGGCGCCAGGGCAACGCGCGGGGCCGCAGTTCAGTTCGGCTCGGGCGCGAGGCCCTCGGCGTAGTCGTACAAGGCCTCGAGGATCGCCTGCCCACGCTCGTCGGCCGACTCGGCCAAGGTGTCGATGCGTTCGAAATAGGCCGCCAGCGTGAGCGCGCCACCGGCGCCGCCGTGCAGGCGATCGGCGCGGTGCTGGTGCCAGCGCGCCTGCTCGGTTTCGTCCAGCGTTTCCGGGAAGTTGCGTGCGCGGTAGCGAAACAGCAGTTCCTCCAGCCGGCCGTCGTGGAAGGCCGGCCGCTTGCTGGCCAGCTGCACCGGGTTCAACTCGCGCAGGCGCTGCAAGGTGCGGCGGTCTTCGTTGTGCACGAAACCGCCGTAGAGGTCTTCGTCGATGTCCGGCGTGACGGCGTCCGCGGGCCGGGCGAAGACCGGCGCCCACAGGCCGTCGAGCGTATGCCCCAGAGCGGCAGCGTGTTCGGCATGGCGCATCGCGGCCACCACGTCCAGCCCCCAGCGCTGCGCCGCGCCGCCCAGCGTCCTGATGTTGCCGATGACGACGGGCGACTTGTTGATATGGATGGTCTTGATCGGCAGCCGCTGCTCGCCTGCGGGCAGCTCGTCCTGGCGCGTGTAGAGGCGCCGGCGCACGGTTTCGGCGTCGAGGCCGGCCAGCTCGCGCGGGTCGTGGGCCAGGTCCCAGACGATGATTTCGTTCCTGTTCGTCGGGTGCGCGGCCAGCGGCCAGACGATGGCCAGGCAGCCGCGCTCCACCGGGTAGCGGCCCGACAGGTGGACGAAGGGGCGGCCGCTGCCGATCTCGGCCAGCACCGCGTCCTTCTTGCGCAGCTTCAGGCAGAAGTCCCACAGCCGCGGCTGCCTGGTCTTGATCAGCCGCGCCAGCGCCAGCGTGGCGCGCACGTCCGACAGCGCGTCGTGCGCGGCGTCGTGGCTCAGACCGTTGGCTCCGGTGAGATGTTCGAGCTTGAACGAGGGCCGGCCCTGCAGCGGCCCTTCGGCGTAGTTCGGCCATTCGATGCCCTCGGGCCGCAGCGCCCAGGTGCAGCGCACGACGTCCATCAGGTCCCAGCGGCCGCAGCCGTTCTGCCACTCGCGAGCGTAGGGGTCGATGAGGTTGCGCCAGAACATGAAACGCGTGACCTCGTCGTCGAAGCGGATGCTGTTGTAGCCCACGCCCACGGTGCCGTCGCGCGCCAGTTCGGCTTCGATGCGGGCGGCGAACTCGTGCTCGGGCAGGCCCTGCTGCAGCGCCTGCTGCGGCAGGATGCCGGTGAGCAGCACGCTCTCGGGGTCGGGCAGCACGTCGGGCGCCGGGCGGCAGAACCACATCACCGGCGGGCCGGTCTCGTTCAGTTCGGCATCGGTGCGCACGCCGGCAAACTGCGCCGGCCGATCGCGCCGCGGCACGATGCCGAAGGTTTCGTAGTCGTGCCAGAAGAAGCTGAACTCGGCCATGGCAGCGACGATAGCGCAAGCGTCCGCGGCCCTGCCGCACGCGCAGCCGCCGCCGCGCCTCGGCGCCCAACCGCCGCGCGACGTTTCATACCGATTTGCACTCAATCGAAGAGAAGGGGGCTGCCCGCTCGCGGCCCGTTGCGGACCTTGCCGGGTGTCCGTTTTCTGCGCTCGACATTTTGCGCCGGTCGCGTCAGGCGGTGCCCGGCGGGGGCGCTGACTGTGGCGGTCGGTGCTGCGCACCGACTCCCCTGCGCTGCTCGCCTTGAGGGGGTGCCGCATAACTCGCTTCGTTCGCTGCGCTCACTGCGCTCAAACAGGATGCGGCAAGTCAGT
>JAUXVE010000044.1 GCA_030680415.1 Rubrivivax sp.
GGCCATGGACCCGAGCAGCGCAGGGCAGTCGGCGCGCAGCGACGACCGCCTCAGTCGCACGCTGCGCCCCGCCCGGACACCCCTTTGCCGCCACCACAGCCCGCACGCGAAAGCGGACAGTCAAGGTCCGCAACGGGCCGCGAGCAGACGACCCACTTCTTGTCGATCGATCGCGAATCCGTATCAGTGCAAGTGCCCGCCGCCGCCCGGACCGCGTTTCGCGGCGGCCCCTGGCATCACCCGACCTTCGGCGCTGGCCAGCAGGTCCTTGCCGCTGACGCCGGCAAACAGCGCCGCGGCGCGGACCTTGATCTCCAGCAGCTCGCTGGCGCTCACCGAGTACTGCCCGGTGGTGCGATTGACGTCGACACGGAATTCGACATCCTTGCCTTCGTTGGACAGCACGCCGCTGGTGAACTCGTAGTCGCCGCGCTCCCACGGCAGGCCGAATGCCAGCACGTCGTAGTCCTGGTACTCCACGCGGTGGATCTCGCCGCTGGCCAGGTTGAGCAAGCCGGTGGACACCACGACCTCGTCGCTCAGTTCGTCGGTGATGGTGATAGGCACTTTCAAGTCCACGGCGTGCACCTCTGATCCCAAAGCGGTTGATTTTGCACTTGGGAGCCACCCTTGTCGGTCACTACGCCACCAGGTCAGCCGAGAGGCGCCGCCAGGACGCCAGCGCGTCCGGCCCGTGGATGCCGTTCGCGGTATCTGCTTTCGCGTTCGACCTTGGCGCAGGCAGAGCTGGCGGCGGGCAGCGGAGAATCGGCGGTCGACTCTGACTCTCAAAGCAGTTGTTCTTTGCTCCACGGCGTTCGGCCACTGCGCCAAACTTTGGCAAACTCGAGGTGCGCAGGCACAGTGTCCGCGCGAATGCGTATCGATGAGCACGATGAACATCTCCCTGCCCGATTCCTTGCGCGACTTCATCGATCAGCAGGTCAGCCGATCGGGTTACGGCACATCCAGCGAGTACGTGCGCGAGCTCATCCGTCGTGACCAGGAGCGGGTACAGCTCCGGGCCCTGCTCATCGAGGGCGCACAGTCGCCGGTAGTGGGCGAGGCCGATGCCCGGTACTTTGCCGGCCTGCGCCAACGTATTGCGGCCTCGCAGCCCAAGGCGGCGAAACCCAAGGCCTCGACCAGGAGCTGAATCCATCATGGTCACGAGGGCCCGACTGCCGCTGCTACGGCGACAGCAGGCAGACCGCGACATCGGCGAGGCGCTGGACCACTGACCGACGCGACATCCCGGCGTGGCTGGTCGAAGACACCGACCGCGGCGCGCTGCCCGGCAAGAACTGAATCGCCCCCGCCGGGCTCCCATCGCGGGCCGCCGTCAGTGCGCCTGGTCCCAGTTCGGCCCCACACCCACTTCCGCCAGCAGCGGCACCTTCAGTTCCGCTACTCCCGCCATCAGGCGCGGTATGGCCTCCTTCGCCCAGTCCAGCTCGGCGTCGGGCACCTCGAGCACGAGTTCGTCGTGCACCTGCATCACCATGCGCGTGGCGCGCTGTTCGGCGTCGAGCGCGGCCTGCACCGCGATCATCGCCAGCTTGATGAGGTCGGCCGCCGTGCCCTGCATCGGCGCGTTGATGGCCTGGCGTTCGGCGCCGGCGCGCAGCGGGCCGCTGCCGGCGTTGATGTCGGGCAGCCAGAGGCGGCGGCCGAACACGGTTTCGACGTAACCCATCTCGCGCGCCCGCACCCGCGTCTCGTCCATGTAGCGCTTGACGCCGGCAAATCGCGCGAAGTACTTGTCGATGTAGTCCTTGGCCGCCTTCTGATCCAGCCCCAGGTTGGCCGCCAGCCCGAAGGCGCCCATGCCGTAGATGAGGCCGAAGTTGATGACCTTGGCGTAGCGGCGCTGCTCGGAGCTGACTTCGGCCAGCGGCACGCCGAAGACCTCGCTGGCGGTGGCGCGGTGCACGTCGATGCCCTCGGCGAACGCGTGCAGCAGCGCCGGGTCCGCGCTGATGTGGGCCATGATGCGCAGCTCGATCTGCGAGTAGTCGGCGCTCATGATCGCGTGCCCGGGCGGCGCGATGAAGGCCTCGCGCACGCGCCGGCCCTCGGGCGTGCGGATGGGGATGTTCTGCAGGTTGGGGTCGTTGCTGGCCAGCCGGCCCGTCACCGCCACCGCCTGCGCGTAGTTGGTGTGCACGCGCCCGGTGTCCGGGTTGACCATCAGCGGCAGCTTGTCGGTGTAGGTGCCCTTGAGCTTGGCCAGGCTGCGGTAGTCCAGGATGCGCGCCGGCAGCGGGTAGTCGGCAGCCAGTTCCTGCAGCACGTCTTCGTTGGTCGACGGCGCGCCGCCGGCCGTCTTCTTCTTCACCGGCAGGCCCAGCTTGCCGAACAGGATCTCGCCGATCTGCTTGGGGCTGCCCAGGTTGAAGGGCTGGCCGGCGATGGCGTAGGCCTCCTGTTCCAGCGCCACCATGCGCTCGGCAAGTTCCTTGCTCTGCCGCGCCAGCACGGCGGCGTCGATCAGCACGCCGTGGCGTTCGATGCGCTGCAGCAGCACCGACACCGGCATCTCGATGCGCTCGTAGACGTCGCGCAGCCTGGCGTCGGCCTCGATGCGCGGCCACAGCACCTGGTGCACGTGCAGCGTCATCTCGCTGTCCTCGCCCGAGTATTCGGTGGCACGCGCCAGGTCCACCTGCGCGAACGGGATCTGGTTGGCGCCCTTGCCGCACAGGTCTTCGTAGCTCAAGCCCTTGCGGCCCAGGTGACGCTCGGCCAGCGCCTCCAGGCCATGCGAGCGGTGCGCTTCGAGCACGTAGCTCTGCAGCATGGTGTCGTGGGCGTAGCCGCGCACCGCGATGCCGGCGCTGGCCAGCACATGGGCGTCGTACTTGATGTTCTGGCCCAGCTTGGCCCGTGCCGGGTCTTCGAGCCAGGGCCGCAGCCGTGCCAGCACCTCCTGCAGCGGCAACTGCTCGGGCGCACCGGGGTAGTTGTGCGCCAGCGGCACGTAGGCGGCGCGGCCGGGCTCGACCGCGAACGAGATGCCGACGATGCGCGCGCGCATCGGGTCGAGCGAGTCGGTCTCGGTGTCGATGGCCACCAGGTCCGCCGCGTGCAGGCGCGCCAGCCAGTGGTCGAAGCGCTCCCAGGTCGTGACCGTCTCGTATTCGCGCGGCAAGGCGGCAGCAGCGCCGACGGCCGGTGCCGGGTCGGCATCGGCAGCCACTGTCGCCGTACGCAGCGCGGGACGATCCGGCGCCTCGGCGCCCAGCACCTGCTCCAGCTCCCGCCGCCAGCTGCGAAAGTCGTAGCGCTTGTAGAACTCGAGCAAGGCGCTGCGGTCGACCTCGCGCAGCGCCAGCGCGTCCAGCGCCGGCCAGCCGGGGACGTGGCCGCTGAGGTCGCAGTCGGTCAGCACCGTGATGAGCTTGCGGCCGGTGGGCAGCCAGCCCAGCGCCTTGCGCAGATTCTCGCCAGCGGTGCCCTTGATGGTGCCGGCGGCAGCCACCACGCCGTCGAGCGAGCCGTGCTCGGCAATCCACTTCGCAGCCGTCTTCGGGCCCACCTTGTCGACGCCGGGCACGTTGTCCACCGTGTCGCCGACCAGCGTGAGGTAGTCGATGAATCGATCCGGCGTCACGCCGAACTTGGTCTTCACGCCTTCGACGTCGAGCTTCTCGTTGCTCATCGTGTTGATCAGCGTCACGTCGGGCGTGACCAGTTGCGCCAGGTCCTTGTCGCCGGTGGAGATCACCACCTTGTGGCCACTGGCCGCGGCCTCGCGCGCCAGCGTGCCGATGACGTCGTCGGCCTCGATGCCGGGCACCATCAACACCGGCCAGCCGAGCAGGCGCACGACCTCGTGGATGGGCTCGATCTGCCGCACCAGCGGTTCGGGCATCGGCGCGCGCTGGGCCTTGTATTCGGGGTACCAGGCGTCGCGGAAGGTCGGGCCCTTGGCGTCGAAGACACAGGCCGCGTGCTCGGCCGGGATCTGCTCGCGCAGCCGCTTCATCATCGCCACCATGCCGTGCACGGCGCCGGTGGGAAAACCGTCGCCGGCACGCAGGTCGGGCATCGCGTGGTAGGCGCGGTACAGATAGCTGGAGCCGTCCACCAGCAGCATGATCTTCTCGGTCATTGGAATGCCTTCGTGCTGCGCACTCCGATATTCGCCCTTGGGACGGCCCGGCGTGCTCATGATTGCCATTGTGGCGCGGGCTCGCCGCGGCAAGGGGCTGCGTAGAATCCGCAGCCATGACATTGCTGCAACGCCTCTGTGCGGGCCTGCTCCTGGCGGGAGTGGCCGGCGTCGCCTGGGCGCAGGCGGCAGCGGTCAAGGCGGCCGCACCGGCGGCTTCGGCGGCAGCGCGCGACGCAGGGACGCCCACCGTCACCGTGATCGAGGACGACGGCGTGCGCATCGAGGAAACCCGCCTGCGCGGCCAGGCCCAGCGCATCGTCGTGCAGAGCAAGGTCGGCGGCGTGCGGGCCTACGAGATCATCGTCGCCCCCGGCGGGCGCGACCCTTCGCAGGACCGTGGCGCCAGCGGCCAGCGCGCCTGGTCGCTGTTCAACTTCTAGACCGCGCCATGGCGGTCTACACCGAGGTCCGCTTCGACGAGGCCGACGCACTCCTCCAACGCCTGCGCTTGGGCGCCGTGACCGACCTGCAGGGCATCCGTTCGGGCATCGAGAACACCAACTACTACGCCGCCACCGCGCGTGGCCAGTGGGTGCTGACGCTGTTCGAGCGCTTGTCGGCGCAACAACTGCCTTACTACCTGCGGCTGATGGAGCACCTGGCGCTGCAGGGCATCCCGGTGCCGGCGCCGCAACCCGATGACCAGGGTGGACTCGTGCACACGCTGGCCGGCAAGCCGGCGGCGGTGGTGACGCGGCTGCCCGGCAGCCACCGCCTGGCGCCCGACGCGGCGCAATGCGCGCAGGTCGGCGCGATGCTGGCCCGCATGCACCTGGCCGGCGCCAGCTTCACGCTGCAGCAGCCCCACCTGCGCGGCCTGGCCTGGTGCTTGGAGACGGCGCCGCTGGTGCTGCCGCACCTAGCGGCCGGGCCCGCGGCGCTGCTGCGCGAGGAACTCGCCTTCCAGCAGCACCTGGCGGCCTCGCCGGCAGGACAGGCGCTGCCGCGCGGCCCGATCCATGCCGACCTGTTCCGCGACAACGTCATGTTCGACGACACCGCCGGCACCGACCGCCTGTGCGGTTTCTTCGACTTCTACTTCGCCGGCACCGACGCGCTGCTGTTCGACGTCGCCGTGTGCCTGAACGACTGGTGCACCGACCTCGCCAGCGGCCAGCTCGAAGAAGCCCGTGCCGCGATCTTCACCGCGGCCTACGAGCGCGTGCGCGCCTTGACCGCCGGCGAGGTGCGTGCAACGCCGTCGCTGCTGCGCGCCGCGGCGCTGCGCTTCTGGATCTCGCGCTTGTGGGACTGGCACCTGCCGCGCAGCGCCGCGCTGCTGCAGGCCAAGGATCCGACGCAGTTCGAACGGGTGCTGCGCAGCCGCATCGCCACGCCCTGGCACCCGCCGAGATGAGCCAGCCATGACGCTGCTGCTGAAGACCGTTCCCGCCTCGCGCGGCCTGCGCTGGGTCGTCGACGCCTTTCGGCTGTTCGCGCGCAAACCGCTGCTGTTCACGATGATGTTCGCAGTGTTCCTGTTCGCGGCGCTGGTGGTCAGCCTGGTGCCGCTGCTCGGCGGACTGGTGCAGATGGCGGCGCTGCCGCTGTTGTCGCTGGGTTTCATGATCGCCAGCCAGTCGGCGCTGGGCAGCGGGCCCGTGCACCCGGTGCAGTTCATCGAGCCGCTGCGCGGCGACCCGGCGCGGCGCCGCTCGCTGCTCATCCTGTGCGCGATCTACGGCGTGTCGGCACTGGCCATCCTGCTGCTGGCCGACGCGGTGTCCGACAGCGCCTGGACCCGGCTGCAGGCGCTGATGGTGCAGGGCGACGAGACCCAGTCGGAGATCGACGCGCTGCTCGCGGAGCCCGGCGTCACCACCGCGGTGATCCTGGCCCTGGTGCTCGGCACGGCGCTGTCGGTGCCGTTCTGGCATGCGCCGGCGCTCGTGCACTGGGGCGGCCAGGGCGTGGCGCAGGCGCTGTTCTCCAGCACGCTGGCGGTGTGGCGCTGCAAGGGCGCCTTCTTCACCTACGCGCTGGCATGGGCTGGCGTGATCGGGCTCTTCGGCCTGCTGGCAGCGCTGCTGTTCGGCCTGCTCGGCATGCCGCAACTGGCCAACGTACTGGGCGTGCCGGCCGGGCTGACGTTCTCCACCGTGTTCTACATCTCGCTGCTGTTCACGTTCACCGACAGTTTCGGCGGCGTGGCACCGGCCCCGCCAGGCGCGGCCCCGGGCAGCACCGACGGCTGAAGACCCTGGGCGTCGGCGAGCGGCGCCAGACGCTGGCCGACACCGGCGCTCAATCGACCGGCATCAGCTTGGCGATCGCCAGCGCCTGCCACTTGCTGCCGTGGCGGCCGAAGTGCACCTGCACGCGGGAATCGGCGCTGCGGCCTTCGAGCTTCCACGCCGTCGGCGTCGTCACGAATGTCCGGCAGCCCAACTTTGCCAATGAGGTGGTCAGTTCAGTTCCGTTGGCGGAACCGAACCCGAGTCCGCAACGCCAGCGCTGCGGCGAATGGGCCAGCCTATCGCCGCACGATGTGCGGTAAATAACTGGCGGCCGCGGAGAATGCACGCCATAATCTCTGCATGAGCCGCGGCGATTACACCTACATCTGGCAGGCCGGCGACTGGTCAAGTTGGCGCTATGACCTGGCTGCCCTGGCCCAATCGTTGGCCGGCGTCAGCCACGCCCAGGGTCTGTTGATGGGACGACTGACCGACGTCGGCATGGCCCTGCGCGACCAGGCGAGTCTGTCGGCGCTGACCGAGGATGTCGTCAAGACCAGCGAGATCGAGGGCGAGCAACTCAACATCGAGTCTGTGCGCTCGTCCATCGCCCGCCGCCTCGGCGTCGACATCGGTGCGCTGGCCCCGGTGGACCGCCACGTCGAAGGCGTGGTCGAAATGGTGCTCGACGCCACGGCCAACTGCAACGCTCCGGTGACCCGGGATCGATTGTTCGCGTGGCACGCAGCGCTCTTCCCCACGGGCTATTCGGGCCTGGTCCGGATCAAGGTGGGCGGCTGGCGCGACGATGCCACCGGGCCGATGCAGGTGGTCTCTGGACCGATGGGTCGGCAACGTGTGCATTTCGAAGCGCCACCGGCAGAGCGGCTGGAGCCCGAGACGCAGCGCTTCCTGGCCTGGGCCAACAGCGCATCGAACGAGCCGCCGTTGATCAAGGCCGGGCTTGCGCACTTGTGGTTCGTCACTCTGCACCCGTTCGACGATGGCAACGGCCGCATCGCACGCGCTGTCGGCGACCTGTTCCTGGCCCGTGCCGATCGCAGCCCCCAGCGCTTCTACAGCCTGTCGGCGCAGATCCAGCGGGAGCGCAAGGCCTACTACGACATCCTGGAACGTTGCCAGAAGCAGTCACTCGATGTCACCGAGTGGCTCGCCTGGTTTCTCGGAACCTTGAATCGCGCGGTCGACCAGGCGCAGCACACACTCGACGCCGTGTTGGCCAAGACACGGTTCTGGCAGCGATGGGCCACGGCGCCGTTGAACGAGCGACAGGTGAAGCTGGTCACTCGGCTGCTCGATGGCTTCGAAGGCAGGCTCACGAGCAGCAAGTGGGCTGCGATCGCCAAGTGTTCGCCGGACACGGCGCTGCGTGACATCACCGATCTGCTGGCACGTGGCGTGTTGCGGAAATCTGCGGCGGGTGGGCGCAGCACCAGCTACGAGTTGAACGTCCCATCCAGGTTCACGTTCACCGACAGTTTCGGCGGCGTGGCGCCGGGCCCGCCAGGCGCGGCCCCGGGCAGCACCGACGGCTGAAGACCCTGGGCGTCGGCGAGCGGCGCCAGACGCTGGCCGACACCGGCGCTCAATCGACCGGCGTCAGCCTGGCGATCGCCAGCGCCAGCCACTTGCTGCCGTGGCGGCCGAAGTGCACCTGGGCCCGGGCATCGGCGCCGCGGCCCTCGAGCGTGCTGATCACGCCTTCGCCGAACTTGGTGTGGAACACGGTCTGCCCGACGCGCAGGCCTTGCTGGCCCTGCGCGGCCGGCATGGGCGGTGCCGGCGCCCGCGGTTCGACCCGCCCCGCACCGACGATGCCCGACAGGCCGCTGCCGCGCTGCCAGGCCTGCTGGTACTCACGCGCGTAGCCCGAGCCGAAGCCCTGCTGGCGCGGTGTGATCCACTTCAGCGTGGCGTCGGGCAGTTCGTCGAAAAATCGGCTCTTGACGTTGTAGCGCGTCTGCCCGTGCAGCATGCGCGTCTGGCTGAAGCTCATGTACAGCCGCCGGCGGGCGCGGGTGATCGCCACGTACATCAGCCGCCTTTCTTCTTCCACGCCGTCGGCGTCGGACAGCGACTGCTCGTGCGGGAACAGGCCCTCTTCGATGCCGGTGATGAACACGGCGTCGAACTCCAACCCCTTGGCCGAGTGCACGGTCATGAGCTGGATCGCGTCGGCGCCCGCCTGCGCCTGGTTGTCGCCCGCTTCCAGCGAGGCGTGGGTCAGGAAGGCCGCCAGCGGCGACATGATTTCGCCAGTCTCCAGATCCGGCGCCGGCGGCGCACCGGCCGCCACCGCGCCCTGCTCGTCCACCGGCAGCGCCACCGCGTCCTTGCCGAAGCCTTCCTGGGTGACGAAGCTTTCGGCGGCGTTGACGAGTTCCTCCAGGTTCTCGATACGGTCCTGGCCTTCGCGATCGATGCGGTAGAAGTCGAGCAGCCCCGAGTGCTGCAGCACGTGGTCGATGATCTCGCGCAGCGTCAGGCCCTGGGTGGTGGCACGCATGGCATCGATCAACGCCACGAAGGCCTCCAGCTTGGCGCCCGCCTTGCCCGGCACCGCGCCCACGCTCTGGTAGAGACTGCTGCCCGGTGAACCGTCGGCTCCTGCAGAGGGTGCCGCACGGGCCGCGTCCTGCAGCTGTTCGATGCTGCGCGCGCCGATGCCGCGGGCGGGGAAGTTCACCACGCGCAGGAAGCTGGTGTCGTCGTTCGGGTTCTCCAGCAGCCGCAGATAGGCCAGCGCATGCTTGACCTCGGCGCGCTCGAAGAAGCGCAGGCCGCCGTAGACGCGGTACGGCACGCCGGCGTTGAAGAGCGCGCTTTCGATGACCCGGCTCTGGGCATTGCTGCGGTACAGCAGCGCGATCTCGCTGCGCGGCAGGCCGCTGCGGTGCAACGCTTGCGCTTCTTCCAGGAACCACTGCGCCTCGGCGAAGTCGCTGGCGGCCTCGAACACACGCACCGGCTCGCCGGCGCCGGCGTCGGTGCGCAGGTTCTTGCCCAGGCGCTGCCGGTTGTGGCTGATGAGGGCGTTGGCGGTGTCCAGGATGTGGCCGAAGCTGCGGTAGTTCTGCTCCAGCTTGATGACGCGCTGCACGCGGTATTCGCGCTCGAAGTCGGCCATGTTGCCGACGCGCGCGCCGCGAAAGGCGTAGATGCTCTGGTCGTCGTCGCCGACGGCGAACACACCTTGCTGCGCCGCCGCCGACCAGGCTGGCCCGGCCTTGTCGGGCGGGGGGGCGAACATCTTCAGCCACGCGTACTGCAGCCGGTTGGTGTCCTGGAACTCGTCCACCAGCACGTGCTGGAAGCGTCGCTGGTAGTGTTCACGCAGCGGGTCGTTGTCGCGCAGCAGCTCGTAGGTGCGCAGCATCAGTTCGGCGAAGTCGACCACGCCTTCGCGCTGGCACTGGTCTTCGTAGGCCTGGTAGACCTCGACCAGCTTGCGCGTGTGCTCGTCGCGGATCTCGACGTCGCGCGGGCGTTTGCCTTCTTCCTTGGCGCCGGCGATGAACCAGGTCACCTGCTTGGGCACGAAGCGCTCCTCGTCGAGGTTCATGCCCTTGACGAGGCGCCTGACGGCGCTGAGCTGGTCGGCACTGTCGAGGATCTGGAACCCTTGCGCCAACCCGGCCAGCTTCCAGTGCGCGCGCAGGAAGCGGTTGCACAGGCCGTGGAAGGTGCCGATCCACATGCCGCGCACGGCCACCGGCAGCATCGCGCCCAGGCGCGTCAGCATCTCCTTGGCGGCCTTGTTGGTAAAGGTCACGGCGAGCACGCCGCCGGGCGACACCTGCCCGGTCTGCAGCAGCCAGGCGATGCGTGTCGTCAGCACGCGCGTCTTGCCCGAACCGGCGCCGGCGAGGATCAGCGCCGGCTGCGCCGGCAGCGTCACCGCGGCGAGCTGTTCTTCGTTGAGTCCTTCGAGCAGACGCCGGGCTGACGGGGGCACATCGATCATTGCCCGATTCTAGGAGTCGGCCGCACAGCGGCCGCCGCCGATCAGGCCGTCGCGTCGAACGCCGTCAATGCCAGCGGCTCACCGATGTCACGGCCCATCGCCAGCTTGCGTGCCCCGTCCAGGCGCAGCCGCTGGTGCAGCCAGGCCACCAGGTCGGCCGGCGGCAGCGGTCGGCTGAGCAGGTAACCCTGCATCTCGTCGCAGCCCAGTTCGCGCAGGGTCTGCGCCTGCGGCTCGGTTTCCACACCCTCGGCCACCACGCTCATCTGCATGCTGCGGGCCATGGCGATGATGGCGGTGCTGATGGCCAGGTCCTCGCTGCTGTCGGGCAGCGACTTGACGAAGGAACGGTCGATCTTCAGCGTGTCGATATTGAAGCGCTTGAGGTAGCTCAGCGAAGAGTGCCCGGTGCCGAAGTCGTCGATCGCCATGCGCACGCCCATGCGCGAGAAGCTCGCGAGCATGCTGCGGTTGGTTTCGTTGTCCTCCATCAGCAGCGACTCGGTGAGTTCGATCTCCAGCCGACCGGGCTCGATGTAGTTTTCGCGCAGCGTGTCCTCGACCATCGACGCCAGGTATTGATGACGGAACTGCCGCGCCGACAGGTTGACGGCCATGCGCAGCGGCGGCAGGCCCATGCGGTCCCACTCGCCGAGCTGCGCGCAGGCAGCTCGGATCACCCATGCACCCACCGGCAGGATCATGCCGGTGTCTTCCAGCACCGAGATGAAGCGGTCCGGCGGCACCAGCCCCAGGCCCGGGCGCTCCCAGCGCAGCAAGGCTTCCACGCCCGTCACTTTGCCGGTGCGCAAGCAGGCCTTGGGCTGGAAGTGGAGCAGGAACTCGTTGCGTTCCATGGCGTGGCGCAGTGCAACCTCCAGCGACAGGCGTGCCGCGACGGCGGCGTTCAGGTCGTCGCTGAAGAAGCTGTAGGTGTTGCGGCCCAAGGATTTGGAGCGGTACATCGCCATGTCGGTGTGGCGCACCAGCGTGTCCAGGTCGACATCGTCGGTGGGGTACATCGAGATGCCGATGCTGGCCGAGACCACGACCTCCTCCCCGCCCAGCTGGACCGGTGCGTTCAGCGCATCGAGCAGGCGCCGCGCGACAAGCATGGCGTCCTCGACACCACCCAGCCCCTCGGCGATGACCGTGAACTCGTCGCCGCCCAGGCGCGACAGCGTGATGGGTTCGGCGTCGACCAGCCGCGCCACGGAATCGACACCACGCAGGCACTGCGAAAGCGTTTGCGCCACGTGCTGCAGCAGGCGGTCGCCGGCCTCGTGGCCCAGGCTGTCGTTGATGACCTTGAAGCGATCGAGGTCCAGGAACATCAGCGCCAACGGCCGGCCCGAACGCTGCGCGCGCCCCATGGCCTGCGCCAGGCGGTCGCGGAAGAGGGTGCGGTTGGGCAAGCCGGTGAGGCTGTCGAAGTTGGCCAGGAAGGCCAGCCGCTCCTGCGTCTGGACGCGGTCGGCGTTGTCGCGCAACGCCACCAGCCAGTGCTCGCCGCCGGCGCCGGGCAAGCGGGTGATGCGCAGCTCGACGGGGCGCTCGGGGGCCCGATGCCGACGCAGCGTGGCTTCGCCGTTGCGCAGCACGAAGGGCCCTGCGGGCGCGCCCGCGGCCTGCTGCAGCCGGGGCGTCAGTGGCTTGCCCACCAGTGCCGCCGGCGCCTCGGCAAACAGGCTCGCCACGGCCCCGTTGGCAGCCAGCACCTCGCCGGCCGCGTTGCACACCACCATGGCTTCGCCGGCATGTTCGAACAGCGCAAGAAAGCGCTTTTCGGACTCGGCGCGACGCACCCAGCTGTTGTCGACCCAACGCTGGACGAGCCACCGGCGCACGCGAGCGCCAAGGGGGCTGAGCGTCTTCAGGTTCCTGGCGGGTCGTCGGTTCACCGTCTTTCGCTTGGCAGGTTGGTGAGAGGTTGTCGGCCGCCGGCCCGCGCACTTGAGACTGCCGCGGCCCTGGAAGCGGCATCCGGCGTCCTGCCCGACCGGCGACGGCCGCGTAAGATTCACGCTCGGGCGCATTTGCTGGCGCCCGGCCGGTGTCTCTGGCGCGAGCCGCGCGCAGACCGACATGCCCGCCGCCGATCCCACCAGCTCCAGCGACTTCCCCCACCCGCCAGCGAAGCCCGACGATGGAAATCTTCGACTACGACAACATCCTGCTGCTGCCGCGCCGCTGCCGCGTGGACAGCCGCAGCGAATGCGACCCCTCGGTGGAATTCGGCGGCCGCCGCTTCGCCCTGCCGGTGGTGCCCGCCAACATGAAGACCGTGATCGACGAGGCGATCAGCGAGATGCTGGCGGCCAGCGGCCACTTCTACGTCATGCACCGCTTCGACCTCGACAGCGTGGCCTACGCCCGCCGCATGCGCGACAAGGGGCTGTTCATCTCGCTCAGTTCAGGCGTGAGGCCGGCCGACTTTGCCGTCGTCGACCGCCTGGCCGCCGACGGCGTGGGTGCCGACTACATCACGATCGACATCGCCCACGGCCACGCCGACAGCGTGCGCAAGACCATCGAACACATCAAGCACAAGCTGCCGCGGACCTTCGTGATTGCCGGCAACGTGGCCACGCCCGAGGCCGTGATCGACCTCGAGAACTGGGGCGCCGACGCCACCAAGGTGGGCGTGGGCCCGGGCAAGGTGTGCATCACCAAGCTCAAGACCGGCTTCGGCACCGGCGGCTGGCAGCTCAGCGCGCTGAAGTGGTGCGCGCGCGTGGCCACCAAGCCTATCGTCGCCGACGGCGGCATCCGCCACCACGGCGACATCGCCAAGAGCGTGCGCTTCGGCGCCGCGATGGTGATGGTGGGCTCGCTCTTTGCCGGCCATGAAGAAAGCCCCGGCGCCACCGTCGAGGTCGACGGCAAGCTCTACAAGGAGTACTACGGCTCGGCCAGCGACTTCAACAAGGGCGAGTACAAACACGTCGAGGGCAAGCGCATCCTCGAGCCCATCAAGGGCCGGCTGGCCGACACGCTGCGCGAGATGCGCGAGGACCTGCAGAGCTCGATCAGCTATGCCGGCGGGCGCGAGCTGAAGGACCTGAAGAAGGTCAACTACGTGATCCTGGGCGGCGAAAACGCCGGCGAGCACCTGTTCATGTAGCGAGCACTGCCTCGACCGTCAACGCACCAGCAGGTCTTCGCGCTCGTCGCTCGGCCGCCTGAGCTGGCGAGCCGGCTGACGCTGCAGTGGCTGTTGGCGCAGGCTGGCCTGCGCCGGGCACTGGCCGGTTTGCGCATGGTGGCGGGCCGCGGCCAGCAAGGGGTCGGCGTCCGCGCCCTGGGCCGCCGTGAAGTCCTCGCGCACCGGGCAGGTGGCGTCGAAGCCGTCGAAGTAGCGGCCCTCGTTGCGGTCGTTCACGCTCTCGAAGTTGACGACGCTGTAGGTGCGTCCGCAGGCGCTCGCGGGCAGCGACCCCACCGGCTTGCCGCAGCTGGTTTCACCGATCGCCACCACCTCGACGCCGACGCCGCGCAGGCCGTTGATGACCTGCTCGCTGGCCGAGCAGGTGCGCCGGCCCATGAGCACGAAGACCCGCGGCAGCGTCAGTGCCGACGACGGGCGCGAAAAGGCGAAACGCTGATTGCTGGCCGCGCGTTTGTCGTTGTACAGCAGCGTGGCGTAGCTGCGGCCGTCGCCGCGCGTGCCGGCGATGTACGACGCCACCACGCCACCGGTGGCCACGAGTCCGCCGCCGTTGTAGCGCAGGTCGAGCACGAGATCGATCACGCCCTCGGCCCTGAAGCGCGAAAAACTCGTCTCCAGCGGCGCCAGCGCCTGGTCGATCATATCCTTGACCGCCACGTAGCCGAGCTTGCGGCCGGGCCCGATGTCCAGCACCGCGGTGCCGCTGACCGGTGTCAACGCAAAGACGGCAGCGCTGATCGTCACCGTGCGCGACACGCCGCCGCGCCGCAGTTCCAGCGTCAGGCGCTCACCGCTGGCGGCGGCGGTGAGGGCAGCAAAGTCATCGGCTGCGACGAGCTCGGCAGCGCTGCGCCCGTTCATCGACATCACCTCGTCGCCGCGCTGCACGCCCAGCGCAGCCGCCGGCGAGCGCGGCTCGACGTGGCGCACGTACAGCGGCTGCGTGGGGTCGCCGGCCAGCTCCAGGCCGGCCACCGAGACGCCGTAGCCCAGCGTGCTGCCCTCGCCGTAGAAGCGATTGAAGGTCTCGGTGCTTTCGCTGCGGCTCCAGCGGTCGGCCGGAAAGGCGGGGTCGCTGCCGGTGTACAGCAACGCGTCGAAGTAGCTCTGCACATCGGCATAGGCCCCCGGCGCCGGCCGCGGCGACAGGCGGTACCAGAAGTACCAGTCTTCCATGTAGGCGGCCAGCCACTGCTGCTGCTCGGCGACGCTGCAGCCGGCCGGCGGCGCGACGGCGTCGCCGTCCCCGCCGCCGCCGCCACAGCCGGCCAGGACAGTCACCGCCAGGGCCACGGCCAGACGGCGGGCACCGCGGGCGAACCGGGGCCGGGAGCGTTGAACGGGAGTCATCGAGGGGTCTCCTTCGAAGGCGCTGGCGTGGGGCCGCCACCTACAATCGCAACTCCTCCCGCGCCACCCACGTTGACACGGTTTTCAGTTGCCGGTCCGCATCGTTTCGTCGTCGCCATCATGACCGATCTCGCCAAGTCCTACGAACCTGCCGCCATCGAAGCCCGCTGGGGCCCGGTGTGGGCGGCCGCGGGGGCTTTCCAGCCCACGCTCGACCCGGCACGGCCGTCGTTTGCGATCCAGCTGCCGCCGCCCAACGTGACCGGCACGCTGCACATGGGCCACGCCTTCAACCAGACGCTGATGGACGCGCTGACGCGTTACCACCGCATGCGCGGCTTCAACACGCTGTGGCTGCCGGGCACCGACCATGCAGGCATCGCGACCCAGATCGTCGTCGAGCGCCAGTTGCAGGAAAGTGGCCTCAACCGGCACGACCTCGGGCGCAAGAACTTCGTCGCCCAGGTGTGGGACTGGAAGGCCAGCTCGGGTGCCACGATCACCAACCAGATGCGCCGCCTGGGCGACAGCGTGGACTGGTCGCGCGAGTACTTCACGATGGACGAGGACCTGTCCGCCGTCGTCACCGAAACCTTCGTGCGCCTGTTCGACGAGGGCCTGATCTACCGCGGCAAGCGCCTGGTGAGCTGGGATCCGGCGCTGAAGTCGGCGGTGTCCGACCTCGAGGTCGAGAGCGAAGAGGAAGACGGCTTCCTGTGGCTGATCCGCTATCCGCTGGAAGATGGCAGCGGCAGCCTGGTGGTGGCGACGACCAGGCCCGAGACCATGCTCGGCGACACCGCGGTGATGGTGCACCCCGACGACGAGCGCTACGCCACCTTCGTCGGCAAGCAAGTGCGCCTGCCGCTGTGCGACCGGCTGATCCCTGTCATCGAAGACGCCTATGTCGACCGCGAGTTCGGCACCGGCGTCGTCAAGGTGACGCCGGCGCACGACGCCAACGACTACGCCGTGGGACTGCGCCACGGCCTGCCCGTGATCGGCGTGCTCAAGCTCGACGCGACCGTCAACGACCAGGCCCCCGCCGCCTACCGCGGACTGGACCGCTTCGTGGCGCGCAAGCAGGTCGTGGCCGACCTCGAGCGCCTGGGCCTGCTGGTGGAAACGAAGAAGCACCGGCTCGTGGTGCCGCGCTGCGCACGCACCGGCCAGATCGTGGAGCCCATGCTCACCGACCAGTGGTTCGTGGCCGTCAACAAGCCCGGCGCCGATGGCAAGAGCATCGCCGCCAAGGCCGTCGATGCGGTGGCCAGTGGCCAGGTGCGCTTCGTGCCCGAGCAATGGGTCAACACCTACAAGCACTGGATGGACAACATCCAGGACTGGTGCATCAGCCGCCAGCTCTGGTGGGGCCACCAGATCCCGGCCTGGTACGGCGCCAGCGGCGAGCTCTTCGTGGCGCGCAGCGAGGACGAGGCGCGCCAGCGCGCCGCCGCGGCCGGCTACGGCGGCCCGCTGACGCGCGACGAGGACGTGCTCGACACCTGGTACTCGTCGGCGCTGGTGCCCTTCTCCACCCTGGGCTGGCCGCACAAGACGCCGGAGCAGGATTTCTTCCTGCCTTCCACCGTGCTCGTCACCGGCTTCGACATCATCTTCTTCTGGGTCGCCCGGATGATCATGATGACGACCCACTTCACCGGCCGTGTGCCGTTCCGCGACGTCTACATCCACGGCCTGGTGCGCGACGCCCAGGGCCACAAGATGAGCAAGAGCGAAGGCAACGTGCTCGACCCGGTGGACCTCATCGACGGCATCGACCTGCCCGCGTTGCTGGACAAGCGCACCACCGGCCTGCGCAAGCCCGAGACCGCGCCGCGCGTGCGCAAGGACACCGAGAAGGAATTCCCGCACGGCATCCCGGCCTTCGGCGCCGATGCGCTGCGCTTCACGATGGCCAGCTATGCCAGCCTGGGCCGCAACATCAATTTCGACAGCAAGCGCTGCGAGGGCTACCGCAACTTCTGCAACAAGCTCTGGAACGCGACGCGCTTCGTGCTCATGAACTGCGAAGGCCAGGACTGCGGCCTGAAGGAGCACACGGCGGTGGCATGCCAGGCCGCCGACGGCGGCGAGGGCACCCTGCACTTCTCGCTGGCCGACCGCTGGATCGGCGGCGAGCTGCAGCGCGTCGAAGCCGCGGTGGCGCAGGGTTTTGCCGACTACCGGCTCGACCTTGTGGCCAACGCCATCTACACCTTCATCTGGGACGAGTACTGCGACTGGTACCTGGAGATCGCCAAGGTGCAGATCGCCGGCGGCAGCCAAGCCGAGCAGCGGGCCACGCGCCGCACGCTGATCCGCACGCTGGAGACGGTGCTGCGGCTGCTGCACCCGGTTGCGCCCTTCATCACCGCCGAACTGTGGGACACCGTGGCCGTGGTCGCCGGCCGCAGGCAGCCTGGCGCTGCCGACAGCATCGTCACCGCAGCCTACCCGCAGGCGCAGCTGGCAAAGGTCGATCCGGTGGCCGACCTGTGGATGACCCGGCTCAAGGCCGTGGTCGGCGAATGCCGCCGCCTGCGCAGCGAGATGGGGCTCAACCCGGGCGAGCGGGTGCCCCTGCTGACGCTGGGCGACGAGGCCTTCGTCGCCGCCGCCTCGCCGCTGCTCAAGGCACTGGCCCGGCTGGCCGAGGTGCGAGCGCTGGCCGACGAAGCCGCCTTTGCCGCGGCCACGCAGGCGGCACCGGTGGCAATGTCGGGCGAGATGCGGCTGGCGCTGTTCGTGGCCATCGACCTGGCCGCCGAACAGGCACGCCTGGCCAAGGAGATCTCGCGCCTGCAGGGCGAGATCGTCAAGGCCGACGCCAAGCTCGGCAACCCCGGTTTCGTGGCCCGCGCGCCGGCGGCCGTGGTCGAACAGGAACGTTCACGCCGGGCCGACTTCAGGCAGGCGCTGGACCGTCTTCAAGACCAGCAAACTCGCCTGGCAGCGTCTGCCTGAAGCTGCGCCGCGGCGGCACCGAGAGCAGCAGTTCGTCGATGCGCCGCGCCACCGCCCAGGCGCTGCGCACACGCGACTGCTGCGTGGTCGCGCTGACGCGCGGCGTCACCTGCAGCGTGTCGATGTGGCGCAGCGGCCGGCCCGGGTCCAGCGCGCCCGGCTCCAGGCTGTCGAACCAGGCGGCGGCCAGCGGCCCCTCGCGCAGCGCCTGCGCCAGTGCCGCTTCGTTGAACAGGCTCGAATGCCCCAGGCTCACGAGCACCTGGTTCAGCTTGCACTCGGTGAGCAGCCGCGCGCCGAACAGGCCTGCGAAACGCGGGTAGTAGGTCAGCAGGACGCAGACCGCGTCGCTGCCCTGCAGCAACTCCTGCAGCCCGACGGGTTCGACGCCCGAACGCGACCAGATCGGGTCGGAGGCGTGCACACCCGGGTCATAGCCGATGACGCGCGCGCCGAAGGCCTGCAGCAGTTGCTGCAGCGGCTTGACGGTGGCCGTCATGCCGACCAGACCGACCGTCAGGCCACCGAGTTCGCGACCGACCAGCAGCCCGTCGTCGCTGATGATGGGCACCCGCCGCAGCATCTGCAGCAAGGCGCCGATCACGAACTCGGCCTCGGCGCCGGCGCTGGCACTGGCCGGCCGCACGACTTCGATGCCGGCGCGCGCACAGGCATCGATGTCGATGTTCTCGGCGCCCGCCGACAGCCGTCCCACGATGCGCAACTGCGGCGCGCCTTGCAGCGTGGCGGCGTCCAGCGCCACCGATGGCGGGATGATCACCGATCGCACACGCACCAGGGTTTCGCGAAAGGCATGCGGCTGCTGCGCCAGTTCAGGCGCGTACTGCACGGCGTGGCGTGCGGCCAGCCAGTTCAGCACGTTGGGGTCGAGCGGTTCGACGATCAGTACGTCCATCGCAAGGGGCACAAGACTGTCACGGGGCCGGCATGAGCCCGCCCGGCCGTCCGAGGGGCGAATGCCGGGGTGCGCAGCACGAAGGTACCCTGATGAGCCCCCATGCCACAATGAAACGGACTGCGTACATTCTAGAGAACCCTATGCTCGTACAAAAGGCAATTTTCCCCGTCGCAGGACTGGGTACCCGGTTTCTGCCCGCCACCAAGGCGCAGCCCAAGGAGATGCTGCCCGTCGTCGACAAACCGCTGATCCAGTACGCGGTGGAGGAAGCGTACGCCGCGGGCGTGCGCGAGATGATCTTCGTCACCGGCCGCCACAAGCGGGCGATCGAGGATCACTTTGACATGACTCTCGAGTTGGAGGTAGCCCTCGAACGGGCGGGTAAGCAGGAACTGCTGGACGTCGTGCGCAGCATCAAGCCCGACGATATGGAGTGCATCTACGTGCGCCAGGCGCAGGCGCTGGGTCTGGGGCACGCCGTGCTCTGCGGTCAGCGCCTGGTCGGCAACCAGCCCTTCGCGGTGTTGCTGGCCGACGACCTGATGGTGGGCCAGCCGCCGGTGCTCAAGCAGATGGTCGACCAGTACGCCGAATGGCGGGCCTCGATCATCGCCGTGCAGGAGGTGCCGGCCGAGCAGACACGCCGCTACGGCATCGTCGCCGGTACCGAGGTCAACGAGCGGCTGTTGGACATCGAGCGCATCGTCGAGAAGCCCGCGCCCGAGGACGCACCGTCGCGGCTGGGCGTGGCCGGCCGCTACATCCTGACGCCGGGGGTCTTTCACGAGATCGCCACCCAGCCGCGCGGCGTCGGCGGCGAGATCCAGCTCACCGACGGCATTGCTTCGCTGCTGCGCCGCGAGAAGGTGTTTGCCTATCGCTATGAGGGCAAGCGCTACGACTGCGGCAGCAAGGAAGGCTTCCTGCAAGCCAACGTCGAACTGGCGCTTGCACACCCACAACTGGGCGCAGGCTTTCGCACCTTCCTGCGCGGGCTCGAACTGTAGCCTGCGCTCGTGTTGCGGCGGCGTTCAGCGCCGCCGCAACACGTGCATGAAGTCGCTGCCGCCGCTGGTCTGCTCCACCAGTTCGTTGCCGGTCTGGCGGGCAAAGGCCTGGAAATCGCGCACCGAGCCGGGATCGGTCGACACGACGCGCAGCAATTCGCCGCTGGCCATCTCTGCCAGGGTCTTCTTGGCCTTGAGGATGGGCAGCGGGCAGTTCAGACCACGGGCGTCGAGTTCTCGGGTCGTTTCCATGGCACGGATTCTAGGCACGTGCCGAGAGATCGATGAACCGAGGCTCGTGCCCGCGCCCGCGCAGCCAGTCGGCCAGTGCAAAGCCGGTGCCGGCACGCCAGCAGCGCACCTGGTCGGGCGTGAACAGCTTGTATTCGGCCAGTTCGGGCGACAGCACGATCTCGCCGCAGGCCAGCGCGTGGTAGGCGATGATGACCTGGTTCATGCGCTGGAAGTCGTAGACGCCGATCAGCGCCAGCGATTGCACCTGCAGCGAGGTTTCCTCGGCGACTTCGCGCGCGATGCCTTGCGCGGGCGTTTCGCCGGCCTCCATGAAGCCGGTGATGAGGCCGAACAGGCGCCCCGTCCAGGAGGCGTTGCGCGCCAGCAGCAGCCGGCCTTCGCGGTCGCTGCATTCGATCACCGCGGCGAGCACCGGCGTCGGGTTGTTCCAGTGCGTCCAGCCGCAGGCCGGGCAGCGCAGGCGTTCCTTGGGGCCGCTGTCCTCCACCGCGCTGATCGGTGCCAGCGCCGTGCCGCAGCTCAGGCAAAAGCGCGGGACGAAGGTCATGCCGGGAACACGCCCGTGGACAGGTAACGGTCACCGCGATCGCAGACGATGAAGACGATGGTGGCGTTTTCCACCGTCTGCGCGATCTGCAGCGCCACCCAGCAGGCGCCGGCGGCGGAGATGCCGGCAAACAGGCCTTCTTCCCGCGCCAGGCGGCGCGCCATGTCCTCGGCGTCGGCCTGGCTCACGAGCACCAGCTCGTCGACGTGCGTCGGGTCGTAGATCTTCGGCAGGTAGGCCTCGGGCCACTTGCGGATGCCGGGGATGCGCGAACCTTCGGCCGGCTGCGCGCCGACGATGTGCACCAGAGGGTTCTGCGACTTCAGGTAGCGCGACACGCCCGTGATGGTGCCAGTGGTGCCCATGGCGCTGACGAAGTGCGTCACGCGCCCGGCCGTGTCGGCCCAGATCTCGGGGCCGGTGGTCTCGAAGTGCACACGTGGATTGTCGGCATTGGCGAACTGGTCGAGCACGCGACCCTTGCCGTCGCGCTGCATCTGCTCGGCCAGGTCGCGCGCGTACTCCATGCCGCCGGAGCGCGGCGTGAGGATCAGTTCGGCGCCAAAGGCCTTCATGGTCTGCGCACGCTCGATCGACAGGTCCTCCGGCATGATCAGCAGCATGTGGTAGCCACGGATCGCCGCCGCCATCGCCAGCGCGATGCCGGTGTTGCCCGACGTGGCCTCGATCAGCGTGTCGCCGGGACGGATCTCGCCGCGCGCCTCGGCGCGCCTGATCATGGCGATGGCCGGGCGGTCCTTCACCGACCCCGCGGGGTTGTTGCCTTCGAGCTTGCCCAGGATGACGTTGCCGCGCTGCGTGCCCGCGGCACCGGGCAGGCGCTGCAAGCGCACCAGCGGCGTACCGCCGATGGCGTCTTCCAGGGTCTTGTAGGGGGGTGCCGCAGCATTGTTCATCTCGTGGGCTCCTCGGTCGCTGCTCATTGTCTCGCAGTGGCGCGCGAGCGCTGCAGGCGCCGCCGCCCGTGCAGGGCCGACGCAGGGGCCGTGTGATAATCCACCGCTCTTCGGCGCCCAACGGCGCACCCCTGCCCGCGTGACGAAATCGGTAGACGTAGCGGACTCAAAATCCGCCGCCGCAAGGCGTGCCAGTTCGAGTCTGGCCGCGGGCACCAGCCGGGGCTGAACGAGCCTCACACTCTGCCGCGACTCGATGCCGACGATCCCGCCCCTCACCCGTGCCCTGATGCTGGCCTGCACGGCCATCTTCTTCGTGCAGCAGGTCGTTTTCCTGTCCGGCGCCTTTGCACTGTGGCCGCTGGCCAGCGGCAATTTCATGCCCTGGCAGATGGTCACCTACGCCTTCCTGCACGGTGGCATCGGGCACCTGTTCTTCAACATGCTGGGCCTGTGGATGTTCGGCTCCGAGCTGGAGCGCCTGTGGGGCCAGCAGCGCTACTGGCATTTCCTGCTCGCCGGCGTACTGACGGCAGCCATGGCGCAGCTCGTCATCACCTGGCTCACCGGTTCACGCGTGCCCACCGTGGGCGCTTCGGGCGCGCTGTACGCCTTGTTGCTGGCCTTCGGCATGCTGTTTCCCAACCGCATCATCATGCCGCTGTTCCCGCCGATCCCGATGAAGGCGCGCACCTTCGTCATCATCTTCGGGGCGCTGGAACTGCTGCTGGGCTTGCTCGACGTCGGCGGTATCGCGCACTTTGCCCACCTCGGCGGCATGGTCGGCGGCTTCCTGATGATCCGCTGGTGGCGCGGCCAGCCGCCCTTCCGCCGCCGGCGCCGTTGAAGGCCATGCCCCTGACACGCTCAGGGTGAGCGGCCAGCGGCATGCTTGACGGCACGCGGGGCTGAACAGGGGCAGGGCATGAAGCCAATCATCGACGGGCTGCGGGGCTGGGTTCTGGCTGCGTTGGCCGCTGCAGCCGGCTTCGCCGGCGCCGCGGCGGACACCGGCTCGGCGATCGAGGCGCAATCGCGCGCCCTGCAGCGCGCCAGCGACGCCGTCGTCGGCCTGCGCGCCCTGGCCGTGGAAGACGCCCGCTCGGCGGCCACCCTGGGCCGTGCTCGCCAGGGCTCGGGGGTGGTCATCGATGCCGACGGCCTGGTGCTGACCATCGGCTACCTGGTGCTCGAAGCCGAGCAGGTGATGCTGAGCACCGACGACGGCCGCAACATCCCGGCCCGCGTCGTGGCCTATGACCTGGCCACCGGCTTTGGGCTCGTGCAGGCGCTGGTGCCCTTGAAGCTGGCGCCCGTGCCCCTGGGCGATGCGGGCGCAGCGCCGGCCGCGGCCGCAGACGGCGGCAGCCCATTGCTGGTGGTGAGCGGCGGCGACACCGGCGCGGTGGGCGCGACGCGGCTGGTGTCGCGGCGCGCCTTCGCCGGCTACTGGGAATACCACATCGACGGTGCGCTGTTCACTGCGCCGCCGCGGCCCGACCACGGCGGCGCCGGCCTCTTCAACGAGCGCGGTGAACTGCTCGGCATCGGCTCCTTGTTCGTGGCCGACGCGCTGGGCCCCGGGCAGCCGCCCCGGCCGGGCAACATGTTCGTGCCGGTGGATCTGCTCAAACCCATCCTGGGCGAACTGCGCCAGCGCGGCAGCTCCAGCGCCAGCAGGCGTGCCTGGCTGGGCGTGAACTGCGTCGAGCACGAAGGTGAACTGCGTGTGCTGCGCGTGGCCGAGGACAGCCCGGCCGACCTCGCCGGCGTGCTGCGCGGCGACCGCGTGCTGGCCATCGACGGCACGCCGGTGGCCGGGCTGGCCCAGCTGTGGAAGGCGCTGTGGGCCGATGTCCGCACCGAGCGCGAGGTGGCGCTGGACATCGAACGTGGCGGGCAGCGCCTGACACTCAAACTGCAGTCGGTGGACCGCGCGAGGACGCTGCGCCGCGCGCAGGGGATCTGATACGGATTCGCGATCGATCGACTGGAAGTGGGTCGTCTGCTTGCGGCCCGTTGCGGACCTTGCCGGGTGTGCGCTTTCTGCGCTCGACGTTTTGCGCCGGTCGCGGCAGGCGGTGCCCGGCGGGGGCGCTGGCTGTGGCGGTCGGTGCTGCGCACCGACTCCCCTGCGCTGCTCGCCTTGAGGGGGTGCCGCATAACTCGCTTCGTTCGCTGCGCTCACTGCGCTCAAACAGGATGCGGCAAGTCAGTTCACGAAGCGCGCTGCGCGCGCCCCCCTCAAGACTGCGCTGCTCGGCGCCACACACAGCGCCCCCGCCGGGCACCACCTGCCGCTCAACCGCCGGAGGTGGCGGGCGCGGAGAACCACCGCTGCCTGCCGCAAAGGGGTGTCCGGGCG
>JAUXVE010000064.1 GCA_030680415.1 Rubrivivax sp.
CGTCAAACTCCTACTGCCTCCCCGGCAGAGCCGGGGGGCCTCCCTTGGTAGCTAGACCGGCTGACAGAGAAGTGGATCGACGACCACAATCGCGCGCATCACCGAGCGCCAAAATGACGCGAGAACTCGGTACTCTTGAGATCCGTCGTCGAGTCTTGACCGTCAGCCATACCGTCAAAAGTTCCGCTTGCCAGCGATCGTTGCCAATAGTCCGCGCTTGATCGCCGGGTCGAAAAAGACAGGAAACCGATTGTCAATCAACGACTTGCGAGGGCCTGAAAGCGCTCTTCCGCACTGCTTCCGACAGTCCCCGATAGACCCCGAACCCCCAAAAACCACCCCCCCTCACTCCCACTCGATCGTCGCCGGCGGCTTGCTCGACACGTCGTAGGTCACGCGGTTGATGCCGCGCACCTCGTTGATGATGCGGCTGGACACCTTCTTCAGCAGTGCATAGGGCAGCTCGGCCCAGTCGGCGGTCATGAAGTCGCTGGTCTGCACGGCGCGCAGCGCCACCACGTAGTCGTAAGTGCGGCCGTCGCCCATCACGCCCACGCTCTTCACCGGCAGGAAGACGGCGAAGGCCTGGCTGGTCTTGTCGTACCAGCTCTGGCCGTCGCTCGGGTCGATGGTGGCGCGCAACTCGTCGATGAAGATGGCGTCGGCGCGGCGCAGCAGGTCGGCGAAGGCGGGTTTGACCTCGCCCAGGATGCGCACGCCCAGCCCCGGCCCGGGGAAGGGGTGGCGGTAGACCATCTCGTGCGGCAGGCCCAGCGCCACGCCGAGCTCGCGCACCTCGTCCTTGAACAGGTCGCGCAGCGGCTCCAGCAGCTTGAGGCCCAGCGTCTCGGGCAGGCCGCCGACGTTGTGGTGGCTCTTGATCGAGGTGGCTTTCTTCGTCTTCGCGCCACCGGACTCGATGACGTCGGGGTAGATCGTGCCCTGCGCCAGCCACTTGGCATTCACCAGGCTCTTCGCCTCGCGCTGGAAGACCTCGACGAATTCGCGGCCGATGATCTTGCGCTTGGCCTCGGGGTCGCTGACGCCGGCCAGCGCGCCCAGGAATTCGGCGCTGGCGTCGACGTGCCGCACCTTGGCGTGCAGGCGGCCGACGAACATGTCCATCACCAGCAGGCCTTCGTTCAGCCGCAGCAGGCCGTGGTCGACGAAGACGCAGGTCAGCTGCTCGCCGATGGCGCGGTGGATCAGCGCCGCGGCCACGCTCGAATCGACGCCGCCGGACAGGCCCAGGATGACTTCCTCGCTGCCCACCTGCTCGCGGATGCGCTGCACGGCTTCCTCGACGTGGTTGCGCATCACCCAGTCGGGCCGCGCGCCGCAGATGCCGAGCACGAAGCGTTCGATCAGCGCCCGGCCCTGCACGGTGTGCGTGACCTCGGGGTGGAACTGCACGCCGTAATAGCCGCGGGCTTCGTCGGCCATGCCGGCGATCGGGCAGCTCGGTGTGCTGGCCATCAGCTTGAAGCCCGGCGGCAGCGCGGTGACCTTGTCGCCGTGGCTCATCCAGACCTTGAGCATGCCGTGGCCTTCGGGCATCGCGAAGTCCTGGATGCCGTCGAGCAGCCGCGTGTGGCCGCGCGCGCGCACTTCGGCATAGCCGAACTCGCGCTGCTCGCTGGCCTCGACCTGCCCGCCCTGCTGCACCGCCATCGTGAACATGCCGTAGCAGATGCCCAGCACCGGCACGCCGGCGTCCCACACCGCCTGCGGCGCGCGCAGTTCGTGCTCTTCGTAGGTGCTGGCGTGGCTGCCGGACAGGACGATGCCCTTCGGTGCGAAGTCGCGGATGAACGCGTCGCCGACGTCGTTGGGGTGGATCTCGCAATAGACATGCGCCTCGCGCACGCGGCGGGCGATGAGCTGCGTGACCTGCGAGCCGAAATCGAGGATGAGGATCTTGTCGTGCATGGCTCGGGGCCCGGTTCAGGGTGCCGCGGCCGCGGCGGCAGGGCTGCCGCGGTGGCGCTGGAAGTGACGGATCGCCAACACCGCGGCCAGGCCCTGCAGCACGGCGCAGAAGAAGAAGGGCAGGCCCAGCCAGACGTCGCCCGGCGGCCGGCCCGACACCGTGGTGAGCAGCGTTGCCGCGATGACGGGCGCGAGCACGCCCGTGACGCTGTTCAGCGAGGCCACGGCACCCATGGTCTGACCCTGGTCGCGGTCGGCGGCGGCGTTGGAAATCAGGCTCTGCAGCGCCGCCACGGTGGTGAAGCCGAACAGGTTGAAGACGACGATGACGATCATCATCCAGCCCTCGGTGGCCAGCCCCCAGGCCAGGTAGCAGAAGGTCGACGACACCAGCCCCAGGGCCGCCAGCCGCCGCGCCGAAAAGTACTCCAGCAGCCGCTTCATCAGCCCGCCCTGCACGATGGCGGCCATGACGCCCACCGCGAAGAGCGACCAGCCGTTCTCCTTCGGCCCCCAGCCGAACTTGAAGGTGGTGTAAAGCACCCAGCTCATGTGCATCGTGAACTGCGCCAGCCCGGACAGGCCCACCACCCAAACCAGAGGCCCGACGCCGCGCAGCGCGGTCAGGCCCTTGAGCGCCGACACCGGGTTGGCCTTCTTCCAGTCGAAGGCCTGCCGCTTGTCGCGCGGCAGCGACTCCGGCAGCACGAAGGTGCCGTACATCGTGTTGAGCACCGCCAGGCCGCCGGCGACGTAGAAGGGCAGGTGCAGATCGATGGCGCCGAGCATGCCGCCCATCACCGGCCCGAGCGTGTAGCCGATGCCGAACATGGCGCCCAGCAGGCCGAAGCGGCGCGCCCGATCCGCGGGCTGTGTCACGTCGGCCACATAGGCCTGCGCCACGGCGGCGTTGGCCTGCATGGCGCCACCGAGCAGGCGCGCTGCGATCAGCATCCACAGCGCCGTGGCCATCGCCGTGGCGAAGAAGTTCACCGCCAGCCCGCAGAAACCCAGCAGCAGCACCGGCCGGCGGCCGTAGCGGTCGGACAGGCGTCCGAGCACGGGCGCCGAGAAGAAAGTGGCCACCGCGAACGACAGCGTCACCGCTCCGTACCAGAAGGCCTGGTCGGCCGGGTTGCCGGTGAAGGTGCCCACCAGCGCCGGCAGCACCGGGATGATGAGCCCGACCGAGATCATGTCGATCAACACCGCCACCATGATGAAGCCCATGGCGGCCGGGCGCGGGCCGGCGCCGGCAAGGGAAGGGCGCGTCACCTGGCGCTCATTCCATGCGGTAGTTGGGCGCTTCCTTCGTGATCTGCACGTCGTGGACGTGGCTCTCACGGATGCCGGCGGCGGTGATCTCGACGAATTCGGCGCGCTCGTGCATGTCGTCGATGCCGGCGCAGCCGCAGTAATGCATCGACGCGCGCAGGCCGCCGGCCATCTGGAACACGATGGCGACCATGGTCCCCTTGTACGGCACCTGGCCTTCGATGCCTTCGGGCACCAGCTTGGCGGTGTTGGGGTTGTGGGCGTTGTCTTCCTGGAAGTAGCGGTCGGCACTGCCCTGCTGCATGGCGCCCAACGAGCCCATGCCGCGGTAGCTCTTGTAGGTCCGGCCCTGGTAGAGGATGGTCTCGCCCGGCGCTTCTTCGGTGCCGGCGAACATGCTGCCCATCATCACGCTGCCGGCGCCGGCGGCGATGGCCTTGGCGATGTCGCCCGACCAGCGGATGCCGCCGTCGGCGATCAGCGGCACGCCGCTGCCGCGCAGGGCCTTGGCGACGTTGTCGATGGCGGTGATCTGCGGCACGCCGATGCCGGCGACGATGCGCGTGGTGCAGATCGAGCCCGGCCCGATGCCCACCTTCACGGCGTCGGCACCGGCCTCCACCAGCGCCAGCGCGGCCTCGCCGGTGGCGATGTTGCCGCCGATCACGTCGACCTGCGGGTAGTGCCTCTTGACCCAGCGCACGCGCTCTATCACGCCCTGGCTGTGCCCGTGCGCGGTGTCGACCACGAGCACGTCGGCGCCGGCCTTGACGAGCAGCTCGACGCGCTCTTCGGTGCCTTCGCCCACCCCCACCGCGGCGCCCACGCGCAGCTTGCCGTGGGCGTCGCGCGCGGCGTTCGGGAAGTCGGTCTGCTTGGTGATGTCCTTCACCGTCATCAGCCCGCACAACTCGAAGGCGTCGTTGACCACCAGCACGCGTTCGAGCTTGTGGCGGTGCATCAGCGCCTTGCCCTCGTCGAGCGTGGCACTCTCGCCCACCCACACCAGGCGCTCGCGCGGCGTCATGATCTCGCGCACGGGGGCGTCCAGCCGCGTTTCGAAGCGCAGGTCGCGGTTGGTGACGATGCCCACCACCTTCCGGCCGTCCAGCACCGGGAAGCCCGACACGCCATGCTGCCTGGACAGCGCCATCACGTCGCGCACGGTGACGTCGGCCGTGATCGTGATGGGGTCGCGCAGCAGGCCCGATTCGTAGCGCTTCACGCGTGCCACCTCCGCCGCCTGCTGCTGCGGCGTGAAGTTCTTGTGCACGATGCCGATGCCGCCCTCCTGCGCGATGGCGATGGCCAGCCGCGCCTCGGTCACGGTGTCCATGGCGGCCGACACCAGCGGCAGGTTGAGCGTGATGTGGCGCGACAGACGGGTCGCGAGGCTGGTGTCGCGCGGCAAGACCCGTGAATATGCCGGCACCAACAACACGTCGTCGAAGGTGAGTGCTTTGCCGAGTAGGCGCATGCAAGGGCTCCAGACGCAAAAGCGGATTATAGGAAGGCCCCCGCCCCGGCCTCGACCGTGACGGGCTTCACGGCCTGCCGCGGCAGGGGCCGGCATACACTGGCGCCAATGCATCCGCTGCCTGCAACGACACCGCACCGCCCGGCTTTTCGAGTGGGCCGCGTGCTGCCGCTGCTGGCGCTGGGGCTGACGCTGGGCCTGCTGCCGCCGGCCCAGGCGCAGTGGAAATGGCGCGACCAGAGCGGCCAGATCAACGTCAGCGACCGGCCGCCGCCCAAGGATGTGCCCGAGAAGGACATCCTGGCGCGCCCGGTGCCCGAGTTGGCGCGCGCGGCCGAACCGGCGGCCTCGGCGGCATCGGCGCCGGCGAGGCCGGAAGTCCGCGCGCCGGTGGACCGCGAGCTCGAAGCGCGCAAGCTCGCCGCCGAGCAGCAACAGGCGGCCCGGCTCAAGGCCGAGGTCGACAAGGCAGCGGCGAACCGGGCCGAGAACTGCAACCGGGCACGGGCTCATGTCGCGGCACTGGAGAGCGGCCAGCGCATCGCCCGCCTCAACGACAAGGGTGAGCGCGAGGTGCTCGACGACAAAGGCCGTGCCGAAGAGCTGCGCCGCGGGCGCGAGGTCATCGCCTCCGATTGCCGCTGAGCGCGGGCCTCGATCCGCGCGTCAGCCTCTGGCGTAGCGCTCCTTGTGGCGCTGGTAGCGCTGGCGACGCGCCTCCTTGGGGTCGACCGCGAGCGGCCGGTAGATCTCGACCCGGTCGCGGTCGCGCAAGGGCCACGCCACGTCGCGCGTCCTGCACCACACGCCCAGGCGCAGGCCTTCGCTCGCCAGCGCATGGCGCGCCGGCAAGCCGCTGGCGCGCAAGGCATCGGCGACCGTGGCGCCGGCGGGCAGCGTCACCGTCACGCGGTCGGTCACACCCGGCCGTGGGCAATGCACGACCTCGACGTGCAGATCGGACGTGGACTCAGCGGGCGCCATAGACGTCCTCGGCGCGCCGCACGAAGGACTCGACGAAGCTGTTGGCCACCTTGTCGAACACCGGGCTGACCATCACCTCCAGCGCCTTGCTGGCAAAGGCGTAACGCAGGTCGAACTCGATCTTGCACGCCTGTTCCTCGCTGCCCGGGCGGCCGAGCGGCCGAAACAGCCAGGTGCCGTCGAGCAGCGAAAACGGGCCGTCGACGAGCCGAACGGTCACCGACATCCCCGGCACTTGCTGGTTGCGCGTGGTGAAGGCATGGTGCACACCCATGTAGGCCAGACCCAGGCGGGCGGTGACGCCGTCGTCGTGACGTTGCAGTACCTCGGCCTTGTCGCACCAAGGCAGGAAGGTCGGATAGTCCTCGATGTCGGTGACCAACTCGTACATCTCGCCTGGCGAGTACCACAGCAGGACCGACTTGTGCACGTGCTTCATACAATGCCGGGATTGTAGAAGCGGGGCTGCGACCCCACCTGAACCGACACGATGGCCCACATTGCCGAGAACCGCCGCGCCCGTTACGAGTACAGCATCGAGGAGCAGTTCGAGGCCGGCATGGTGCTGGAGGGCTGGGAGGTCAAGGCCGTTCGCGCCGGCCAGGTGCAGCTTACCGACGGCTACGTGTTGATCCGCGACGGCGAGTTGTACCTGATCGGCTGCCGCATCAACGCCTTGCGCGCCGCCTCCACGCATGTCACGCCCGAGGCCGACCGCACCAAGAAGCTGCTCGTGCACAAGGCCGAGATGCGGCGCCTGATCGGCAAGGTCGAACAAAAGGGCTTCACCCTGGTGCCGCTGAACCTGCACTACAAGGGCGGCCGCGTGAAGGTCGACGTCGCACTGGCCAAGGGCAAGGCGCAGCACGACAAGCGCAACACCGAGAAGCAGCGCGACTGGGAGCGCGAACGGGGCCGGCTGATGCGGCACAAGGTGTCAGGGGTCAAGGCCTAAGCGCTAGACTCGAATCGTGCCCTTTTGCCGGGCGGCCCGGCCACCGAAACGTGGCCCAGACCTTCAAGGAGTAGCCCAGATGATTCCAGCGCTTCATGCCATTCGCCTGCCGACGACGCCGCGCCGGGGGCTTGCATCATGAAGCGCCGGCATGCCCTGATCGGTGCCGGCGGCGTCGTGCTGGCGGCTCTGGCCGCCTGCTCGAAGAACGAAGCGAAGGCACCCGCAGCTTCGGCGAACGTGCCGGCCGCTGCGCCAGCCGGCACCTCGCGCCAGGCCTTCGATACGGCATCGCGCGGCACCGGCTTCGTCGTCGGCCAGCCGATGGCAGCGCGCCAGGTGCTCGTCTTTTTCGACCCGCAATGCCCCCACTGCGCGACGCTGTGGGTCAACAGCAAGCCGCTGCACGATCGCATCCGCATGGTCTGGATGCCGGTGGCCTTCATCGGCCCGTCGTCGGCGCCGCAGGGCGCGCTGATGCTGGCATCCGCGGACCCGGCGAAAGCGATGGACCTGCATGAGACGCTGCTGGCCGGTGGCAAGGGCGGGATCGCGGTGCCGGGCCCGTCGGACCCCGAGTTGCTGGCCAAGATCAAGGCCAATACCGAGCTGTGGAAGTCGCTGGACGCCGGCAGCGTGCCGCACATGGTCTATCGCATTGCCGCCGACGGCCCCTACGGCGTGCAGTCGGGCGGCCTGCCGACCGCGCAGCTGGCGCAACTGCTGGAGCTCTGAGCGCCTTGCGGCGCAACCAGGCGCTGCGGGCCCAGCTGTTGCAGCGGCTGCGGCAGTTCGAGGCCCAGCCGCTGGCCATCGGGCCTCACCGGGCGGCTGCCGTGGCCGTGGCCATTGCCGACGCCGGCCAGGGCGCCGAGCTGGAAGGCATGCCGCGCCATCAACGCTGGAACCGCGGCGCCGCACTGCTGCTGACCCGGCGCGCGGCCAGCCTGCGCAGTCACGCCGGCCAGTGGGCGCTGCCGGGCGGCCGCATCGACGTTGACGAAACGCCCGAGCAGGCCGCGCTGCGCGAACTGGCCGAGGAAACCGGCCTGGTGCTCGACGCATCTGCGGTGCTCGGCCGGCTCGACGACTTCGCCACCCGTTCGGGCTACGTCATCACGCCGGTGGTGCTGTGGGCCGGCCCGGCGCGCCAACTGCGGCCGCAGTGCGGTGAAGTCGCCAGCATCCACCGCATCCCGGCGGCCGAGCTGCTGCGTGCGGATGCGCCGATGCTGGAGACGACACGCCACAGCGAGCACCCCGTGCTGCGCATGCCTATCGGCAGCAGCTGGATCGCCGCGCCGACCGCGGCCGTGCTCTACCAGTTTCGCGAAGTCTGCCTGCTCGGCCGCGCGACCCGCGTCGCCCACTTCGACCAGCCCGAGTTCGCCTGGCGCTGACGGTGGGCTGCGACGCCGCCGCTGCGCGCCACTGTCGCGTCACGGGCACCGACGCGCCTCATTCCAATTTGCGGTCAAAGATCTAGAAGATCCATTTGAATCCGGTCATTGAATGGCTTCGAGCTGGGTCAGCTTCGAGGACGACAAGACCGATGGTGAGCGCCCGTTTGCCAGCGTCGAGATTGGCGAAACAGTCCTCACGCAGCGAGGTGTGCTGGGCGACGCACCACACGCACTGAGCTGGGCGGCAGGCTACAACATCCACTGGTTGATGCGGGCCATCGTCCGTCTGCCCGTCAGGCAGCTTTCTTTGGCCCTATTCGGGCTGACCTTGCACAGGCGAGTCAGCGTCACAGGCGCAGGAAGTGCGGTGCTGGGTGCAGTCGGCCCATTGCGGCAGGCCATCGACTGGCTGCCCGGCTTCAAACAGCCACAGCCAGCACCGGTCCTTCAGCTCACTGAGCGTGAAGATGAAATTTGCACGGCCAACTCTGTAATCGCGGAGGGATTCGTTCGGCCTCTTGAGCCCCCGTAGGAGCTGCCAGAGGAGGTCGCAGTTGGTCTGCCGGGCGCTGCAGAGAACATGGGCTTGAGTTCGACTGCAGCTAGACTGACCTTGAAGGCTTCTGAGGGGGGACAGCGTTGATCAAGTTGCTGCACACAGCCGACTGGCAGATTGGCAAGCAGTACGGCCAGTTCGACACCGACGACGCAGCGTTGCTGGCCGATGCCCGGTTTGCCGTGGTGGATCGGTTGGCGCAGCTGGCCGTTGCGCAGGGCGTCGATGTCGTGTTGGTGGCGGGCGATGTGTTCGACGCGCAAGGTGTCGCCGACAGGACCATCCACCGGCTCTTCAACAGCATGGCCGCATTCGGTGGGCCGTGGGCGTTGATCCCCGGCAACCACGACGCCGGCCTTGCCGAATCGGTTTGGACCCGCGCCGTGCGCCTGAACGCGGTGCCCCCGAACGCGCATGTCTGCCTGCGGCCAGAACCACTGTTGTTCTCCTCGCTGGGCCTGGCCGTGCTGCCGGCGCCGTTGACGCAGCGCCACACACACAACGACCTGACCGAATGGTTTGCCGCGGCGCAGGTGCCACCGGGGCTGTTCCGTGTGGGCTTGGCGCACGGCAGCGTGCAGGGCATCCTGGCCGAAGACATCGACTCCAGCAATCCGATTGCGGCAGCGCGAGCCGACCAGTCCGGGCTGGACTACCTGGCCCTGGGAGATTGGCACGGGTGCAAGCAAGTCGATGCGCGGACCTGGTACAGCGGCACGCCGGAAACCGACCGATTCAGGGCCAACGCATCGGGCCAAGCTCTTGTCGTGTCTTTGTCCGAACCTGGCGGCCTACCGAACGTGGCGCAGCACACCACAGGCCAGTACCGCTGGCGCGAAAACATCGTTGATCTGCAGGTGCCCAGTGACATCGACGCCCTGCTGCAGCAACTGGCCGGCCTGACGAGCGCCGACGTGGTCGCACTCAGCTTGACTGGCCGCATAGACCTGCCGGGCAGGCGGCGCTTGATGGATGCCATCGGGCAGGCACGCGGCCGGGTGCGCAGCCTGGTGGCGGACCTCTCGGCCTTGCGTTTCGAGCCCACGACCGAAGACATCGCAGCCCTGCAGGCCGACGGCTACCTGGGCGATGTGATCGCCAGCCTGCGGGCGGCTCAAGAGGGTGCAGTGGCCGAGTCCGCCGACGTGGCACGCGACGCCCTGGCGCTGCTGGCCGGCATCCTGGACGAGCGCCGTGCAGGCGCGAGGGCTGCACCGTGAAGATCACGCGCATTCGGCTGGAGCAGTTCAAGCAGTTTCGCAAGCCCGTCGAGATCACGGGCCTCACCGACGGCATCAACCTGTTCACCGGCCCCAACGAAGCCGGCAAGAGCACCATCGTCGCCGCTGTGCGTGCGGCCTTCTTCGAGCGCCACCGGTCCAGCAGCGTCGACGACCTGCGCCCGTGGGGCGACGCGTCTGCATCACCGACGGTAGAACTCGACTTCACCGTTGCTGGTCAACCCTACCGCCTGACCAAGAGCTTCCTCGGCAAAAAGCGCTGTGAGCTTCAAGCCGGCCCACAGCGGCTGGACGGCGCGTTGGCCGAGGACCACCTGGCCGAGCTGCTGGGGTTCCAGTACGCTGGCAAGGGCGCCAGTGCGGCACAGCACTGGGGCATCCCTGGGTTGTTGTGGATTCAGCAAGGCGCTGGCCAGGACATCCACGACCCGGTGGCGCATGCCACCGACCACCTGCGCAACGCCTTGAATGCGTCACTGGGCGAAGTGGCCAGCAGCGGCGGCGACGACGTGCTGGCCACTGTGGAAACGCAGCGCAACGAACTGCTGACACCTGCCGGCGGCGCCCCACGCGGTGCCCTGTCCGAGGCCCTGAAACGACAGGCGCAGCTGGACGCCGAGCTGAAGGCCGCCGACACCGACGTGGCCACCTATCGGCACAAGGTGGACTTGCTCGGCGGGCTGCGGCGCGACCACGCCGCTGACGAGGCGGAGTGGCCCTGGGCAGGCTTTCGCAGGCAGGAGCACGATTCGCGCGGCAAGCTGGAGGCCATCGAGCGCGTTCAGAACTCGTTGGCAGCCGACCGCCAGCGCGCCGAACAGCTGGACGCACAAGTCAAGCTGCTGCGTGGCCGGCTCGAGGCGTTTGCCGAGCAGGAGGAAGCGGCCAAGACCCGCGCTGCGGCGGTGGTGGCCGCGCAGCAGGCGCTGACCGCTGCAGCGCATTTGGTGGGTCAGTGGGCAACCCAGGCCAGCGCTGCGGAGTCTGCCTACGAAGCCGCAAGAAGCCTGCTGCGCCGGGTGCGCCAGGACGACACCCGCGCCGGCCTGGGCCGCGAACTGGACGCACTGAAGCAGAAATCCCAGACCACGCAGGCGCTGTTGCAGCAGGTGGAGGCCGAGCAAGCCCGGCTGCTAGAGCTGCAGGTGGAGGCGACGGCGTCGCAGATCGATGCCGACGTGCTGCAGCAGTTGCGCGCGCAGATCCAGCAGTTGCGCGAACTGCATATTCAGCGTGCCGCGGCTGCGACCCGGCTTCGTTTCAAGCTCGCTGATGGCCATGGTGTTCAGTTGGGTGACGAGCCGCTGACTGGCACCGGCGAAAGGCTGCTGCTGGAGGCCGCCACACTGCAACTGGGTGCGATGGGCCAGGTCGAGATATCACCGGGTGGCGCAGACTTGGCTGAGCTGGGCCGCCAGGAGAGCGCCGTGAGCGATGCGCACGCCGCGCTGCTGCAACGACTGGGTCTGGCTTCACTGGACGCGGCCGAGGCGCGCCATCTGGCGCACACACAGCGTACAGCCGAGCTGAAGGCGACGGCAGCAACGCTGAAGGCCCTGGCGCCCAAGGGTGTGGACGCGCTGCGCGCCGAGGCCTTGGCGCAGGCCGCCCGGGTGAAGGAGGTCGAGGCGGCGCTGGGCAAGATTCCAGCGGCGCAGGAGAGTGCCGGCGCGCCGCTGCAGTCGGTCTCTGAAGCCGAAACCGCGGAGGACAGCGCCCGCCGCGCCCTGGAACAGATCAACGCCAGCCTGGGCCCGGCACGCGTCGCCGCGGGCAACGCGCAAACCGCGCTGGAAGGCGCGCAGCGCGAACAACAGGCCGCGCAGTCCTTGCTGAGTGCGCCGGACCGTGCCGACAAGCTGCAGGCCGCCAACCAGGCCTTGGTGGATGCGCGCGCAGAGCAGTCCGCACTGGTTGTGTCGGTCAGGACCAAGACCGACGAAGTGGCGCAAGCACGCCCCGACATCCTGAGGCAGGACGTCGAACGCTTCCAGCGCAGCGCCGAACAACTGGAGAAGGCCTTCGAGGAGCGCAAGTCGGCCTTGCTGCGGTTGGAGGTGGAGCTGGAGAGCGCGGGGGCGCAGGGCCTGGAAGAGCGGCGCGCAGCACTGGCGCGTGACCTGGCTCAGGCGATGCGTCGCGCCGAAGAGCTGCGCCGGCGTGCCGCGGCGCTGGACCATTTGCTGAAGCTGTTGAAGGACCAGCGTGGTGCCCTGACGCGCAAGCTGCAGGCGCCGCTGCAGAAGCACCTGAACCACTACTTGCAGTTGCTGTTTCCGCAGGCGCACCTGGCGATCGACGAGACCTTGAGCCCCGGGCCGCTGACGCGCAGCGGGCCGGCGGGGCCGGAATCAGGCGTTTTCGAAGCGCTCAGCTTCGGCTCGCGCGAGCAGATGGGGGTGATCAGCCGGCTGGCTTATGCGGACCTGCTGCGCGAGGCCGGGCGGCCGACGTTGATCATCTTGGATGATGCGTTGGTGCACAGTGATGAGGATCGGTTGGCGTTGATGAAGCGGGTCTTGTTTGATGCGGCGACACGGCATCAGATTCTGCTGTTCACGTGTCATCCGATGAACTGGCGGGACATGGGTGTGATCTCCCGCTCACTGCCATCGACTCAGGCTGCCGCGTAGGAGACTTCGAGTCAGAAAATGACAAAGCTATGGAGACTTTGTCTTCTTCCGATTCTTTCGGTTGGTGGTTATCGCATCCACAACCGCGACCAGTGACGCAATGTCCTGACCCAACTCAATGGCGGTCGGTACAGGTGCGTTCTTGCCTGATGACGGGTCGTGCGCGTCAACCACGCCACAGCATTTCTTGTGCAGCGACTCTATGGGTCCGCACTCCATCGCCGAAAAGTCGACAACCTCGCCAAGATTCCCCACTTTGATCCAGTCGCGGTGACGCACAACTACCCCATTGAACACCACGTCCTGAATGACGCGTTCAATGGTGGCCCGCAGCAGGCTGTATTGGGTGCGTATGGCAGCGCAGTCCGCTTCATTGGGATAAACCGGCCAAGTCTTGCCCAGCTTGCTTTGTGCTTGCTGCAGCTTGTCGATTCGCTCCTTGTATGACTGGTGTAGCCACGGCAAACCCCGTGTGATCTTCCCGGAGTTCTTCCCTTCCCACTCCAGGTGCTCAACTATGTACTCAATCTTTTCGAATTCAATGAGATCGCACAGTTCTCCCAGGAATGTTGAGTCGTGGGTAAACACGATAACTTGTCGCACTTTCGCCAACTCCGCGAAGCGCCGCGCTACGTTCTGCCGTCGGAAATGGTCCAGCGACGACACAGGGTCGTCAAATACGACAGCGCCCTCGTGACTGCTCGTTCGCAGTTCGGCGAGGAACGAGCCGATGGCTATGGCGCGCTGCTCTCCTTCACTTAGGATGTCTCGAATCTCGGCTGAGATCTCTAGATCAAGCGCTAGCTTGTGCCGCATCTTGCCTTTCTCTACGCGTTCGTCAAGGCGAGGCAGCATCATTGAAACACCGAGCGACTTGAACTCTTCTTCAAGCGCTGCGCGGAGAGGCGCTGTTACCGTCAGGCTCGCAAACTCCTTCGCCTTGTCTGAGATCGGTTTTGTCCGCAGTTCGTCCTTGCACTTGTTCAGCAATGCCCTGGTTTTCATGCGTCCGATTAGGTCAATCACGTTTTGCTTGTGGGGCACAAGGGTCGCGCGCGCCTTCAGCTCTGCCAACTGCGTGACAAGCAAAGAGCGTTGCTTGTCGTCGGTCGCCTTGACAAACTCTTGCTCTTCCGCCGTTGCAGATTCAACGATGGCCCTGAGACGGATGCATGGGTTTACAGGCCCCCCCGTGCCAATATGACCTGCGCCACCTACCCCCGAGAGATCAGTGAGCAAAGAGGTAGGTATGACGATCAACCAGCAGTCGAAGGTCCCGATGCA
>JAUXVE010000057.1 GCA_030680415.1 Rubrivivax sp.
CCGGCCATGCCGGCCACGGCCGTCGCCGCTTGCGCCGCCGTCGCACCGGCGGCCACGGTCGCTGCCGTTGCCGCGACGCCGGCCATCGTGCCCACGGCACCGGCGGCAGTGGCGAGCGCCTGGCCCATGCCACCGGCCGCAGGCGCGCCGGCCGCGGCCGGCCGCACCGTCTCGGGCGGCACGCGCGGCTTGCCGTCGACACCGGGGGTGGCCTCGGCGCCCGAAGGCGTCGCGGCGGGCTGCGCCAGCACCTCGGCCACGGTCTGTTCACCGCTCGCCCGCGTCAGCCGCTCGCCGACCAGCCGCACGCCCTGGCGCGCGTACTCCTCGGGCGTGCGCGGGATCAGGCCATCCAGCAGCGTGGCCTCGGCAAGTTCCTCGCTGTCGTCGGTTTCGCCGGCCAGCCAGAGCTTGTCCTGGCCCTGGCTGGCGTCGAAGAGGACCCGGCGCGTGCTCAGCAGTGCCTGCGGGCCGCTGATGCGCGGTGTGGTGATCGAGCCCACGAGCACGCGTGCGAAGCGCGACGCCGCGATCTCGCGCAGGTCGGCCGGCGCCGGGCTCGGCAGCGGCGCCACCGCCGGCACTTCCTGCACCGCGTTCAGGCCGTGGCCGAACAGCGCCATCACGCCCGGCGGCAGCTTCTGCTCGGCCAGGCCGGGCTGGGGCAGCACGGCCAGCGCCGGGTGCCTGTAGGCGGCGTCGACGACCAGCAGACGCGGGCTGCCGGGCGGGCCCATCAGTGCGTCGACGACCTCGGCCACCGGCACGCCATGGCCGCGCAACTGCTGCGCCAGCGTCTGGGCGTCCGGCGCGCCGGCCAGCGGCATGTCGCGCGGCAGCAGCCAGTTGACGCCGTCGAGCTGGGCGCCGAGCGCGGCCACGTAGACGAAGCCGACACCGCCGGGCTGCAGCCGGCTGCGCAACTCGGCCAGCGCAGCGCGCAACTCGGCGCCGCTGACGTCTTCGCGCAGCATGACCACGAAACCGCCGGCGCGCAGCGCACCGGCCACCGCCTGCACGTCGCGCGGCGCCGGGTCGACGACGAGGCGGTCGCCGACGGTGCCCAGGCCCAACACCAGCGCCAGCCGCTGGCGGCCCAGGCCGAGCAGCGCGCTGGCCGCCTTCACCGGCCGCGGCACCAGCGGGCGCAAATCTTCGACGGCGGGGATCTGCAGCGTGGGCAGCGCGGCTGGCGCACCGCCCACGGGGCCGGGGGCGTCGGCGGCATGCGCCGGCGCCGACGCCGCGGCCAGCCACCACGGCAGCAAGGCAAGAAACAAGCGCCTGCGGATCATCGGCACCACCCCAGGGAACGGCGGCCACAGTGTAGCCAGCGGCACATCCAGTTGTGACAGGTGGTTTCCGCCGGCAAGTACAACGCCGTGCGGTGCCCGGCGACACCGCGTGCGCTGCTGGACGCCGGCGCCAGCCTTGCGCTCATCGACCGCACGCCGACCCGCCGCTGGAGCCGGCGCGCTGGCGCGGCTACTTGGTGGAGCGGCTTGCCTTGACAGCCTTGCTGGAGGCCGCGGGCCGGCGCTGAGCCCGCCGCTTCGCCGGCGCCTTGGCGGGCTGCGCCGTCGGCGACAGCACCAGGCGCAGCAGCGCGGTGCAGTCCGCCGGCGTCATGCGCCGCGGTACCGGGTAGTTGAAATCGGCCTCGTGGCACGCGGCGGCGGCCAGGGCCTCGAGGTCTTCCTCGCGCAGCGCGGCCAGCGTGCGCGGGATCTCCAGCGCATCGTTCAGCGCCTGCACGGCGTCGACGAACTTCTTTGCCAAGGCCAGCTCGGTCTTGCCGGCCAGCCCCACGTGCCGCGCCAGCCGGGCCAGCCGTGGCGCCGCGTCGGGCAGCGAAAAGCGCAATACCGACGCCAGCATGATGGCGTTGGCCAGGCCGTGCGGCGTGTGATAGCGGCCGCCGAGCTGGTGCGCGATGGCATGCACGTTGCCGACGTTGGCGCGCGTGAAAGCCAGTCCGGCGTAGGTGCTGGCCAGCGCCATCTGCTCGCGGGCGTCAAGATCGCTGCCGTCTTGCCAGGCACGCGGCAGCTGTTGCCAGATCATGCGCGCCGCGGCCAGCGCCATGCGGTCGGTGTACGGCGTCGCCCACAGGCTGATGAAGGCCTCGACGGCGTGTGTCAGCGCGTCCATGCCGGTGGCTGCGGTGATGGCTGGCGGCAGCCCGGTCATCAGCGTCGGGTCGAGGGCGGCCATCTCGGGCACCAGGCGGCTGTCGGCGACCATCATCTTCTGGCCGGCGTCGGGGTCGGAAATGATGGCCGCCACGGTCACTTCCGACCCCGTGCCGGCAGTGGTGGGCACGGCGTAAAGCGGCGCCGGGCCGTGGCGGCCCTTGAAGTAGCCGACCAGCTCACGCGGATGCTTGCCGTTGGCGGCGGCCAGGCCGATGACCTTGGCCGCGTCCATCACTGACCCGCCACCGAAGGCGACGATGGCCTCGCACTTCTCGGCGACAAACAGCGCCAGACCCTGTTCGACCACCGGAATCGGCGCGTCGGGCGTGACGCCGTCGAACACCACCACCTGCACGCCGGCGGCGGCCAGCGCCTCGGCCAGCGGCGCGGCCAGGCCCAGCTGCGTGATCACGGCGTCGGTCACCAGCAGCACGCGGCGGTGGCCGAAGCCGGCGACCGCCTGGCCCAGGCGCAGCGCCGAGCCCGGCCCAACCAGCAGCACCGGCGGCGTGATCGGCACCAGTCGCGTCACCGCGCCGGCGGCGCGTTTGAGCGTGCGCAATCCCAATGCACGGGCTCTGTCGCTGATCAAGTCGTGTTGCATGTCGTACCCCCATGATTCGATTCCGCAGACTTTGCCGCGGGGCAGCCATGAAAACCGTGATCGGCATCAGCCTGGGTGCAAAAAGCCAGGATTTCGACTTCCGCACCCGTTTCCTGGGCGAAGAGCTGCACGTGCAGCGCCTGGGCACCGACGGCAGCACCGCGCAGGCGGCCAAGCTGCTGCGCCTGTGGGACAAGAAGGCCGACGCCATCGGGCTGGGCCTGGTCAAGGACAGCGGCAGCACGAGCCGGCGCAGCCAAGTCGACGCCGCCAAGCTGGGCGCGCTGGCGCGGCGCGCGCCGGTGAGCACCGGGGCGCGGCTGTCCGACCTGTTCCTGGAGTGGGCCGTGCGCCACACGCAGAACACGCTGGGCCACTACTTCGACAACGCGCGCGTGCTGTTCCTTTCGGGCATCAGCCACCAGAAGCTGGCGATGTCGATGGCCGAGTACACGCAGAACCTGCAGTTTGCCGACCCGCTGCTGCAGCTGGGCGTGCCCAAGCTGCTGGGCTCGATCGACGCACTGAGCCTGTATGCCAGCGGCGCGCATTACGTCTCGGAATGGGCACCGCCGCGCATGCTGGCCGCGCCGCTGCTCAGGCAGTGGTCGCAGTACGTGCTGCGCAAGGCGCTGGCCAAGGCCACCGTGGTGGTGGCGCCGGTGCACGAGCTCGACGACTACGGGCCCGAGGAACTGGCCGGCAAGACCGTCGTCACGACCACCGTCAACGAAGAGCGGCTGGCGCAGTTTCGCGACAAGGGCGTGCACCTGGTGGTCGACGGTGCGCCGCTGGTGCAGGGCCGCGCGGTCGACCCGTCGCTGCTGGACGCGATGATCCTGGCGGCCACCGGCAAGGCCCCCGGCGATCTGCTGGAAGACGACTACCTGGAGATCCTGGACGGCCAGGCGCTGGAGCCGCGGCTGCTGTACCCCAACGGCTACAAGCGCGTGAACCGCTTCGCCTTCGTCATCCACCCGCTGTCGCAGGAGTACTTCAAGGTCGTCAAGCCGATAGAGATGCTGTCGCGCGTGTCGCCGCCGCTGCTGATGGACAGCATCGAGAAGGTGATGGCCTATGCGCCGCCCTTCGTCTACTCCCGCGTCGAGGGCATCCAAAGCCCCACCGGCGCCGAGGCCGAGGGCTGGCTGATCTCGGTCGGCGGCACGCCCAAGGAGATCATGAGCCGCAGCCCCGAGTTCACCTACCGGCGGCTGCTGGCCGCCGCCGACATGGCCAAGAAGCTGGGGGCGCAGATCATGGGCCTGGGCGCCTTCACCAAGGTGGTCGGCGACGCCGGCGTGACGGTGGCACGGCGCGCGCCGCTGCCCATCACCACCGGCAACAGCTACAGCGCTTCGGGCGCGCTGTGGGCGGCGCACGACGCGCTGCTGCGCATGGACCTGTTGCCACGGCCACGGGGCAAGGCGCGCGTCAAGTTCAAGGCCATGGTGGTGGGCGCCACCGGCGCCATCGGCTCGGCCTGCGCGCGGCTGCTGGTACGCGCCGCCGAGGAGGTCTACCTGGTGTCGCCGGAGACCGCCAAGCTGCTGGCGCTGAAGGATTCGATCCTGAAGGAAACGCCCGACGCCAAGGTGCACCTGGCCGCGCGCGCCGACAAGGACGTGGCCGAGATGGACATGATCGTCACCGCCACCTCGGGCGCGGGCAAGAAGGTGCTGGACATCATGCAGGTCAAACCCGGCTGCGTGATCACCGACGTGGCGCGGCCGCTGGACCTGCCGCCCGAAGAGGTGGCCAGGCGCCCCGACGTGCTGGTGGTCGAGTCGGGCGAGATCCAGCTGCCGGGCGAGGTAACGATGAAGAACATCGGCCTGCCGCCGGGCGTCGTCTATGCGTGCCTGGCCGAGACCATCGTGCTGGCGCTGGAGGGCCGCTTCGAGAACTTCACCGTCGGCCGCGCCATCGAATGGCAGAAGGTGCGCGAGATCTACGGCCTGGGGCTGAAGCACGGCATGAAGCTGGCGGCGATCTCGGGCGTCGGCGGCGTCTTCAGCGACGAGGACATCGCGCGCGTGCGCGAGCTGGCGCTGGCGGCACGGGCCAAGCAGGCCAGGCGGCGGGGCAGGGTGGGCGTGGCGGCAAAGGCGCCGGCAGCACCGGCGGCGACGAAGGCGGCGCAGGCGACGCAGGCGAAACGGGTGTCACCGGCCGAACGGGCGACAAGGGCGACAAGGGCGGCAAAGGCGGCAAAGGCGCCAAAGGCGAGCGCGCCGCGGGCGGCGCCGGCGCCCGCCGCAGCGGTCAGATCTGGTCGAAAGGCGAGCGCACGCCGCGGCCACCCCGGTTGAGCACGTGGGTGTAGATCATGGTCGTGGAGACATCGCTGTGGCCGAGCAGTTCCTGCACGGTGCGGATGTCGTAGCCGGCCTGCAGCATGTGGGTGGCGAAGGAGTGGCGCATGACGTGCGGTGAGCAGGGCTTGTCGATGCCGGCGCGGCGCGCGGCGGCGGCGACCATGCGCTGGATCGACGCTTCCAGCACATGGTGGCGCCGCACCTCGCCGCTGCGCGGGTCGACCGACAGCTTGGCGGCCGGGAAGGCCCACTGCCAGCCCCAGGCACAGGCGGTACGCGGGTATTTCACGGCCAGGGCGGCGGGCAGCCAGACGGCGCCATGGCCTTCGGCCAGGTCGATGGTGTGGCGGGCCTGGGCCTTGGCCAGTTGCGCCTGCAGCGGCAGGATCAGGTTCTCGGGCAGCACGGTGACGCGATCCTTGCCGCCCTTGCCGTCGCGCACGATCAGTTCGCGGCGTTCGAAGTCGATGTCCTTGACGCGCAGGCGCAACCCCTCCAGCAGACGCATGCCGGTGCCGTAAAGCAGTGCCGTCACGAGGCCGGCGGTGCCGTGCAGTTCGTTGAGCACGGCGCGCACCTCGCGCGGTGTCAGCACCACCGGCAGGCGGCGCCGGTCCTTGGCGGAGACGACCTCGTCGAGCCAGGGCAGATCGACGCCGAGCACGACGCCGTAGAGGAAGAGCAGGGCGGACTTGGCCTGGTTCTGCGTCGCCGGCGCGACCTGGCGTTCGACGGCGAGGTGGGTCAGGAAGGCGGCCACCTCGTCGGCTGCCATGTCGCGCGGGTGGCGCTTGCCGTGGAACAGGATGAAGCGGCGCGCCCAGTCGACGTAGGCGTCCTCGGTGCGGATCGAATAATGCCGTAGCCGGATCTCGTGGCGAATGCGGTCGAGCAGGCGGGGCGGGGGTGCGGGCGCCGACGAGGCTGGCAACGGACCCGGGCGGGCGAGGGCGGCGCGAGGGCTGGCGGCGAGTGCGGCGAGTGTGGCGGGGGTCGTCACGGCGCCGCGGGATGCGGCGGAGACGGTGCTGAGCACAGTGCAGGTGGTGGTGCCAGCCGGGATGGACTGGCCCCTGGGACCCGATGTGCTTGCCGCCGATGCCCCCGTGCCCGATGATGCGGTCGGCACGGTGGCCGTGGTCGTGGCCCTGCGGCCCGAGCGCTGTGCCGGCGTGGGAGCGGGAGGATCGGACGGTGTGGCATGGCTCATCCGCGAATTTTTAGGCCGCCTATTGCGCCGCGACATCACCCGAACGTCGGAAAAAGGAGGGCACCTGCATGGGTGATGTGGTCGACTGCCGACCCTGCACCGCTGCATATGGAACGCCGACTGGGCTGGTCCCGTTCGAGTCCACATTACGTTAGGCCCGCTCACACCACGCATCGCAATAACCTGCATGCAGTCGCGCACGGTCGCGTTCACGGGCGCGTTCTTGTGCGCTTCGTCAACAGTCCAGGATCTCAGCAGCAGCGCGTCGCAGGCAGCGATGCAGCCGGCCCGCTCTGCGGCCACGGCCAGCCGCACTTCGGCCAGCGTATACGCTCGCACCTGTCGGGCGCTCCAACAGTCGCGCGTCTGTCCATCGCCAAGGCGAGCAAAGTGCGCAGGTTCCGGCAGCGGGCCTAACCCCGCGCTCAAGGCGGACTTGCCGCCGGCATCTTCAGTCATCGTTGCTCCTGTGTGGCAAGCCGCTTAGCGCCACGTT
>JAUXVE010000071.1 GCA_030680415.1 Rubrivivax sp.
GCTGAAGCACTCGCCGCCGCAAAGTCTGGGAAGCCGCAGAAGAGCGCACGTATCAGCTTCGCCACACCAGAACTGCTTTGGCGCGTGCTTACCGCCAAGCGATGGGAGCTTCTCAAGGCGCTGTGTGGCGCAGGCCCGGTCTCAATACGGGAGGCGGCTCGTCGAGTCGGGCGAGATGTCAAGGCCGTGCATTCTGACGTGACAGCTCTGTTGCTTGCCGGCGTACTTGACCGAACGGAATCGGGGCAGATTGAGTTTCCGTATGAAGCGGTCAAAGTCGAGTTCCTGCTTGAGGCCGCGTAAGGCCTAACCCTTCGCGCAGACGCGCAGGCCCAGGCCATCGTGGTGCGCGTCATCGAATACGTCTTGCCAGGGCTGGATGAAGCCCGGCGGCGCTACAGGCTGCTGACCACACTGCTGGATGCGAACACCGCACCGGCGCTGGAGTTGGCGGCGCTGTACCACCAGCGCCGGGAGGTCGAGGCGGTCTTCGATGAGCTGAAGACCCATCTGCTCAGAGGCCGCCGGGTGCTGCGCAGCAAGACCGCCGAGCTGGCGCGCCGGGAGTTCTACGGCGGGGTGCTGGCGCACTACGCGGTGCGCTGGCTGCTGCACCAGGGTGCGACCCGGCACCGAATGCCGCACGAGGAGCTGTCCTTCACCGGGCACGTGCAGCCGCTCCGCCGCGCACAGCCCCGATCCGGGGCCTTTCCCCCCAAGAGCGCCTCGGCGCTCAGCAGATTTGACCCAGGCCTGCTCACCAGAAGCTGACCCAGCAAGTGCGCGCCCATTTGTGGGCGAGCGTTCGCCGGAGGGCTCGCTGCGGTGGCCGCAATGGCCTCGTCGAACAGCAGCCGGGCCCGCGCATCGAGGTCGACCCGGGGCGGCGGCCCGTCGAGCAGCGCGAAGTCGGCCGCGCCGGCGAACGGCGGACACGGGTCTTAGGGCGGGGGCGGCCGGCGTCCTGCAACGCCGGACACGACTTCAGCCTGCGCATCCGAGGCCCGACCCGCCATGGCGCCCAGCCCTCGCTTGCCGAGCCCGAATCGAGCAGCCTATACGACGGACGGCGACCCTTTCGAGCCAACGCGACCCGGACCCCAGCGGACAAACCATGGCTGCGCCAGAGATGCCATCTGCCGCGGCTCGACAGGCCCGGGCAGAATCCCGCGATGCCCGCCACCCAACACACCGCCGACAGCCGCTACGCCTGGACGCGCCTGGCCATCACGCTGGCGCTGATGACGATCGGCAGCAGCGCGATGTACGTGGTGGCGGTGGTGCTGCCGGCGGCGCAGGCGGAGTTCGGCGTCGCGCGCGCGGACGCCTCGCTGCCCTACACGCTGTTGATGGTGGGTTTCGGGTTCGGCGGGCTGCTGATGGGCCGGTTGGCGGACCGCTTCGGCGTCATGCGCGTGCTGCTGGTGGGCGCGGCCGGCCTCGGGCTGGGCTTCACGCTGGCAGCGCAGACGCAGAGCATCACGGCCTTCGCGCTCGTGCACGGCGTGCTGCTCGGCGCGCTGGGCAGCAGCACCACCTTCGCGCCGCTGGTGGCCGACACCGGGCTGTGGTTCGTGCGCCGGCGCGGCATCGCGGTGGCCATCTGCGCCAGCGGCAACTACCTGGCCGGCGCGATCTGGCCGCCCGTCGTGCAGTGGGGCGTCGAAGCTTGGGGCTGGCGGCCCACCTACACCGCGCTCGGGCTGTTCTGCGGCATCACGCTCGCGCTGCTGGCGCTGGCGATGCGGCCGCGCCCGCCGCTGGTCGTGGCCACGCCGGCGCGGGCCGGCGCGCCGGTGGCGTCGACGCGGCCCTTCGGCCTGAGCATGAACGCGGCGCAGGCGCTGCTGTGCGTGGCAGGCGTGGCCTGCTGCGAGGCGATGTCGATGCCGCAGGTGCACATCGTGGCCTATTGCAGCGACCTCGGTTTCGGTGCCGCGCGCGGCGCCGAGATGCTGTCGCTGATGCTGGCCTGCGGCATCGCCAGCCGGCTCGTCAGCGGCGCCATCTGCGACCGCATCGGTGGCCTGCGCACGCTGCTGCTGGGCTCGGCCCTGCAGGGCGTTGCGCTGCTGCTGTTCCTGCCCTTCGACGGTCTGGTGTCCCTGTACGTGGTGTCGGCGCTGTTCGGCCTGTTCCAGGGCGGCATCGTGCCGAGCTACGCCATCATCGTGCGCGAGCACTTCCCCGCCATCGAGGCCGGCCGCCGCACCGGCACCGTGCTGATGGCCACGCTGCTGGGCATGGCGCTGGGCGGCTGGATGTCCGGCAAGGTGTTCGACCTGACCGGCTCGTACCAGGCGGCCTTCGTCAACGGCATCGGCTGGAACCTGCTGAACCTGTCGATCGCCGGCTGGCTGCTGTGGCGCGTGCACGGCGGGCCTGGGCGGCGGGCGCGGGCGGTGGCGGCATGAGGCTGCCGATGCGCCCGACCGCGGGGCAACCCCGACGAGTGCAGGGCCGCGCGAAGGTGATGGTGCGGCCCGAACAAGGAGCATCCATGGGCGCGCTGATCCGCCGCCAGACACTGGCCGACCTGCTGCACCGCAGCGCCGCCCGCCACCCGGCCAGGACCGCAGTGATCTGCGGCGCCATCCGTTGGAGCTACGCCGAACTCGACTCGCTGTGCAGCCGGCTGGCCGCCGGCCTGGCGGGCCGCGGTATCACTAAGGGCGATCGCGTCGCGGTGCTGGCGCGCAACTCGCACGCCTTCGCCGCACTGCGCTTTTCGCTGGCGCGCCTGGGCGCAGTGCGGGTGCCTATCAACTTCATGCTCAAGGCCGAAGAGGTGGCCTATATCCTGCGGCATGCCGGAGCGCGTTGGCTGGCTACGGACAGCAGCCTGACCGCACTGGCGCGGGTGGCCGCGGCGCTCGACACGGAGGTACGGGACTTCGTCTGGCTGCCGTCGGAGGACCCGACCGAACCCGAGCCCGGCATGAGCTCGTTTCACGCGCTGGCCGACACTGCCGGCGCGCCGCCCGCAGTCGACCTGGCGGGAAGCGAGCTGGCGCAGATTGTCTACACCAGCGGCACCGAGTCGAGCCCCAAGGGCGCGATGCTGACGCATGATGCGGTGATCTCGCAGTACGTCAGCTGCATCGTCGACGCCGCCATCGCCGGCGACGACCTGATGCTGCATGCGCTGCCGCTGTACCACTGTGCGCAGCTGGACGTGTTCCTGGGGCCGTCGATCTACGTCGGTGCCAGCAACGTCATCACTGCCAAGCCGGTGCCCGAGAACCTGCTGCCGCTGATCGAGCGCCACCGCATCACCAGCTTCTTCGCGCCGCCGACGGTGTGGATCGCGCTGCTGCGCTCGCCCCTGTTCGAGCAGTGCGACCTGTCGAGCCTGACCAAGGGCTACTACGGCGCGTCGATCATGCCGGTGCAGGTCCAACTGGAGTTGAGCCGCCGGCTGCCGGCGGTGCGGCTGTGGAACCTGTACGGCCAGACCGAGATCGCGCCGCTGGCCACCATGCTGGCGCCCGAGGACCAGCTGCGCAAGCCCGGCAGCTGTGGGCGTGCGGTGCTCAATGTCGAGACGCGGGTCGTCGACGACGCGATGCGCGACGTTGCGCCGGGGGAGGTCGGCGAGGTCGTGCACCGCAGCCCGCACGTGATGCTGGGCTACCTCAACGACGCCGAGCGCACGGCGGCGGCTTTCGAGGGGGGCTGGTTCCACAGCGGCGACCTGGCAACGATGGACGAAGAGGGCTACATCACCATCGTCGACCGCAAGAAGGACATGATCAAGACCGGCGGCGAAAACGTCGCCAGCCGCGAGGTCGAGGAGGCCATCTACCGCCTGCCGCAGGTCAGCGAAGTGGCTGTCGTCGGCGTGCCGCACCCGTACTGGGTCGAAGCCGTGGTGGTCATCGTCGTCACCAAGCCCGGCCAGGCGCTGGACGAGGCTACCGTGCTGGCACACTGTGCTCTGCACCTGGCGGGCTTCAAGACGCCGAAGAAGGTGGTGTTCGCCGAGACCTTGCCCAAGAACCCGAGTGGCAAGCTGCTCAAGCGTTCGCTGCGCCGGGACTACGAGGGCGCCTTCGCCGAGCCACCTGAAGGCGCCCACGCCACCACCGCGACCGGCTGAGGCGCCGCCCGGGCCTGCCGACGTACGCGGCGGGATGGGTGGCGCCACTGCAGCGGTCAGGGTCACATCATCGTCACGGTGGCGCGCTAGTGTTCACCCATGCACGACATCATCGAACTCTGGCACTGGCGCGTCGCTGACAAGGTGGCCGGCGCCACTTCATCACGCGCTACCGACCCACTGCTGCGCCCGAGGCGTTGACGCGGGGTCTCAGCAACCACCCTTCTTTTCCTTCTTCGTCGGTGTGGCAGCTTCCTTGGCGGCGTCGACGGTGGCGCCCACCGCCGCCGACGCGGCATTGACGGCAGCAGTCGCAGCAACCGAAGCCGCAGTGCCGACCGCCTTGGCGGCTTCGACCGATTCGGTGACCGCAGCCGAGGCGGCATCGGCCACCGGCGTCGGCGCGGGGGCGGGTGCAGACATCGGCGCGGGAGCGGGTGTGGGCATGTCTTCCTTCTTGCCGCACGCCGCCAGGGCCACAGCAGCGATCACGGAAGTCACCAGGAGCAATCTGTTCATCTTTCGATCCTCGAAAGGGAGATGTCCACAGGACACGCTTGCCTTGAGCGTCAAGCGCCTTCAAGCAAGGCTTTCCGAGCGCCAAAGCAAGCATGCTCCGGAGTTCCGCATTTCGATTGGCAACCCAGCTGTGGATTCTAGTCGGCTGTGCAGAAGCCGGAGAACCTGCATGAATGCGATTCGGGATCAAAGGAGGTCAGACGCGGCCCTCTTGTTGGATGTGCACTGACGTTGCATACCTGTCGCGATGCGGTCGACGATGCCAAGCTCAATGGGGCCAGGTTGAGGGATAGCGAGAGTTGAAGCCCGCTGTTCGGCGGGTTATGTTGGCTTCCCAGAACATGGGCAAGCCCCACCACCGCCAGGTGTATGAGGCGATACGGGAGGACCGATGGCCGAGCTTTGCCCCACTTGTGGCGTCGAAAATCGCGACGCGGCGACGTTCTGTCGGGGCTGCGGCAGGAGGCTGGTGCTCCTCGTTGCTGAACCGACGCACTCAACCGTGGCTTGTCCCGGCTGCGCAAGCCCAAACAGTCCAGGTGCGACCTTCTGCACGAAGTGCGGACGTGGGCTCCACGTGCCGCCAGCGCTGCTGCCAGCGGATGCGGATCCGCCCCCCGAGAACGTTGGCTCGCGAGTGGTCCCACCCGCGCGAACACCGCCACCGCCGCCGCCGCCGCCGCCGCCACCGCCACCGCCACCGCCACCGCCAGCACCGCCGCCACCGCAGCCCGCTGCGGCAGGTTCGAAGGTGCCGGTTTCCGCTGCGTCGGGGCCGCGCGCCGCTCATGCCGGCGCCTCGATGTCGTCGGCAGCGCCGTTCCCCCGCCCGTGGCTCTGGCCCGTGGTGGGCGTCCTGGCCGCGGCTATCGGTATTGCCACGTGGTGGTTCCTGAGTCGCTCGACTTCGGCAGAGGCAGGGCTCCCGCCGGCGGCGACCGCGGCGGCGTCTGCTCCCGCACCGGTGGCCGAATCCGCAGCGTCTGCGGTCGACCTGGCTGCCAGCGCTCCAGGTGCCGAGATCGATGCGTCCACCGCAACACCCTCGCTTGCCGCGTCGGGTCCGAGCTTCACAGCGGCGACAGCCGACGGCGCAGCGGCCCCGGCCAGCGCCGCTCAGCCTGGCACCGCCGCCGTTGCGCAATCACCGGGTGATGCCGCGGCTCTGGCGCGTGCGCGCAAAGCAAGAGAGGCCCGTGCAAGTGCCGAGAAGGTCGAGGCACAACGCGCCGCGGAAGTCGAGAGGCAGCGCCGGGAGAGTGAACGTGCAGGGCAGCAGGCCGAGGCAGCCCGGCAGCGGCCAGCGGCGCCACCTCCGTCGGAGGCTGCGCCGCCCGCCGCGCCGCGGCCGGCTGCTGCGCCGCCAAGGCTGGAGCCGTCGGTCAAACAGACCTGCGCAGGCCGCAATTTCATCGCCGAGCAGGTCTGCATGATCAACGAGTGCAGCAAGGCTGCGCGAGCTGCTGATCCGACCTGTGTCACGTTCAGGCAGTTGGAGGAAGAGAACCGCAGGCGAGAACAGATGCAGTGAGCCGGCTGCGTCGGCACGCCAACGAGGACCATGCGCCAGGAAGCCACCGGAGCCATTCATGAGCCAACAGCCCAACAGCAACACGAGCGTCAGCGGCGCCATCGGCGCGGACGCGTTTTCCAGCATGTTCCAGTGCATCGCGGGGTTGAAGAACCTGCGTGCTGCCGGCGCGATGATGACCTGCTTCGTGGCGGGCATCCTGCTGGCCGGACTGCTCGGCCTCGCCGGGGGCCAGCCGAGCTTCGGCAGGGCCGCCATCGGTGCGGTCCTCTTCTTCCTCTTCTTCTTCACCGGCATCCATTCTGCAGGCGTGCTGCTGATGGACCAGGCGCGCGGCGTCCCCCTGCGCAGCGTGACCGATGCGCTCGTCTACGCACTCATGTGCGTGCCGCGGACGATCGTCCTCGTCATCGGGCTGGTCCTGGCCGCCTTGGCGGTGTATGTCGTGCTCGCCGTCCTGTTCTTTCTATGCAAGATCCCGGGTCTCGGTTACCTGCTGTTTGCGGTCGTGTTTCCGGTGGCAGTGGTCGCCGCGGGACTGACGGGAACCGCGTTGCTGCTGGGCTTGCAGATGGCGCTGGCCAGCATCTGGGACGGCGCGTCGATCACTCGTGCCTTGGCGCAGACGGTGGCGATCCTGCGCAGTCGCCTTGTCGAGACGGTCATCCTGCTCGCCGTCGTGGCCGTCCTGGCAGGCATCGTCTCCGCGTTGGTGTTCTCGGTGCTGTTGTTCGGCTTCTGGCCTGCGGTGGGCATGGCGGCCGCCATCGTCGGTGTTGGTGAATTTGGTGATCTGACGTCGATGCTGCCCGGCCTCATGTCTGGCGGCGGCTACGCACTCGCCGGGGCGATTGGCGGTGGCGTGCTGTGGGCGCTGGCGCTGACGCTGGTCTTCCAGGTCGGGCTGCTGGGCGTCAATCTGGTGTACCTGCGCGTGAGCGAAGGACTCGACGCCTCGGCCACGCAGGCAGCGATGTTGTCGCACCTGGAAGGCGCGCGGCGCAAGGCGGCCGAGGTCGGCCACAAGGCCAAGGAGGCTGCAGAGCGTGCGCGTGCGCAGGCCGAAGAAGCGGTCGCGCAGCGGCGGACTGCTCAAACCCAGGCGCCGGTTCCCGATGCCGCCCAGACCATGGTGACCAGCTGCCCGAAGTGCAGCACCGCGATCACGCCGGACGACCTGTTTTGCGCGAGCTGCGGCCACAAGCTGAAGTGACCGAGATCGCCCGCAATGCAGGGGAGGGCCGGGCGCTTGCCGCCTGGGTTGCGGTGACTGCGGCGTAGGCTTCGTCATCGAGAAAGCCAGTCGCGAGTCCACGACGATGTCTTCCGCCATTCAGAACGCAAGACTGCTCGAGCACTTCATCGTCAGAGGCTATCTTCACGATCTTCAGCAGCCCTGCCTGCATCTGCAACTGCAGCTTCGCCCGTTGAAGGCAGAGCTTGTCGATGTGATCAGCAGGCTTGACCGAGCCCTGGACCGTCAGCTGATTCCCATGCCCGAGGGCATGCAGCCCCAGCTGATCCAGGTACAGCGTTCTGCTGAGTCATCGAGCCTGCCGCTGCAGACGCAAGTCTGGCCGTTCGTGGAGGCACTGAACCAGCTGCTGGTTCGATTGCAGGAAACAGCCGGTCTGCCCGTGGCCTGCGGCATTCGCTGCGAGGGCATCGCCCCCGGTGAGTCCAGGGAGGCTTCGTTGCTCGCCGTGCTGGCCATACCCAGCCTGTCACCCGAAGTTGTCCGATCGTCTCTGCCTTGGGCCCTGGAACAGATCAGCGCCATCGCTTATGAAGAACAGGCGACACCTCCATCATCTCGGCCCGGCTGGCACGCAGCAAGGTGGCGGCCAACGCGCTGCTCAGGAGGGCCGGGTTGCCGGTGCCCCAGCAAGTGGTGGTGCGCAGCATTGAAGCGGCTCTCGCGCAGGCCAGGCTCATGGGCTACCCCGTGGTCGTCAAGCCCTCCGACCTCGATGGCGGCAAGGGCGTGTCGGCCGGCATCGAGGATGAAGACACCTTGCGCCGCAGCTACGCGCGTGCGGCCGCGCACAGCAAGAACCTCGTGCTGGAAAAGCACATCCCGGGCAACGATTTCCGCCTCGGCATCGTGCACGGCCAGTTGGCGTGGGCCACTTGGCGCGAGCCTGCAGGCGCAGGGACTTCACGCCGACAGCACGCTGGTGCCTGGGCACTTCGCACGATTCCGCCGTACCAGCAATATCTCGGCGGGAGGCACGCCCACCAACATGATGGGCAAGGTGCACCCGGACAACATTGCGTTGGCGGTTCGGGCTGCCGACATCCTGCGCCTGGATTTTGCAGGTATCGACCTGATCACCCCGGATGTGACGAAGTCCTGGCTGGAGATGGGGGGAGCCATCTGTGAGATCAACGGACAACCCCAGTTCAGCGTGATTGGCCCCCAGGCGCCGCGTCTTGCCATCCGGGGCCTGCTGCAAGGCGATGGACGCATGGCAATCGTGGTGGTGCTCACGGCCGAGCCCGCTCATGCTTTGATGCAGGCGGTGGACAACGCCTCGCTGAGCCGTGGTCTTGCCTTGGGCTGCAGCACCGAACTGGGCCTGTCCATAGGCGGTGCCGTCATTCGCTCCGGCAGGCAGTCCGCGTTCGAAGACGCACAGGCGCTGCTGCTCAATACCCAGGTGCAGGCCATCGCGGTCGTGACCGACGGCGCCGAGTGGCTGAGAACGGGTACTCCGTTCGATGCCTTGGACCTGCTGCTGGTGGCCGATGACGCCATCCTGGAGGTGCGGCACGCGCTTCAGATGCGATGCAAAGGCGAGGTGTGGAAGTTGAAGGGCGGCCCAGCGCTCGATGGCGGTGATGTGGCCAGGCGACTGGCTGACTGGCTGGTGGCTTGCGATGCGCAGCACCGGTCCGCGGACCTGTGCGCCGACGAAGACCGCGCCTGGCAGGGCCGCTCGGCAGCAGCCTGGGCAGGCGGGCGCGAGAGCCCCCGGTGAGTCCGGAACATGCCCACGGTCTATTGAAGTCGGGTCGTCACCTCCGGTGAGGAGCGGGCGACGGCGGCGCCTGGCACGCCGCCGTGGCCTTCGCCCGCGCGGCGGCCAACCATCCTTGTCATTGCAGGGTGTGGACCAGGCGCTCGAGCAGGCCCTTGCACTCCGGATGCAGGTTGCTGAGCAACTCCTCGCGCGTGATGCGGAACGGTGCGCGGCGGCCCCGGTAGGTGATCACGTCGCCGACCTGGTTGAAGGGAATGCCGGCGCCGCCGAGCAGCCGGGCCAGCCGTGGTTCCATCACCACCAGCGCCTGCTCGAGCCCGGCGTTCAGCGCCAACGCCGACGCCGACAGGAACAGGCCCATCGCCACCAGCGGATAGCGACGTACACCGCCGTAGTAGATCTCGCAGGCCTGCGCGTCTGCGGCTGCCGGTGACGAATCGCCCCCGTCATTGCGCCGGCGGCGGAAATCCTGGTGCACCGCCAGCCGCGAGATCTCGCCCATGCGATCGCGGGCGAGATGCACCTGATCGATGAACTGCGGATCCAGCTTTCCGCTGCACAGTTGCTCGAACGGGAAGCGCAGGTCCACCGTGCGCTCGTTGGTGATCAGGCGCACACAGCCGGCGGCGCGACCCGAGGCACGGTGGCGTATCAACGCAAAGCTCGAGTCCTTGTCGTACGCGTCGCGTTCCTCGCCGTCGGGGAAGGCGCTGGGCGCCTCATAGCCGTGCTCCTCGCAATACACGGCAAAGCGCAGACGGAACACCTCCCGGCGCGTGGCCTCGTCGGTGGCGGGCAAGGCTTCGAAGAAGCGGTCGAAGTGGGATGCCAGATTGAACGTGCACGTCATGGTCTGGGCTTTCAGCCTTTGATTCGAGCGCATGGCGTGACCTCATGGACGATGTCACGCCGGCTCGTCTGCAGCGCTCGGCTTGCAGACCTCGTACTGTAGCCAGCGTACAGCGTTCCCACGACGCAATGAGGCCGCGCATCGCGCGCGGTTGTTTCAAGTTGTTGCTCGACGCGAGGACGACGGCAGCGACGAGCCAGGCGATGGCCGTATCGCTGCCTGGCTGCGCGCCCAGCGCCCCAAGGCACCTGACCTACACGGTGGACCTGCCGCGCCGCAGCCTGGCGGCGTCAACCCCTGGCCGGCGCTGCCATGCCTGCGATCGATGCGGTCTGCCTATCGCCTCTTCGCCGGCATGCGCCTTCGAGCGACAACCGGCCGTCTCGCATTGCGTCGCATGCCGAAGGTCAGCGCCGCGGCGGCAAAGAACAGCAGCGCGCTCAGCTTGACTGCGAACGACTCGCCGAGCCCCCACAGACATGCACAGCCGCAGACCAGGTACAGCAGGGGCAGGCGTTCGTACAGCCACTCGGGAATCCACATGACGCATCTCCTCGCTGCGGATGCACGGCCTGTTGCCGTGATCTTTTGGCGTTGCCGCAGCTTCACGGTGACGCACGCGTAACGGAACCCCGCGAATGCTGGGGTTGACATGGAGAACGCGGGCAAAATGAACGCTTTACACGCCGACATGAACATGACCCGACCGCCGCCATTGAACCGGACCGTCGCATCCACCCTCGCGGGTTTGCTCGCGGCGCTGGCGCTGAGTGGCTGTGGCGCCGAAGTGGTGGGTGGTGCGGCTGCGGTCGGTGCCATGCAGGCCAGGCAGGTCAAGCAGGCCCAGGCGCAGCAGGCACAGGTGCTCGACCAGCTCAAGGCGGCACAGGAAGCCGCGGCTGCGCGTGCGGCGAGCGCGGCCGACTAGTTCGAGCCCCGGCGCTGGTGCCGATCGACACTCGTGTTGCGTTTCACCGAGACCCGGATCCTTCAGTCATGACCACAGTCGCCGACCTCACGACCGTTCACTACTCTGGCGACCTGCGCGCCGACGCGCTGCTGGAGCAGATGGCCGACTGGAACTTCCTGTTGCCCGCCCGCACGACGCTGTACTACACCTTCGACCTCAGCGTCATCGAAGAGGCGACCGCGCCTGTCTTGACCGCGTTCAATGCCGTCCAACAGGCGGCCGCAATGCAGATCCTGGACTACGTGTCGAGCGTCTGCGGCATCGTATTCGTGGCCACCCCGTCGGGCGCCGAGGCGGATCTGCACTTCGGTGCCTGCGACATCGCGGGAGACAAATTGACCGGGCTGGCGACTACGCGCGAGAGCTGGTCCACCTCCGATGGCACCGTGACCCTCTATTCCGCCGAAGCGTTCATCTACCTGGACAACGCCGAGTTTGAGTTGACCAATGTCAACCCCACCGCGGGGTCGAGCGGCTACCAGATCCTGCTGCACGAGATCGGCCATGCCCTGGGGCTGGGGCACCCGTTCGACGGGCAATACCTCCTGCCGGCAGACGAGGACAACACCGACAACACGGTGATGTCCTACATCTGGGTGGGAGAGAACAAGACGACGTTCCAGGCCTACGACCTGCTGGCGCTGCGCTGGATCTACGGCGAAGACGGCCTGCGCGGCAACTACGGCTTGAATTCGATCTACGGGCCGTCCTTGGAAGGCGACACCACGGCACCGACCGTGGCCACGTTCAGCCCGGCCGACGAGGCAAGCGGTGTCGCGCCCGGCAGCGACATCGTGGTCACTTTCAGCGAAGCGGTGCGGCGGGGTACGGGCAACATCACGCTGAAGACCGCTGCGGGCCAGGTGGTGGAGGCCTTCGACGCTGCCACCAGCGCGAATCTGAGCATCTCCGACAGGTCGCTGACCATCGACCCCACGCTCGATCTGATTCCGGGCATGGGCTACGTAGTCGAAATCGCTGCCGGGGCGGTGCGTGACCTCGCCGGCAACGACTATGCCGGCACCGCGAGCTACAACTTCGAGACGGTCGCGAACGAGGTGACCGGCACGGCGCAGGCCGATGAGCTGACCGGCACGGTCGGCAGGGACACGATGGCGGGGCTGGCGGGCAACGACACGCTCACCGGCCTGGGTGGCAACGACGACCTGGACGGCGGCGCGGGCATCGACGTCGCCGTCTACAGCGGTCAACGCGCGGCCTACGGCGTGCTCAAGACCGCTGGCGGCTGGAGCGTGATCGACAACGTCGGTGCCGACGGCAATGACGGTCTCACCGGCATCGAGCGGCTGCAGTTCTCGGACGCCCGGCTGGCGCTGGACCTGGATGGCAACGCCGGCAGCGTGGCCAGACTGCTGGGCGCCCTGTTCGGTGCCCAGGCCATGGAAGACAGCGTCCTGGTCGGCCAATACCTCAGTCTGCTGGACAACGGCGCCAGCGATGAGCAGATTGCAGCCGTGGCGGTGGCGTCGGAGCGCTTTGCCCAGCTGGCCGGTTCGCACGGCAACACCGACTTCGTTCGCCTGGTCTACACGAACGTGTTTGGCGTCGCGCCGAGTGCTGCCGAGCTGGCCACCTATGTGCCCCTGCTCGACGGAGGCGCTCTGACCCAGGCCGCACTGGCGTTGCTGGCTGCGCACACAGCGCAGAACGCGGCTCGCATCGACTTCGGCGGCCTGAGTCAAAACGGCCTGGCCTACACCCTTGCCGCGCCCGGCACCGTGCAGTTCGGCACCGGCGGCCCGGACGTGCTCACAGGCACCGTGGGTGATGACCATCTCTACGGCCTGGCGGGCAACGACACCTTGACGATGCCGTTCAGGCTGTTGTAGTCGCCGCTGGCGGCCCATCTCTACGGCCTGGCGGGCAACGACACCTTGACGGGCGGGCCGGGCAATGACTCGATCGAAGGCGCGGCCGGCACGGACCTCGTTGTCTTTGGCGGCCTGCGGGCCGGCTTCACCCTTGCCAAAGGCGGCGCCGGCTGGACCGTCACCGACACCACGGCCGTGGAGGGCACGGACCAGCTGAGCGGCATCGAGCGGCTGCAGTTCGCCGACGTGAACGTGGCGCTGGACCTCGATGGCGGCGCGGGCACCGTGGCCAAGATCCTGGGCGCGGTGTTCGGCAAGGACTGGGTGTCCAACGAGGTCTACGCAGGCATCGGCCTCTACTACATCGATGCCGGCATGAGCTACGAGACCCTGATGCAGCTGGCCATCGATGCCCGGCTCGGCGCAGGCGCCAGCCACCGGGCGATCGTGGACCTCCTGTACACCAACGTCATCGGCTCTGCGCCCTCGAACGACGAGGCGGCCGAATTCGTCAGCCTGCTCGACAGCCACGCGTTCACGGTGGCCGGCCTGGGCGTGTACGCGGCCGACACGGACTTCAACAAGGTCAATGTCGACCTCGTCGGTCTGGCCCAGACGGGCCTGGAGTACGTTGCGTACTTCGAGGGCTGACATCGGCCCGCTGCCGCAGGTCTGAAGGCGACTGCTCCGAGGGCGGGCCTACTTCGCGGCCTGGGTCACCTGGCCCGGCTTGAATGCCGTGTATTCCGAGAAGATGCCCAGTTCGACGTAGCGCCGCACGCGGCGAAAGCCCGCTGCGCGCAGCGCGTCCAGCACGGCTTCGGGTGGCACGCAGGCTTCGATGGTGTCCCAGTAGTAGCGCCACAGTTCCGAGGTCTGGTGCCGCCGGGCCACGACGCGGGCGACGGTCGGCACCACGGCGCGCATGTAGGTCTTGAGAGCCAGGGTGGCCAGGCGGCCCTGCGGCCGGGTGATTTCCAGCACCAGCAGGCGGCCGCCCGGACGCAGCACGCGATGGAATTCGGCAAACGCTGCCGACAGGTCGGCCAGGTGGCGCAGCGCGTAGCCCATGCTCACGAAGTCGAAGCTGGCGTCGGCGCAAGGCAGGGCTTCGGCACGGCCGCTCAGCAACTGCACGCCGGGCAGCTTGACCTGGTCCATCATGCCCGGGCTCGGGTCCACGCCCACCAGCTTGCCCGTCGGCCCGATGATCTTCAGCGCCTCCCGCGCCACCAGCCCGGTGCCGATGCCCACGTCCAGCACCTGGGCGCCGGCCTTCAACCTGGCGCGTTGCAGGGCCCGGCCACGGTACCAGGCACCGGAGCCAAAGGCCAACACCTTCTCGACGCGGTCATAGTCCGCCGCCGTGTCGTCGAAGATGCGGCGCACGAAGCGGTGGCGTTCGGGCTCGTCGGCGTAGTAGTCGGTTAGCGGCTCGTGGGGCGGCAGCACCACGGCGTGCGGGCGTTCTGGCGTGGAGGGGTGGGTCATGTTGGGCGCGCCGGACCTGGCCGCGGCGTCGGATAAACAGGTGGGAACTTGTCAAAGCATAGTCCCGCTGGCGCGGACCGCCTTCAGTCTGCCCTCACACCGGTCTCACCCTCGAGGTCCGGCGCTCGCGCGACCTCGGCGCCGACCCACCGCCGCGAACTGGCAGGCCTCGTGTGGCGTCATCGGCACCGGCTGGCACAGCCCCCTCATCGTCGGAATCAATCAGCGCCAGATGCGGCGCGCGGGTCGCCAGCAAGCCCGCACTGCGTGCATTGCTGGTGCGCAGCCGGATCGGCACGCGTATGACCCGAACGCGTTCGTCGCGGCAGGCATCGTCGATCGCTTGCACCGGGGCCGAAACGCCGTCGAGCACCGCCAGCACTTCGAAGTCGGCGAAATCCTGCGCCGGCACCGACGCCTGTGCCTGGGCCAGGAACGCCTTGCTGGCACCGACCGTGAAAATCACCGGGTTCTTTGGGTTCATGGGGCATCGCTGTTGTTCGTCGGGGTTCCCGACGGTTCCGCCATCAGGATGCCATACAGGGCGGCCTGGTGCGGCTGGCTGCTGTCACGCAGCTCCCAGCATGCGTGTCCCGTAGCCGAGGCCCGCAAAGAAGGTCTCCATCGCCGTGGCCGAACGCATCGGCAGCACGCCGGCCAGGACCACCGGGCGCAGGCGCTCCAGTGTCGCGCGAGCGCTCTCCAGTACCGAAAGCAGCGGCATCGGCGAGCACACGACCAGCAGGCGGCAGGCACCGAGCTTCAGCGCATCGAGCGGCCAGCAGACCACCTGCTCGGGCACGGCCGAGTTGGCGAGTTGCAGCGGCGCGTATTCGTCTTCGATGCACAGTCGGTTGCTGTCGCGCACGGCCCAGCCCTCTCCCTCGGGCATCACGGCATGGGTGTCGGCGTGGCGGATGCCGGCGCGGGCCAGGTTGGCGCACAGCAGCTGGTGCAATTCGCGGCGTGGCTCGAACGCCACCAGGCGGCCATGGTGGCCGATCCGGTGTGCCAGAGCCAGCGCCGCCTCGCCCGCCCCAGCGCCGAGATGAACCACGGTATCCCCCACACACAGCACCTGCTCGGCAAGGGTGGCAATGGCCCGGTCGAGCAGCGACGCCATGGGGTCGTCACGCTGGCGCCGTGGCACCTCGAGCACGGTCTCGCCCAGCGTCAGCGAACGCGTGCGGGGCGTCGGCGTTGCCGGCAAGGACGGCAGTCGGGGAGGGAATCCATCGCCCGCGCTGGCTTTGCGGCCCATGGCGCGGTGCAGTGCATCCAGCACGGCACGCATGTCCAGGTTCTGCCAGGCAGCCCCATAGGCAGCGCAGACGTGCGCCCACTCCGCAGGCGGGACCTTCATCTTGCCCCACGCCGGCAAGTCCCGGGCTTCGGGCAGCAGCATCGGCTCGCCGAGCGGGTAATACGGGTACAGGTCCGGCGCGACCGACGTGAACAGCGTCACCGCGGGCGTGGACGTGGCGTCGGCCAGGTGCTGCGTATAGGTGTCCACACCGATCAGGCCATTGACCTGCGCAACGACCGCAGCAAGGCGGTCTGCGTTGTCGATGGCTGCGGCCAGATTCAGCACCCGCGGGTGTTCGACCGCCAGCGGCTGTGTCAGGATCAACTGTGCCCGCGGCCACGCTGCCAGCAGCTGCTCGACCAGGCGCGTCGTTGCCGGATCGGGCATGCTGCGCAGCGCCACCGACGCCTTCGGATTGATGAGGATGCGCAGCCCGTCGAAAGCGGGCAGCTGTGCTGTGACGAACGCCTGCGCCGCCGGTGGAATCACGACCGCGTTGCGCTTGTCGCCGGCCGGCACCGTCTGCGGGTCCAGCCCCATCCACCACAGGTACCAATCCACCATCGGCATCTGGCCGTACCGTGGCAGTGTCAGCATCGTGTTGGTGTCGAACATGGCCTGGTAGCGGGAGAGTTCGGCCAGGGTCGGCCCTTGTGTCAGCAGGGCATCGATGCCGTCGATGCCACGGAACAGACGTGCCAGCCGGTCATCCTTGTGCCAGCCCAGCGGCACATCGACCGAGACCTCCGGCAAGTGCGTGCGCAACATGGCGAGCACGTGCCGAAAGGCGCCGATGCCGACCAGGTTGTCGCCAAGATTCGAGCCAAAGGCATTGATGAGCAGCAGCCGAAAGTGCTGTCGATGGGGGTGGGCTGCCTTCAGGGCCTGCAACTGGGTGGCCAGGCAGCCGGGTGCTGCCTCGGCCAGCGGGTCGGCGTAAGCCCCGGCACCCAAGGTGACCGGCAGCCCGGATGCCCGGGCCAAGGCGGCAGGCGGCAACAGGCGCAGCGTGCCGTCGAGAGCCTCGACCCGATAGGCCTCCTTGATGGCAGCACGCACGCATTCGACTTCGCGCTGGGCGGCAACGTAGACCTCGGTGGTTGCCGGGGCGGACGCCTGGGTGGCCGGCTGCAGGGTCTTGCGCTGACCGCGGGCGTGCACCGTCAGCGGGCGGGTAACGTAATACGCGTACATCGGGTGTCGATCTCCTGAATCCGTGCCTCCACCTCGACGCTGGAGCGCCGTGCGGGTGTGGCCGGGCATGGGCTTGGACGCAGCGCTGCCGGTGCGCGCCGGCGTGTCCGGCAGCGACATCGTACCCAGCCGCCTGCGCCGGCCGGTGCAAGGCAAGGGCGATGGCGACGTTCGCAGCGCCGATGTCGGTCCATGGGCCAGGACATTCGCCCCTGCACCGCGCTTCAGGGCCCGATCCCGGGCCGATCCACGAGAGCCGGCGGTTACACTGCCGGCGTCGTTGCCCAGCGCTCGGCAAGCGGTGCTGGCCTTGATTCGAACAAGGTCTGCGGCCACCCCGGCTCCTGCCGGCCGGCGGCCCACGGTTGACCCAAGGACACCCCCATGAACCTGACGATGATCCAAGCCGGTTCTGCCGCGCGCCGCTGGCTCCCCCTTGCCGCCGTGGCCGCGGCCGTGCTGCTGGCGGGCTGCGGCGACAGGAAGGAAACGGCTGCCAGCCAGACTGCGGCCAAGGTCGACAAGGACGAAGTCACCGTCCAGCAGGTCAACTTCGTGCTGCAGCAACAACGCAACCTGCGCCCCGAGCAGGCCGATGCCGCCGGCAGACAGATCCTGGAACGCCTGATCGACCAACAGCTGGCCGTGCAGAAGGCCGACGACCTGAAGCTCGACAGCGACCCTCGTGTCGTGCAGCAACTCGAAGCCGCGCGCCGCGAGGTGCTGGCGCGCGCCTACGTGGAGAAGATCGGTGAAGCTGCCGTCAAGCCCACGCCCGAAGAGGTCAAGAAATACTACGACGAGAAGCCTGCACTGTTCGCCGAGCGCCGCATCTACAGCATCCAGGAAATCGGCATCGAGGCCCGGCCCGAGCAGGTGCAGGCGCTGCGCGACCAGCTCGCCGCCAGCAAGAACATCAACGAGTTCGTCGAATACCTCAAGGCCAACGACTACAGGTTCGCGGGTAACCAGGCCGTGCGCGCCGCCGAGCAGTTGCCGCTGAGCAGCCTGGACGCGTTTGCGCGCATGAAGGACGGCCAGGCCGCCGTGGTGCCCGCGCCCAGCGGCGTGCAGGTGGTGGTGCTGGCCGGCTCGCGCCGCCAGCCGGTGTCGGAGGAACAGGCCCGCCCGGCCATCGAGCAATACCTGCTGAACGACCGCAAGCGCAAGCTCATCGAAGAAGACATGAAGGGTCTGCGCGCCGCAGCGAGGATCGAATACGTGGGCAAGTTCGCCGAACTCGCGGCGTCGGCGCCCGCGGCCGCGGCAGCGCCCGCCAGTGGGGGCGTCACCGGCACCGACACGAACAAGGACACGGGGCTCAAGTGAGCCCCCGATCTGGTTCGTGGGGGCATTGCTGCTGGCCGCTGCGTGTACTGTGGGCGCCGGCGGGCAAGCGAATCGGCCGTGCCACAAGCGCGAAGGACCCTGATTGAACACCGACACGCTGCCGCTGGGTGACTGGCGCGAGGCCATCATCGACATCGCACGTGAGGCGGGCGAGGTGGTGATGTCGGTGTACGCCACCGACTTTGCCGTGCGCGGCAAGAGCGACGCCTCGCCCGTGACCTTGGCCGACGAACGCGCCGAGGCTGTCATCGTGCAACGCCTGCGGGCCTTGACGCCCGACATCCCCATCGTCGCCGAAGAGGCGGTGGCCGCCGGCCAGGTGCCCACCGTGGGGCGACGCTTCTGGCTCGTCGACCCGCTGGACGGCACCCGGGAATTCGCCAGCCGCAACGGCGAGTTCACGGTGAACATCGCCCTCGTCGACGACGGCGTGCCGGTGCTGGGGGTGGTGCTGGCGCCGGCCATTGGGCGCCTGTTTGCCGGCGCCGCGGGCATTGGCGCCCTGGCCGAGCAGGCTGGTGTGCGGCAAAGCATCCACTGCCGCGCCGCGCCGCAGGCCGGGCTCACCGTCGTGGCCAGCCGCTCGCACGGCGACGCCGCCGCGCTCGACAAGTTCCTGGCTGGGCGGCACGTGGCGACACTGGTGCATGCCGGTTCGTCGCTGAAGCTGTGCCTGCTGGCCGCCGGCGAGGCCGACCTCTACCCCCGGCTGGGCCGCACCATGGAGTGGGACATTGCCGCCGGGCACGCGGTGCTGCTGGCCAGCGGCGGGCGCGTGACGACGCTGGGCGGCGAGGCCCTGCGCTACGGCAAACCCGGTTTCGAGAATCCGCACTTCGTGGCCGAAGGCTTGCCGGGCTGAGAGCGGTCCGGGCATGGGCCCGGACTCGTGAGCGGGCATTGAAGCTGCCACTCCGTCACGACTGCGCCCCTTGTCCTGCGCCCGCCGTCACGGCTGTGCCGTGGCGCGGTGTGAGAATCTTCGACGTTCTCTTCCCCGGGTGGGCCTCAGCATGAAAGTCACCGTCGTCGGCACCGGTTATGTCGGTCTTGTCACAGGCGCCTGCCTGTCGGAAATGGGCAACCACGTGGTGTGCCTGGACGTCGACGAACGCAAGATCCGCATGCTCAACGACGGCGGCATGCCCATCCACGAGCCGGGGCTCGAAGCCATCGTGCAGCGCAACGCCGCCGCCGGGCGGCTGCAGTTCACCACCGACGTGCCTGCCGCGGTGGGGCACGGCACGATCCAGTTCATCGGCGTCGGCACGCCGCCCGACGAAGACGGCTCGGCCGACATGCAGTACGTGCTGGCCGCGGCCGCCAGCATCGGCCGCCACATGACCGACTACAAGGTCATCGTCGACAAGAGCACGGTGCCGGTGGGCACCGCCGACCGCGTGCGCCAGACGGTGACCGGGGCGCTGCGCGAGCGCGGGCTGGAGATGGAATTCGCCGTCGTCTCCAACCCCGAATTCCTGAAGGAAGGCGCGGCCGTGGAAGACTGCATGCGGCCCGACCGCATCATCGTCGGTGCCGACGACGAACGCGCGATCCTGCTCATGCGCGCGCTGTACCAGCCCTTCATGCGCAACCGCGACCGGCTGCAGCTGATGGACGTGCGCAGCGCCGAGTTCACCAAGTACGCTGCCAACGCGATGCTGGCCACGCGCATCAGCTTCATGAACGAACTGGCGCTGCTGGCCGAGCGCGTGGGGGCCGACATCGAGCAGGTGCGCATGGGCATCGGCAGCGACCCGCGCATCGGCACCCACTTCCTCTATGCCGGCACCGGCTACGGCGGCAGCTGCTTCCCCAAGGACGTGAAGGCGTTGATCCACGCCGGCCAGGCCAACGGCATGCCGTTGCAGGTGCTGGGCGCCGTGGAGGCGGCCAACGAGCGGCAGAAGCTGGTGCTGGTGGACAAGATCACGGCGCGTTTCGGGCCCGACCTGGCAGGCCGGCGCTTCGCGCTGTGGGGTCTGGCCTTCAAGCCCAACACCGACGACATGCGCGAGGCGCCCAGCCGCGTCATCGTGGCCGAACTGGCGCGCCGCGGCGCCGTGCTGCAGGCCTACGATCCGGTGGCCATGCCCGAGGCGCAGCGTGTGCTGGCCGGCACGCCGGGCCTGCACTTCGCGGCCAGTCAGGCCGAGGCGCTGGAAGGCGCCGATGCACTGGTGGTGGTCACCGAGTGGAAGGAATTCCGCAACCCCGACTTCGACGCCATCAAGGCGGCGCTGAAGCAGCCGCTGATCTTCGACGGCCGCAACATCTACGACCCGGCGCTGATGCGCATGCACGGCATCGAGTACCAGGGCGTGGGGCGAGCGGCAGTGGTCTGACCAGGAGGGGCGCTGCCGCCACCCTCAGCCCGGCAAGTCGGCCACCGCCAGCAGCGGTGCTGCGGCATCCTTGGGCGCCACCAGCGGCGCGCCCAGGCCCGGTGGCAGCGGCCAGGTGATGCCGATCGCCGGGTCGTCCCAGCGGATGCTGCGTTCGCAGTCGCGGGCGTAGATGTCGGTGGTCTTGTAGAGAAAGTGCGTCTCGTCCTGCAGCGCCAGGAAGCCGTGCGCAAAGCCCTCGGGGATCCACAGCTGGCGCCGGTTGGCGGCACTCAGTTCGACGCCCTCCCAGCGCCCGAAGGTGGGCGAGCTGGGTCGGATGTCCACCGCCACGTCGTAGGCCGCTCCCTGCACCACGCGCACCAGCTTGCCCTGCGCGTGCGGCGGCAGCTGGTAATGCAGCCCGCGCAGCACGCCGGCCTTGCTGCACGAATGGTTGTCCTGCACGAAGCGGGGCGGCACGGGCAGGCCCATCGCGGCCAGCGCAGTTTCGAATCGCGCCTCGTTGAAGCTTTCCATGAACCAGCCGCGGTCGTCGGCAAAGACGGCGGGTTCGACGACCACGACACCCGGCAGGCCCGTCGCAACCAGCTTCATCAGAACGCTCGCTCGCGCAGCACCTGCATCAGGTACTGGCCGTAGCTGTTCTTCAGCATCGGGGCCGCCAGCGCCTCCAGCTGCCCGGCGTCGATCCAGCCGGCGCGGTAGGCGATCTCCTCCGGGCAGGCCACCTTCAGGCCCTGGCGCTTTTCGATGGTGGCGATGAACTGGCCGGCCTCCAGCAGGCTGTCGTGGGTGCCGGTGTCGAGCCAGGCGTAGCCGCGGCCCATGATCTCGACGTTGAGCCGGCCCTGCCGCAGGTACTGGGCATTGACCTCGGTGATCTCGAGTTCGCCGCGCGCGCTGGGCTTGATGCCGGCAGCGATCTCGCACACCTGCTCGTCGTAGAAGTACAGGCCCGTCACCGCGTAGTTGCTCGTCGGCGCCTTGGGTTTTTCCTCGATGCTCAGGGCGCGCTTGTGGTCGTCGAAGGCGACCACGCCATAACGTTCAGGATCCTGCACATGGTAGGCGAACACGCTGGCGCCGGTGTCGCGGCCGTGGGCGCGCGCCAGCAGCTGCGCGAAGTCGTGGCCGTAGAAGATGTTGTCGCCCAGCACCAGCGCGCTGGGGCCACCGCCGACGAAGCTGCGGCCCAGGATGAAGGCCTGCGCCAGGCCGTCGGGGCTGGGCTGCACGCAGTAGCTGAGCTGCATGCCCCAGCGGCTGCCGTCGCCGAGCAGCGCCTGGAAGCGCGGTGTGTCCTGCGGCGTGCTGATCACCAGCACTTCGCGCATGCCGGCGAGCATGAGCGCGCTCAAGGGGTAGTAGATCATCGGCTTGTCGTACACCGGCAGCAGCTGCTTGCTCAGTGCCAGCGTGGCCGGGTGCAGCCGCGTGCCGGAGCCGCCGGCGAGGATGATGCCTTTGCGTTTCATCGTGGATCTTTCAGCGGTTCAGTACTTCGATGAGCATGCGCTCGACCCCGGTCTGCCAATGCGGCAGCGTCAGGCCGAAGGCCTGCTGCAGCTTGTGCGTGGCCAGCCGCGAATTGAGCGGGCGCCGTGCCGGTGTCGGGTAGGCGCTGGTCGGAATCGGGTGGATGGCGGCGGGCGCGACACGGATCGGCTGGCCGTTGGCACGTGCCCATTCGACGACGAAGCGCGCGTAGTCGAACCAGTTCGTCTCGCCGCTGGCCACGCAGTGGTAGGTGCCGGACAGCGCCGGCTCGGCCAGCACGCCGCGCACCGCGTGCGCGCTCACGTCGGCCAGCAGATCGGCGCCGGTGGGCGCACCGACCTGGTCGCTGATGACGTTCAGCGTTTCGCGTTCGGCGGCCAGGCGCACCATGGTGCGGGCGAAGTTGCCGCCGCGTGCGGCATAGACCCAGCTCGTGCGCAGGATGAGGTGGCGGCAGCCGCTGGCACGGATGAGTTCCTCGCCTTCGAGCTTGGTGCGGCCGTAGACGCTCAGGGGCCCGGTGGGCGCGTCTTCGCTGCGCGGCGTGTCGCCGCTGCCGTCGAAGACATAGTCGGTGCTGTAGTGCACCAGCAGCGCGCCCATGGCGGCGGCTTCGCGCGCGACGAGACCCGGCGCGGTGGCGTTGATGGCACGTGCCAGGTCGGGCTCGCTCTCGGCCTTGTCGACGGCGGTGTGCGCCGCCGAGTTGACGATCAGCTGCGGCTGCACGCGCCGCACCAGCGCGGCCAGAGAGGCGACGTCGGCGAAGTCGGCCTTCAGTTCACCCGGTGTGTCGAAATCGCAGGCCACCAGTTCGCCCAGCGGCGCCAGCGAACGCTGCAACTCCCAGCCGACCTGGCCCTTGCATCCCAGCAGCAGGATCTTCATGGTCAACGCGCTGTGTAGTTCGTGGCCAGCCAGTCGCGGTAGCCGCCGCTTTGCACGTTGGCCACCCAGTCGGCATGGTCCAGGTACCACATCACGGTCTTGCGGATGCCGCTGGCGAAGGTCTCGGCCGGGCGCCAGCCGAGTTCGCGCTCGATCTTGCGCGCGTCGATGGCATAGCGGCGGTCGTGGCCGGGCCGGTCCTTGACGTGCGTGATGAGTCGCGCGTAGGGGCCTTCGGAGCTGGGCCGCAATTCGTCGAGCAGCGCGCACACGGTATGCACGATGTCGCGGTTGGGCATCTCGTTCCAGCCGCCGATGTTGTAGACCTCACCGACTTGGCCGCGCGCCAGCACGGCGCGGATGGCGCTGCAGTGGTCGCCCACGTAGAGCCAGTCGCGCACCTGCAGGCCGTCGCCGTAGATCGGCAGCGGCTTGCCCGCCAGCGCGTTGACGATCATCAGCGGAATCAGCTTCTCCGGGAAGTGAAAGGGCCCGTAGTTGTTGCTGCAGTTGGTGGTGAGCACCGGTAAGCCGTAGGTGTGGTGCCAGGCGCGCACGAGGTGGTCGCTGGCGGCCTTGCTGGCGCTGTAGGGGCTGTTGGGCGCGTAGGGATGGCTTTCGGTGAAGGCCGGCGCGTCGGGCGTCAGGCTGCCGTAGACCTCGTCGGTGCTGACGTGGTGGAAGCGCAAGGCCGCCTTGGCATCGCCTTGCAGCGTGCTCCAGTAGGCGCGCGTGGCCTCCAGCAACGTGAAGGTGCCTTCGATGTTGGTCTTGATGAACGCGCCCGGGCCGTGGATGCTGCGGTCGACATGGCTCTCGGCCGCGAAGTGCAGCACCGCGCGCGGCCGGTGTTCGGCCAGCAGGCGGTCGAGCAGGGCACGGTCGCCGATGTCGCCGTGCACGAAGACGTGTCGCGCGTCGCCCTCCAGCGAGGCCAGGTTCTGCAGGTTGCCGGCGTAGGTGAGGGCGTCGAGGTCGACCACCGGCTCGTCGCTTTGCGCGAGCCAGTCGAGGACGAAGTTGCTGCCGATGAAGCCGGCGCCGCCGGTGACGAGCAAGGTCATGGTGTCAGTGTTTTGGTTTGGCCAAGGCCCTGCGCGGAACCGGCTTCGCCGGGCCGCTGCAGGAGCCCCCTTGGGAGGTGGCGAAGGCGCGCAGCGCCGCAGCCTGGGGGCTCATGATCGGCCATAGGTGTCTTCGAAGCGCACGATATCGTCTTCGCCGAGGTAGCTGCCCGACTGCACCTCGATGATTTCCAGCGGCACCTTGCCCGGGTTGCGCAGGCGGTGCTTGGAGCCCAGCGGGATGTAGGTGCTCTGGTTCTCGGCCAGCAGGATGACCTGCTCGCCCACCGTCACCTCGGCCGTGCCCTTGACGACGATCCAGTGCTCGGCGCGGTGGTGGTGCATCTGCAGGCTCAAGCTGGCACCGGGCTTGACCATGATGCGCTTGACCTGGTGGCGCGGGCCCTGGTCGATGCTGTCGTACCAGCCCCAGGGGCGGTGCACCAGCCGGTGCAGCACCTGCTCGCCGCGCTGCTCGCGGCCGAGTTGCGCCACGATGTTCTTCACATCCTGGCTCTTCTCGCGGCGCGCCACCAGCACGGCGTCGGGGGTCTCCACCACGACCAGGTCGTCGACGCCCACCACGCCGACCAGGCGGCTGGTGGCGTGCACCAGCGTGTTGTGGCTGTCGTTGACGATGGCATCGCCCGTCGACGCGTTGCCGTGCGCGTCTTTCGGCGCCACCTGCCACACCGCCTCCCAGGCGCCGAGGTCGTTCCAGCCGGCAGCCAGCGGTTCCATGCGGATGTCCAGCACCCCGGGGCACTGTTCCATCACCGCGTAGTCCACCGACTCGCCGGGCACGGCAGCGAATTCGGCCTTGCCGGGGCGTACGAAGCTGGCGTCGCTGCTGCGTGCGGCCCAGGCGGCGCGGCAGCCAAGCAGGATGTCGGGCCGGAAACGCTCGAGGGCGGCCAGCCAGGCCGACGCGCGCAGCACGAACATGCCCGCGTTCCAGTAGTAGCCGCCGCCGGCCAGGTACTGCTCGGCGGTGGCGAGGCTGGGCTTCTCGACGAACTGCGCCACGCGCAGGCCATCGGCGCGGATGTAGCCGTAGCCGGTCTCCGGGCGGTCGGGGGTGACGCCGAGGATCACGATGGCACCGTCGGCTGCCGCACGCACGGCACGCGCGAGCGCGGCGGCGAAGGCCGCATCGTCGGTCACCGTCTGGTCGGCGGGGGTCACCACCAGCACCGGGTCCGCGCCGTTCGCCACCGCCTGCAATGCGGCCAGCGTCACCGCCGGCGCGGTATTGCGGCCCACCGGTTCCAGCAGCACCGCGGCCGGCTCGTTGCTGATCTCGCGCAACTGGTCGAGCACCAGGAAGCGGTGTTCCTCGTTGCCCACCACCAGCGTCGGGCGCAGCTCGAAGCCCAGGCCGGCCAGCCCATGCAGCCGCGCCGCGGCCTGCTGGAACAGGCTGGTGTGGCCCGACAGCACCAGGAACTGCTTCGGGAAGCCGGCCCTCGACAGCGGCCACAGCCGCGTGCCCGAGCCGCCGGCCATGATCACCGGCTGCACCTGGATGTCGTTCATGCGTCGTATCCCCGCGGGTTCATCGATTGCCAGCGCCAGCTGTCGGCGCACATGCGCGCCAGGTCGTGCACGGCGCGCCAGCCCAGCAGCTCCTGCGCCCGCTTCGGGTCGGCCCAGCAGGCGGCCACGTCGCCGGGGCGGCGCGGCACCACTTCGTAGGGCACCGCACGCCCGCTCGCCGCGGCGTAGGCCGCCACCACCTCGAGCACGCTGTGGCCACGCCCTGTGCCCAGGTTGACGGTGAACGAGCCGGCATGGTCGAACAAGCGGCGCAGCGCCGCGACATGGCCCGCCGCCAGGTCCGAGACGTGGATGTAGTCGCGCACGCCGGTGCCGTCGGGCGTGTCGTAGTCCTGGCCGAACACACGCAGCCGTTCCAGCCGCCCCGCGGCCACCTGGGCTACGTAGGGCATCAGGTTGTTCGGCGTGCCGCGCGGGTCTTCGCCGATGCGGCCGCTTTCGTGTGCGCCCACCGGGTTGAAGTAGCGCAGGCAGGCGGTCTGCCAGCCGGTGTCGGCGGCGCCGAGATCGCGCAGGATCTGCTCGCCCATCAGCTTGGTCTGGCCGTAGGGGTTGACGGCCTCGACACGCGCATCCTCGCCGATCGGCAGCCGCTCGGGCTGGCCGTAGACGGTGGCGCTGGAGCTGAAGACGAAGCGCCTGACGCCATGGCGCTGCATCGTGCGGCACACGCCGAGCAAGCCGCCCAGGTTGTTGGCGTAATAGTCCAGCGGCCGCGCCGCGGACTCGCCCACCGCCTTGAACGCGGCGAAGTGCACCGCGGCGTCGATGCGGTGGCGCTGGAACAGCGCTTCGAGCGCGGCTTCCTGGCAGACGTTGATGCGTTCGAACACCGGTGCCTGCCCCGACAGCTCGCGCAGCCGGTTCAGCACCTCGGGCGAACTGTTGGAGAAGTCGTCGACACCGACGACGTGGTAACCCGCGGCCAGCAGCGCCAGCCAGGTGTGCGAGCCGATGTAGCCGGCGGCGCCGGTGAGCAGGACGGTGGGCATGGCGAGCGGCGGATTGTGGCCCAGGTCGAGCGGGCGCCCCGGCCCGGCGCCGAGCGCCGGGCCGGGGTCGCTGCCTACAATCGCACGATGCTTCGAAGTCTTCACGACATGCTGGCGCCGGCGGTCGCAGAGCGGCTCACGCTGGTCATCAACCACGTGCTCGGGGGCGAGCCGGTGGCCGGCGAGCGCCTGCGGGTGCACGCCGGCCGCACGCTTGCGCTGACGCTGACGGGCTGGCCCCGCCTGTTGCCGCCGCCGCCCGCACTGGCCTGGCGCGTCACTCCCGCCGGGCTGCTGGACTGGTGCGGCGCGCAGGGCGTGGACGCGCCCGACCTGGCGGTGCAGATCGATGCCGCCAACCCGGCTCTGCTGCTGGCGCATTTGCTTGGTGGCGAGCCGCCGCCGGTGCAGATCGACGGCGACGCGCAGCTGGCGGGTGACGTGAACTGGCTGCTCCAGAACGTGCGCTGGGACGTCGCTGCCGACCTCGAGCGCCTGTTCGGCCCGGTCGTCGCGCAACAGCTGCACCAGGTGGGGCGCACCATCGCCAGCGGCATGCGCACGGCGATCAGGACCACCGCCGAGCTCGCCGAGCGGCTGCGCTCGCGCCGGGCACGATGATTCGCCCGGTGCTTCGGGCCGAGCGCCGGGCCGCTCCCAAGCCGGCCCGCGCCCCCTCGGGGGGCCGTCCGCCGTACTCGGCGGGCGGGGGGCTCCATTGAGACAGTTCGGACGCCTGGTCTTCATCGTCATCACCGTCCTGCGCTTCGGCCTGGACGAGGTGGCCCTGTCGGCCTTCCGTCAGCGCTGGGTGCGCGCACTGGTGCGCGTGGTCACCATCGGGCGCCGCCTGGATGCGCCGCGTGGCGAGCGGCTGCGCCAGGGGCTGGAGCGGCTGGGCCCGATCTTCGTCAAGTTCGGGCAGGTGCTGTCGACCCGGCGCGACCTCATCCCGCTGGACGTGGCCGACGAACTGGCGCGGCTGCAGGACAACGTGCCGCCGTTCCCGGCGGCGACGGCGCGAGCGCTGGTCGAAGAGGCCTTCGGGCGGCCCATCGATGCCGTGTTCGCCAGCTTCGACACCGAGCCGGTGGCCAGCGCCTCCATCGCGCAGGTGCACTTTGCGGTGCTCAAGGACGGCCGCGAGGTGGCCGTGAAGGTGTTGCGCCCGGGCATGCTGGATGTCATCGACCACGACCTGGCACTGCTGCACCTGCTGGCGCGCTGGGTCGAGCGGCTGTCGGCCGACGGCAAGCGCCTCAAGCCGCGCGAGGTGGTGGCCGAATTCGAAGGCTACCTGCACGACGAACTGGATCTCGTTCGCGAGGCCGCCAACGCCGCCCAGCTGCGCCGCAACATGGACGGCCTGGACCTCGTGCTGGTGCCCGAGATGGTGTGGGAGCTGTGCACCTCCGGCGTCATCGTCATGCAGCGCATGCACGGCGTGCCGATCAACCAGATCGACCGTCTGCGCGAAGCCGGTGTCGACTTCAAGAAACTGGCGCGCGACGGCGTCACGACCTTCTGCACGCAGGTCTTTCGGGACGGCTTCTTCCACGCCGACATGCACCCGGGGAACATCCAGGTCAGCCTGGACCCGCGCACCTTCGGCCGCTATATCGCGCTCGATTTCGGCATCGTCGGCACGCTCACCGACAACGACAAGGAATACCTGGCCTACAACTTCATCGCCTTTTTCCAGCGTGACTACAAGCGTGTCGCCGAGTTGCACGTGGAGAGCGGCTGGGTGCCGCCGGACACGCGCATCGATGCGCTGGAAGGCGCCATCCGCGCCGTCTGCGAGCAGAACTTCGACCGCCCGCTGAAGGAGATCTCGCTGGGCCAGGTGCTGCTGCGGCTGTTCCAGGCCTCGCGCCGTTTCAACGTCGAGATCCAGCCGCAACTGGTGCTGCTGCAGAAGACGCTGCTCAACATCGAGGGCCTGGGCCGCCAGCTCGACCCCGAGCTGGACCTGTGGGTCACCGCCAAGCCCTTCCTGGAACGCTGGATGAACGAACAGATCGGCTGGCGCGGCCTGCTAGGGCGGATCAGGAACGAGGCCCCGCGCTACGCCCAGTTGCTGCCGGAACTGCCGCGGCTGCTGCACCGCGCGCTGCAGCGGCAGGCGGCACCACGGGAGTCGGCGGCGCTGCTGGCGCTGCTGGCCGAGCAGCGCCGCACCAACCGGCTGCTGCAGGCCGTGCTGTGGGCGGCGCTGGGTTTCGTGGCCGGCCTGCTGCTCACGCAGGCCGCCGTGCGCTGGTGGGGCTGATCCGGGTAAGCCCGGGCGGCCTATAATTTCACCTTTTTAATCAATGGTTTAGCTCCGACTCGACTTGAATCCAGGTCAGTCGCCACCGGAATTTCATTCAAGCCATGCCGATCTACGCTTATCGCTGCGCCTCCTGCGGCCATGCCCAGGACGTGTTGCAAAGGATCTCGGACGACGTGCTGACCGTATGCCCGGCCTGCGGCGCTGCCAGCTTCGTCAAGCAGCTCACCGCGGCCGGCTTCCAGCTCAAGGGTTCGGGCTGGTACGTCACCGATTTTCGCGGCGGCAACACCGGCGCCAAGGAAGCCGCCAAGGAAGGCGCGGCAGACGGCGCGAAAGACGCCGCCCAGGGTGGCGCAGCCGACACCGGCAAGGCTGGCGCTGCTGCCGGCGACAAGGCCGCTGCCGCCGCACCGGCAAGCGCTGCCGAAGCCGCCAAGCCCGCGGCTGCGCCCGCGCCCGCGCCCGCGCCCGCGACCGCGCCCGCCGCACCCAAAGCCGGCGCGTGAAGAAGTACCTCGTCACCGGGCTGCTGGTCTGGCTGCCGCTGGCGATCACGATCTGGGTGCTGTCCTGGTTGCTGGGCGCGCTGGACGGCGTCTTCGCCGCACTGCTGTCGGCGACACAGGCGGTGCTGCCCGAATCGGCGCGCGGACAGGTCGAGGCCCTGCGCCGCGTGCCCGGGCTGGGCGTGCTCGTGCTCGGCGTGGCCATGCTGCTGACCGGCGTCTTCGTCACCAACATCTTCGGCCAGTGGTGGTTCCGGCAGTGGGACGCGGTGATGGGCCGCATCCCGATCGTCAAGTCGATCTACAACTCGGTCAAGCAGGTCTCGGACACGCTGTTCTCGAGCAACGGCAACGCTTTCCGCGAGGCCGTGCTGGTGCAGTACCCGCGCGCCGGTTCCTGGACCATTGCCTTCGTCACCGGCAAGCCCGGCGGCGAGGTGGCGGCACGGCTGCCGGGTGAATACGTCAGCGTCTACGTGCCGACGACCCCCAACCCGACCTCGGGCTTCTTCCTGATGATGCCGCGCGCCGACGTGCTGGAGCTCGCGATGAGCGTCGACGAGGCGCTGAAATACGTCATCTCGATGGGCGTCGTTTCGCCCGACACCGCACCGGCACGGGCCCGAAATTGAGCGGGCTGGCGCGGCCCGGCGGCCGGCCAGCCCTGACGCTGCCCTGATGCGGGGCCGGCACGAGCGCCCGACCCCTTTTGAATGATTCCACCGATCCTGTCTGGAGTGAGAGCATGAGAAGCACCTACTGTGGCCTGGTCAGCGAAGCGCTGATGGACCAGACCGTCACCCTCATGGGCTGGGCCCACCGCCGCCGCGACCACGGCGGCGTGATCTTCATCGACCTGCGGGACCGCGAAGGCCTGGTGCAGATCGTCTGCGACCCCGACCGCGCCGAGACGTTCTTGGTCGCCGAAGGCGTGCGCAACGAGTTCTGCCTGCAGGTCACCGGGCGCGTGCGTGCGCGCCCGGCCGGCACCGAAAACACCAACCTCAGCAGCGGCAAGATCGAGGTGCTGGCGCACGAACTGGTGGTGCTCAACCCCAGCGTCACGCCGCCGTTCCAGCTCGACGACGAGAACCTCAGCGAAACCGTGCGCCTGACGCATCGCGTGCTCGACCTGCGCCGGCCCGAGATGCAGAAGAACCTGCGCCTGCGCTACCGCATCGCCGTCGAGGTGCGCAAGTTCCTCGACGAGCAGGGCTTCATCGACATCGAGACGCCGATGCTCACCAAGAGCACGCCCGAAGGGGCGCGCGACTACCTGGTACCCAGCCGCGTGCACGACGGCCACTTCTTCGCGCTGCCGCAGAGCCCGCAGCTGTTCAAGCAGCTGCTGATGGTGGCCGGCTTCGACCGCTACTACCAGATCACCAAGTGCTTCCGCGACGAAGACCTGCGCGCCGACCGCCAGCCCGAGTTCACGCAGATCGACATCGAGACCTCGTTCCTGGGCGAAGACGAGATCCGCGCCGTCACCGAAGCCATGATCCGCGCCGTGTTCCGCCGTGCGCTCGGCGTCGAGTTGCCGGCGTATGCGCAACTGAGCTACACCGACGCGATGTTCAGGTACGGCTCCGACAAGCCCGACCTGCGCGTGAAGCTCGAGTTCACCGAACTGACCGAGGTCATGAAGGACGTCGACTTCAAGGTCTTCTCGGGTCCCGCCAACGCCGTGGGCGGTCGCGTGGCGGCCCTGCGCATCCCCGGCGGCGGCGAGATGAGCCGCGGCGAGATCGACGGCTACGCCGAGTTCGTCAAGATCTACGGCGCCAGGGGCCTGGCCTGGATCAAGGTCAACGACGCCGCCAAGGGCCGTGAAGGGCTGCAGAGCCCGGTGGTGAAGAACCTGCACGACGCCGCTATTCGCCAGATCATCGCGCGCACCGGTGCGCGCAACGGCGACCTGCTCTTCTTCGGTGCCGACAAAGCCAAGATCGTCAACGACGCGCTCGGTGCGCTGCGCCTGAAGGTGGGGCACAGCGAGTTCGGGCGCCAGCACGGTCTGTTCGACGACAAGTGGGCGCCGCTGTGGGTGGTGGACTTCCCGATGTTCGAATACGACGAGGAGTCGCAGCGCTGGAACGCGGTGCACCACCCCTTCACGGCGCCCAAGGACGGCCACGAGGACTTCATGGACACCGACCCCGGCCGCTGCGTGGCCAAGGCCTACGACATGGTGCTCAACGGCTGGGAAATCGGCGGCGGCTCGGTGCGTATCCACCGCGCCGAGGTGCAGAGCAAGGTCTTCAGCGCGCTCAAGATCGGCCCCGAGGACGCGCAGCTCAAGTTCGGCTTCCTGCTCGACGCGCTGAAGTACGGCGCGCCGCCGCACGGCGGCCTGGCCTTCGGTCTGGACCGCATCGCCACGCTGATGGCCGGCGCCGAGAGCATCCGCGACGTCATCGCCTTCCCCAAGACCCAGCGCGCGCAATGTCTGCTGACGGGCGCACCGAGCCTGGTCGACGAGGCACAGCTGCGCGATCTGCACATCCGCTTGCGCAACCCGTCGCCCGCGTTGTGAGACAGCCGTTGCGTGCCCCGACCCCTGCGCGCTGAAGGTATTGGCTAAAATGGCCAATATCAATCCTGGAGCGCAGCCATGCATGTGACCGCCACCGAGGCCAAGAACCGACTCGGGCAGATGCTGGAACATTGCCAGCGCGAGCCGGTGACGATAGAGAAGTCGGGTCGCCGGCACAGCGTGCTGCTGTCTGCGGCCCAGTACGACGCCCTGGTGGCGGCGGCCCCGCCCGCTGCCCAGGGCGGTGATCCGGGGCTTGCTTTCTACGAGCAATACAAGGACTGGGTCGACCTGCAAAACGGCCTGGTCGAGAAATACGGTATCCCCGGCGAAGAGTTTCGCGCCTGGTGAACGGGTGTGGCGCAGTTCGACGTCTACGACAATCCGAATGTCGCCCAGCGTGGTGCGTTCCCATACTTCGTCGTGCTGCAGAGCGACCAGTTGCGCGAATATTCGACGCGCCTTGCCATGCCCCTGACGCGCGCAGCGGCGGTGTCGAAGGCCCCGCGCCGCCTCGCCCAGTCGGTGCTCGTGAAGGGCGAACGCCTGTACCTGGCGCCGCACCTCACGGCGGCGTTGCCGCATGCGGTGCTGAGGCAGCCGGTCGAATCACTCCGAGGCGTTTCGGCCGTCCTCATCGACGCCCTGGACGCCGTGGTCAGCGGTGTCTGAGCCGCGCCGCAACAAGATTCCGCGCTCGGTGCTGGTGGTCGTCCACACCCCGGCGCTGGACGTGCTGCTCATCGAACGTGCCGACAAGCCCGGCTACTGGCAGAGCGTGACCGGCTCACTGGACACGCCCGGCGAGCCACTGGCCGAGACCGCGCGCCGCGAGGTGCTGGAAGAGACCGGCATCCGCGGCGGCACGCTGCGCGACTGGGGACTGGCCAACGTCTACGAGATCTACCCCGTCTGGCGCCACCGCTACGCCCCGGACGTCACGCACAACACCGAGCATGTGTTCGGCCTCACGGTGGCTGCCGGCACGCCGGTGGTGCTGAACCCGCGCGAACACCTGCACTTCCGTTGGCTGCCCTGGTGCGAGGCGGCCGCGGCCTGCTTTTCGCCCAGCAACACCGAAGCCATCCTGCAACTGCCGCGCCTGGCCGGCACCGCCTCATGAACGCACTCAACCCGTGGAACTCGACCCTGCTGCCGCCCACCGGCAGCGCCAGCACGCTGCGCGTGGCGACCTACAACATCCACAAGGGCGTGCGCGGCATGGGCCCGCGCAAGCGGCTGGAGATCCACAACCTGGGGCTGGCGGTGGAGGCCTTCGACGCCGACCTGGTGTTCCTGCAGGAGGTGCGCCTGTCGCACAGCGGCGAGGCGCGGCGTTTCGCGCGTACCTCCTTCGGCTGGCCGGCCGAGGGCCAGGCCGAGTTCCTGGCCCCCGAGGGTTATGACGTCGCCTACCGCACCAACGCCGTCACGCGCTGGGGTGAGCACGGCAATGCGCTGCTGGCGCGCTGGCCGATCGGCGACATCGGCCACCACGACGTCAGCGACCACCGCTTCGAGCAGCGCGGCCTGCTGCACGTGCCGGTGGCCTGGAACGGCGTCACGGTGCACGCGGTGGTGGTGCATTTCGGCCTCGCACACCGCGGCCGTGTGCGCCAGGTGCAGCGGCTGGCGAGCTTCATCGAAGCCGAGGTGCCGGCCGGTGAGATGCTGGTGGTGGCGGGCGACTTCAACGACTGGGGTGAACGGCTGGACGATCCGATGCGCCAGCTCGGGCTGCAGCGCGCCTCGGCGCCCGGCGGGCCGCGCACGAACAAAGCCACCTTCCCTTCGCTGGCGCCGGTGTTCGCGCTCGACCGCTTCTACCTGCGTGGCCTGAGCTGCCGCTCGACGATGGTGCCGCGCGGCACGGCGTGGGCGCGCATGTCGGACCACCTGCCGCTGGTCGCCGAGCTCGAGCCGAGCTGAGCTGAGCTGAGCCGCGATGCCCGGCGTCGACCTCGAGCGCCTGCGCAGCTGGACCAGCGTCCCGGCGCCGCGCTTCGTCGGCGGCAACCATGTCGAACTGCTGGAGGGCGGCGACGCCCTGTTTGCGCGCATGTGCCAGGCGATCGACGCCGCCGGCGGCGATGTCTGGCTGGCGACCTACATCTTCGACGACGATGCCGCGGCCAGCGCCGTCGCCGACGCGCTGAAGCGCGCGTCGGCGCGCGGCGTGGCGGTGCACGTGGTGGTGGACGGCTTCGGCTGCATCACCACCCTGGGCCGCGTGCGCCGCCTGTTCGCCGGCAGCGGCGTGCGGCTGCAGGTGTTCCGCCCGCTCGACCGCTGGTATGCGTGGCTGCAGCCGGGCCAGTTGCGTCGGCTGCACCAGAAGTTGTGCGTGTGCGACGAGCAAGTGGCCTTCGTCGGTGGCATCAACATCATCGACGACCGCCACGACATGAACCACGGCTGGTTCGACGGACCGCGGCTGGACTTCGCGGTGGCGATCCGCGGGCCGCTGGTGGCTTCGGTGCACGCCACCGCGCGCGCGATGTGGGCCCGCGCGCACCTGTGGCGCAGCTGGCGCGACGAGGTGCGCGCGATCGCGCGCAGCATGCGGCCGGCGAAAAGGGCGATGTCGGTGCTGCGCGAACTGCGCGGCGCGACCGCGGAGCCTGAAGTCGCGAGCCAGGCGCCGATGCGTGCCGCCTTCGTCGTACGCGACAACCTGCGCCAGCGCCGTGCCATCGAGCGCAGCTACGTCGAGGCCATCCGCCATGCGCGCACGCGCGTGGACATCGCCGTGCCCTACTTCTACCCCGGGCAAGCCTTCCGCCGCGCGCTGCGCCGCGCGGCACGCCGCGGCGTGCGCGTGCGCCTGCTGCTGCAGGGCAAGATCGACTACCGCTTTGCCGGGCTGGCGGCGCAGGTGCTCTACGAGCAGCTGCGCGTCGCCGGCGTGCGCATCTACGAATACATGCCGGCCTTCCTGCACGCCAAGGTGGCGGTGATCGACGACGACTGGGCCACCGTGGGCAGCTCCAACATCGACCCGCTGTCGCTGCTGCTCAACCTGGAGGCCAACGTGGTGGTGCGCGACGCCGAGTTCGCGCGCGCACTGGCCGCGCGTTTCGATGTCGCCTTCGCGGCCTCCGTCGAAGTCACCAAGATACCCGTGCGCGCCGGCTGGCGCGGCTGGCCGCAGCGCGCGCTGGTGGCCTGGGCGGCGGCGCTCTACCTGCGCGTGGCTGGCATCACCGGCCGGTATTGACGGCCCGAGCGCGGTGGCCGAAGCCGGCGCCATGACCCCGGTTCCGGGCCCTCACGCGGGCGCGGCGCACATCTTCGCAGGCTCTCAATCGCCGCCTGTTTGCCCGGCCAGCTGCACGGTGAGCTGCGGCTCCTTGATGCTGGCATCGATGCGGCTCTCGACGAAGATGCGCTTGGGGTCGACGCCGCGCTGGGTCAGGAAGCGGCGCACCGCCTGCAACCGGGCCGGCGTCATGTCGCGCTCGCCCTGGCCGCTGCCGTCGATCTGCCACGGGCCGGTGGGCACCACCAGCGCCACCTCCACCCGCAGATCGCGCGCTTCGACGATCAACTCGGTGAGCCGCGCGCGCGCACTCTCGGTGAGCTGGTCACCGACGAAAAGGCCGCGTGCCGGCAAGGACGTCGTGCGCACACGGGTCTTGTCGTCGCTGATCCGGGCCGACGGGGGCAGCGGTTTGACGGCCTGGTCGCCGGGAGCAGCGGCCAGTGTGCCGCAAGCCAGCAGCAGCGCCAGGGCACAGGTCACGGGTAACAAGCAGCGGATCATGATGGGGCGGCTGGACAGTCTTGCCCTGCATTGTGGACCCGGCGCCGGCGGCGTGCGCGACGGCTTGATCGTGGTCAAGCCCGGCTGTCGCAGGCTCGCCAGCACCGCGGTGGCAGCGTAACCTCGGGCTTTCCAGACTGAGCGGGAGTATGCGCATGAAGATTCTGTTGCCCGTCGACGGCTCGGCGGCCGCGCTGGCTGCCGTGGGCTACGCCCTGCAACTGGCGCGCGAAGGCCTGCAGGCCGAGTTCGTGCTGGCCAATGTGCAGGAGCCGGCTTCGCTGTACGAGATGGTGGTGGCGCACGACGCCGAGGTCATCGAGCATGTGCGCAGCGAGGCCGGTGCCGAGCTGTTGCGGCCTGCCGAAGCCCTGCTGGAAGACGCCGGGCTTTCCTACGAGAGCGAAGTGGCGGGCGGGGAGCCGGCCACGGTGCTGGTCGAGCTGCTCGAGAACTACGGCTGCGACGCCGTCGTGATGGGCGCCCGCGGCGCCGGCAGCGGCAGCGGCTCGGTGGCGCTGGCGATGCTGCAACACAGCCCGGTGCCGGTGACGCTGGTGCGCGCGCCGGAGCCGAAGGAAGGCGCGGCGGAAGAGGGCGAGTCGGAGAGCTGAGCTCGTGACGATGTAGATCGCACCCCGCACTGCGCAACCGGGCATGGCCCGCCTGTTCATCGCACTGTGGCCTGACGACGCGTTGCGGCAGGCGCTGCGGGACCGGCGTGAAGCCTGTCCCGGCGGCGTCGGCACGAGGCCCGTCGCGCCGGAGCAGTTGCACCTGACGCTGCACTTCCTGGGTCAGGTACCGAGCCAGCAGGTACCGGAACTGCGCAGCGCGCTGCGCGTACCCTTGCGGGCCTTCGAGCTCGGCTTCAGCCGTTGCGAGCGCTGGCCGGGCGGGGTGCTCGTCGTGTCGCCCGACGCCGTGCCACCAGCGCTGGCAGACCTGCATGCCGCGCTGGGCGAGGTCTTGCGCCGCGTCGGGCTGCCCACCGAAGCACGCGCGTTCCGGCCGCACATCACGCTGGCGCGCCGGCACACGGGCCCCCTGCCGTCTGCGGCGGCGGCAGCGCTGCGTTGGGACGTGCGCGGCTATGTGCTGGTGGAATCCGGCGCCCGGGCCGGCGGCGGGTATGCCGTCCTCGAAGCCTACGACTGAGAGGTTGAGAGGCAATCCCATGCACCCGCGTAAGCCCCCAGAACAGCCGCAATCAAGGCGCAAAGCGCAGCCGGGGTGGGGCCCCGGCGAGCATTTGCAACGCGGAGTGCGGCTGTTCTGGGGGCTTACCCGTAGG
>JAUXVE010000067.1 GCA_030680415.1 Rubrivivax sp.
CGGGTCGACGGCAAGCTTGATCGACTGCAGGAAAGCCTTCGCACCGGGGTTCCCATCCAGCGCGGCCGGCATGCTCATGGTCGTGGCGCGGTAGGGCGGGTAGCCGTGCTGCAGGTAGGCTTCGCGCGCTTCGTCGTACCAGGCACGGGCCCGGGCCGCCTCGGCCGGGTCGGCGCGCTCGTAGAACACCCCCACCAGCACGATCACCGAACGCGCGCTCTCGACGATGACTTCGACGAAGAAGTCGAACTCGTGCTTGTCGAAGATACGCTTGGTCAGCGCCAGCACCTTCATCACGTGTTCCGACGTGAAAGGCACCACCGGGCCGATCCACACCATGCCGCAGCGGTCGCGCGCGGGGTCGATGTCCTCGGTGGGCTTCTGCGCATGCGACTTGAAGTAGGCCTGGCGCACGAACTCGTCGGTCGGGATGCCGCGGAACAGGTTGATCGCCGGCACCATGACATCGGTGAACTCCGGTGACTTGCCCAGCAGCCGGTTGGCAATGGGCGCCACGTAGCGCACCAGCCGCCCGTACCAGTCGTCGCGCACGGCCGCGCCGATGAACTGCACCAGGCCGTAGCGGCCCAGCACCTTGCGGATCCTGCGCTTCTGGTACCGCACCTCGTCCGCGCTGCCGTACACGCCGCAGCCGAAGGTCCAGCGGGCGACGCCGTGCTCCTTGCGCCACTGCGCCGCGGCCGCGTCGGAAAGGTGGCGCTGCCCGGCCAGCAGTTCGTGCGGGTACTGCGCCAGGATGCACATCATGGCGAAGTCGTTCGCCAAATGCGGGTGCGCACGGATCGCGCGCGACATCACCAGTTCCTGCAGCTCGTCGATGAAAGTTCCCAGCTTGTCCGGCGAGGCCTTGTATTCGAACGCTGCGAAGTCGAACTTCTCCGGCGCCGGCATGAGCCAGATGCCGGCCTTGACCACGATGCCCAGGTTCGACTGCGCGAACATGCCGTCCAGGTAGGGCCCCATGCCCCATTTGTAGGTGTGACGCACGTGGTTGTTGCCGACCGGGCCGCCGCCTGTTTCCAGCAGGCTGCCGTCGGGCAGCACCACGTCCATGCCGCACAGGCAGCCGAAGTGGTCGGCCATCGGCGTGAGGCCGCGGCCCTTGTCCAGCGCGTTGCCCAGCACGCTGGCGTGTTGCGTGCTGCCCGAGGCGTCGGCCCACAGCCGCGAGCCCGTCTGCTTCAGGTGGTCGTTGAGCTGTTTGTAGGTAACGCCGGGCTCCAGCACCGCGTAGCCCAGTTGCTCGTCGACGTGCAGGATGCGGCCCATGCGTTCCAGCACCATGGTGATGCCGGCGTCGTAGGCGGCGCTCTTCTCGCCGTAGCCCCAGTTCTTGCCGGTGCTCACGGCCCAGATCGGCACGTTGGCCAGCGCAGCCGCCTTGACCACCGCCTGCACCTGCTCGACTGTGCGCGGGTAGACGACGGCGGAAGCCAGGGTTTCGAAGGGCAGGCAACTGCGGGTGGATGCCTCGACGCCGGCGGCGTCGGCCACCACGCCGTCGGCGCCCAAGATGTGCTGGAGTGCGGCAATGAAGTCTGAGTCCAGCGGCTCGTGTTGGTGGGTCATTTGGGGGTGATCAGGTGGGGAGCGCAGTGGATGCCCGGCCGGGTGCTGCCGCGGCCCAGTCGTCGTAGACGAAGTCCGGCCAGTCGCGCCGGCTCGGTCGGTTGATCTTCAGGTCGTCGTCCCGAAGCCCCAGCCATTCCATGTGCCGCGCCACGTGCCGGCCGAGGTAGATCTTCTTCAGGGTGATGAAGTCGACGATCTTGCCCATGACTTTCCAGTACTGGCGGTTCGCCTTGCCTTCACGGATCAGGGCAGAAAACTCCGGTGCATACGGGTTGAAGCCAAAATTCTTCAGGTCCGAGTACATCAGCAACCAGTTGATCGGATAATTCGAGAAAACCGGGCTGGCGTTCTTCGTCGACGAAATCAACCCGAGTTGCACCACCTTCTTCATGATCTCGTCTTGATCGTACTTCCAGGCGTGATACGGCGCGATGTAGCGTGGAAAAATGGTGCCAGCGGGGTAACGCTTCGGGTCCCAGAAGCGCTGCAAGTCCTGATCGCTGAATTCGCCGCAGGCGCGCAGCTCTGGCGGTGTCCAGTCCACCCGGGAAATCGCCAGCCGTGGAAACTCGTATTCCATGCGCTCCGCCAGCGGCTGCCCCGGCGAATAGCCGGCCAGCACCAGCGGGATGCCCATGTCGGTGGCCACCTTCAGCGCGTTGCCCTCGAACAGCGGCGCATAGACGTAGGAGATGGTGTGCACGGCACCGCGGGCTTCCTGGTTCATCATCAACCAGCGGAACAAGCGGCGGTAGAAATCCATCGACGGGCGGTACACGAGGTGCTCGACGTCAAGCTTGTCGACTGCGAGGCGGATATTCGCCCAGGCGACCTCGCCGATGTCGATGTCGGTGGTGTGGGCCAGCACGCGCAGGCCATGCTCGTTCTTGAGCTTGTGGATCAGGTAGACGCTGTCCTTGCCGCCGGACAGGGGCACCAGGCAGTCGTAGGGCCCTGCGCCTCGTGCCTTTTCGATGGCCTGGGTGAGGTCGGCCTCCCTGAGTCGACGCGCTGACTCGGTTCGCGCAATGTCCGTGGGCCGATGTTCGCGACACAGGCGGCAGACGCCGGTGGCGTCGAGATCGGCCCCCGGTGCCGCTTCAGGCAGAAGGCAGGTGCGACAAGACTTCATAGGTACTCCCTTGACCAATGCCTACCAGGTGAACCTGCAGCCTGTCGGTGACTGCCACTTGCAAGCTGCGCAACCACATCGACGTACTCGACCTGGCTGGAGACAACGGCGACAGGTAAGCTGTCGTCGTGCAGGCCTTCGACGTGAAAGGCGACGGCCTCGCGGATCTCGGCTTCAACCCCCGCAACGGTAGCTCCCGTGACCACGCGACCCGGCAGGTCGGGGACATACGCCGAGCCCTTGTGTTCTGCCCGTTCAATGACGACCGCGTGGCGCATATGTCCTCACGACTGCATACCAGCCTCTGAAGGTGCTGTTCAGCGTACTTGGCGCCAGGTCGTGGCCTGGCTTGCCGGGGACGTATGGCACAAGACCCAGGGCTACTCGAGCCGAAGAACATTTCGTCGAGCGAGCCGACTTGGTCGCTGCGGACCCGCATGGTGGCTGGTGTGGGGGATGGGCGCCAGAAATCCCTGGCCACCCGGTCAGACGTCAATCTCCACGAACTCGCCGGTGGAGCTTGGTTGAGGGACGTGCTTTCCTTGCGACTTCAGGTCTTCAACATGGAACTCGATCGCTTCGTGGATGAGCGTCGTTACTTCATCCCTCGTTTCGCCTGCAGCGACACAACCAGGAAGGTCGGGTACGTAAGCTCCGAAACTGGTGGGGCCTTGTTCGATGACAACCAGGTACTGCATACGCGATCTCAGTTCTTGAGTCCGGCTTGCTTGAGGATGCTGTTCAAAGTGCCGGGCGGGATGTCTATGCTCGGCTTGCCTGCGACCGTCACAGTCCCTGCCTTGGTCGGGTGATGATACTGGCGGTGGCTGCCCTGCTGCCGCACGAGGATCCAGCCGTCTGACTGAAGACGGGAGATCAGATCTTGCACTTTGACGGGCATGACCCCATCCGTCGTGTGCATACAAGGGGTGAGGTGCTTAAGTTCGGTGGATTGGGCTGCCATTGCGCCGAAGGTGGCGACGCGATCGAGTGCTGTCGTTTACCTCGCAGACAGGGTCGTCACGCCCGCCCCAGCGACAGTTTCCGGCCCTGGAAACGCCTGGCTATAGTCAACTATAATTTCGTATAGTTTCGTCAGAGAGGACATTGGATGCCCGCAACGCCCGGCTCGTCGACGGTGTTTCACCGCCCTGCTCTGGCGGCCGCCATGGCCAAGAAGATTTTGAGTGTGGCACCCACTTCGGCATCAGGTTCAGGACTGTTCCTCGCAGCGCCGCGTCGCACCGGCAAGTCGACCTTCCTGCGTGAGGATCTGCGGCCGGCCCTTGAATCTGCCGGCGCCTTGGTCGTCTATGCGGATCTCTGGGAAGACCGCAAGGCTGACCCCGGGCAAGTCATCGTTGCGGCCGTTCGCGCCGAGTTGGCCAAGCACGATGGTGTTGTGGTCAAGCTGGCACGCGCGGCCGGGATGGACAAGGTCTCCGTCGGCGGCGTGTCGTTCTCGCTGGACCGCGTCGGTCTCGGCGCGCAGGTCTCGATTTCCACGGCGCTGGCGGCCTTGTCCGACGACATCGGCAAGACGATCGTCCTGATCATCGACGAGGCGCAGCAAGCGATCACCAGCGAATCCGGCAACGACGCATTGTTCGCGCTCAAAGCCGCGCGCGACGAACTCAACAGCAGCCGGCACAAAGGGCTGCGTGTTGTCGCCACCGGCTCGAACCAAGACAAGCTCGCCATGCTGCGCAACAGCAAGGACCAAGCCTTCTTCGGTGCACCGCTGGTGCCCTTCCGGCCGTTGGACAGGGACTACATCGAGTGGTTTTGCGATCATGTCGACCTGCCGGCGAAGCTCGATCCCGAGTTGGTCTTCGAGCTGTTCCGCCGTGCCGCGTTTCGTCCCGAGATGCTGGGTGCAGCAGCCGACGCGTTGAGTTTTGATTTCGCGCTGCCCGCCACGGACGTTCCGTCGCGATTCGCCCAAGCCGTCGAGAGCCAAATCGCGGCCAGCACGGGCGAAACACTGCGCGTTCTGCACAGCCTTACTCCACTCCAGTCGGCCGTGCTGCGTGTGCTCACCGTGGCGGGGGCCGACTACGCGCCGTTCGAAGCCGAGACGGTGGCGCGTTACCAGCAGGTTCTCGATGCGATCGCACCGAACGCCCAGATGGCGGCCGATGTGTCCAACGTGCAGCAGGCCTTGAGCGCGTTGCAGGAAAAATCACTTGTTTGGCGCGCTGCGCGCGGCGTGTACGCGCTGGAAGACAGCTCGCTCGCGGAGATCATGGCCGACAGCGGTCTTCTCGACGCGGTACCCACCATGGGTTGAGCCTTTGTCGGTCGAGTGAAGTTCGATCGGCCACGACTGATTCACGGACTTGCGATCAAGCGCGTGGCGTGCGAACCGTGGACCTCGAAGGCCTTTGGCATGGCCTTCACACCGTGGGCGAGGCAGCCAGCAGGTTTCAACGAACGCGCATGCACACGACGGATGGGGTTTGACATGGTGCGGCGGACGCGGACGGGATCGGCGCGGTACGAACCGCTGCGAGGTCGCGCCGAGCAGCGTGATGGCCTCGGTGATGGCCGCGCACACGTCGCCGATGAGCAGCACCAGGCGTGGCAACAGCCGCTGCATCAGGCCGGCCGCGTAGGAGCGGTTGCACTTGCGCGAACGCTGCGGCACGGTGCAGCTTCGGTTCGATACGGGGCTGTGGCCGGCGTCGAGTACGTTACCCGAGAACTCTGGCAGTTCGAGCAGGCGACCCAGCGCGATGATCGACGCCACCAGCGCAGCGTCCTTGCCGCCGCGGTCCACGTCCTGCACGAACGAGCGGTCGATCTTGAGCTCGTCGATCGGGAAGCGCTTGAGGTAGCTCAGCGACGAGTAGCCGGTGCCGAAGTCGTCCAGCGACAGCCCGAAACCGCGCTCGCGCAGAGCCCGCAGCCGCTCGACGGTGCGCCCCACGTCCTGCATCAGCAGCGATTCGGTGACCTCGATCGTCAACTGCCCGGCCAGCAGGCCGAACTCGCGCAGCAAGGCATCGAGCTGCTCTACCAGCCCCTCCTGCAGAAAGCTCGGTGCGGACAGGTTGATCGACAGCGGCACCGTCGCCAGCCGCAGCGAGCGCCAGCGCCTCAGGGCCCCGCACGCCGAGCGCAGTACCCAGTCGCCGAGCGGCACGATCAGGCCCACCTCCTCGGCCAGCGGGATGAAGGCCGCCGGCAGCAACAGCCCGCGCTGCGGATGCTGCCAGCGCACCAGCGCCTCGGCGCCAACCATTCTGCCGGTCAAGGCATCCACCTTGGGCTGGAAGTACAGGCGCAGTTCGCCGTCGGCGATCGCCCGCCGCAGATCGTTTTCCAGCGCCAATCGCGCCCCGGCCTGGGCGTTCATCGCCTCGTCGAAGAAGCGGTGCTGCGCTCGACCCGCCGCCTTGGCCACGTACAGCGCCTGCTCGGCATGGCCCATCAGCGCCTCGACGCTGTCGGCGTCGCGCGGAAACAGCGCGATGCCTATGCTGGCAGTCAGCACCAGCTCGCTGTTGGCCAACACCAGCGGCAGTGCCAGTGCATCCCTCAGGCGCCGCGCGACACCTGCGACGTCGGCCGCACCGCCGACGTCCATCAACAGCAGGGTGAAGGCGTTACTGCCGACCCGGGCCAGCACTTCGGAAGCCGCGCCCGGCCGCCCTACCGTGGCCAGGTCGCCGGCGCGGATGCAGGCCTGCAGGCGATTGGCTGTCGTGCTCAGCACGTGGTCGCCGGCTGCGCGGCCGAAGGCGTCGTTGATGCCCTTGAAGCGGTCCAGGTCGATGTGCAGCACCGCGCACTCGGTCCCCAGGCGCCGAGCGCGCTGCAGCGCCGGTGCGGCCAGTTCGCAGAAGAAGTCCCGATTCGGCAGCGCCGTGAGACTGTCGTTGAGCGCCAGGCGGCGGATCTGCCGCTGGGCTTCGATGCGGTCGGTGACGTCCTGCGTGATGCCCTCGATGCCTGTCACACGCCCGAGCCCGTCGCGCACCGCCACCGCTTGCTCGAACACCGTGCGCGGCTGGCCGTCGTAGCGCTCGATGGTGAACGTCAGCTGATACGGCGTGCCATCGCGCACTGCCGCGTCACGCGCCGCGCGCACCCGTGGCCGATCGGTCTCGCAGACCCGGTCCAGAAGATCCTGCGGCGAGTGGCCATCGGCCCCCGACTCAGGAACGCCGAAGATGCACGCCAGCTCGCCCGAGCTGGCGACCTTGCTGCCGTCTGCGGTCAGCTCCCAGCTGCCCATGCTGGCCAGCTGCTGGGCGCGCGCCAGGCGCTCGCGACTGCGCAACACGCCCTCGGCGGCGGCGCAGGCGCGCAGCCCGTAGCGCACGCGGTGAGCGAGCAGGGTCCAGTTGATCGGCTTGGGGATGAAGTCGGTGGCGCCGCTGCAGTAGGCCTCGTCGATCGACGCGGTGTCGTTGAGCCCGGTCAACATCAGGATCGGCAAGCGCTCGCCATACGGCAGCACGCGCAGGCGCCGGCACAGCTCGTGGCCGTCAATGCCGGGCAACATGACATCGAGCAGCAGCAGATCGACGGCTTCGTGCTCGAGAAGGCCGAGCGCCTCCTCGCCGCTTTCGGCTTCCAGAACCTCGAAGCCGGCGTGACGCAGGGTCTGCGCGGCCATGTCGCGCATGATCAAGTCGTCGTCCACCACCAGCAGGCGGGCACCCCCCGGGTTGAGAGTCATGCCGACTGACCTTGTGGGAGCTCGAGCAGGCGCTGCTCGCCCAGCACCTGCTCCAATTGCCGGAACGCCGCGCGCAAGCGCTGCGCCAGACCGGGGTCGGCCGGCACGCCTGCGCGCAGACGGGCCTCCTGCGCCTCGGCCAACGCCGCCAGCGCCAGCGCACCGACCGTGGCGCTCGACGACTTGAGCGTGTGCACCTGGCGCAGCAGAGCGCGCTGGTCGCCTTGCTCGAGCGCGCGATCGATGGCGTCGAGCGTGCGCTCCTTGCCGCCCAGGTAGAGCGCCAGCACGCGCTCGCCATAGCCGGGCTGTGTGCCGTCGGCGACCATCGGCAGCGCGGCGAGCACCGCGGGCTCGAAGACCGGTTGTACCGGGTCGGCCGCATCCGGCTCGGTGGCCTGCGCGCTGGAGGGCTCGGCCGCAGCCGCCAAGCCTGGCGTCGCCCGCAGGAGCCGCAGCAACTGCTCTGGCCTGACCGGCTTGGTCATGTAGTCGTTCATGCCGCAGGCCAGGCAGTCGGCGGCGTCACTGGCCAGGGCATTGGCCGTCAGCGCGACGATCGGCACCGCCGTGCGCCGACCCTGCGCACGCTCCCAGGCGCGGATGCGGCGCGTCGCCTCGTAGCCGTCCATGCCCGGCATCTGCAGGTCCATCAACACCAGATCGAAAGGCTGGGCGCTGAACGCCGCGAGGGCGTCTTCGCCCGACACAGCGCGCACCACGCAGCCACCGGCGCGCTGCAGCACTTCCACCACGATGAGGGCGTTGACGTCGTTGTCCTCCACCAGCAGCACGCTGCGGCGCGCGTTCGCCGCCGGCGCCGCGGCCAGGGCCGTGAGCGGGCCGCTGACCGTGGCGCCGAACAGCGCGTTGAGCTTGAGCAGCGAGACCGGCGCCATCAGCAGGCGCACTTGCGCGGCAAGTGGGCGGGCATCGGTCGGCAGGCTCTGGCGTGGCGAGCTCAACACCACCAGGCGAGCGCCGCCGGCGCGCTCGATCAGGCGCTCCCAGCCCGCGGCTTGCTCGCCGACCAGCAGCGAACCGCAGGTGAAGACCAAGTCGTAGCGTGCAGCGGGCGAGGATAGTCGGGCCAGGCCCTGCTCGATGCCATCGGCTTGGTCGACGTCGATCCGCCACTGCCGCAGCACCGCCGCGTACCACTGCCGGGTCGTGGGCTGCGGGTCGATCCACAGCGCGCGCCGTAGCGGCCACTCGCGCAGAGCCGCGATGCTCTGGCCAGGGGCTGGCTGGGCGTGCGCGAAGTCGATCTCGAAATGGAAGGTGCAACCTTGGCCCGGTGCGCTGTCCACTTGCAGCTTCGAACCCATCAGCCCGAGCAGGTCGGCGCTGATGGTCAGGCCCAGGCCGGTGCCGCCATGCTGGCGTGCGGTGGACGTGTCGGCCTGTGCGAAGGCCTGGAACACGAGATCGCGCTTGTCGACGGGGATGCCGGGGCCGGTGTCGCAGACCTCGAAGCGCACGCGGGTGTGGGCGGCACCGGTGCCGCCCTGCCCGGCCGCGGCCTGCGTGCGCAGCAGAACGTGGCCGGCGTCGGTGAACTTCACGGCGTTGCCGACCAGGTTGGACAGCACCTGGCGCAGGCGCATCGAATCACCCAGCACCAGCGGCGGCAGCCGTGGGCAGATCTGGCTGTACAGCTGCAGTCCCTTGCCTGCGGCGCGCGCCGAGAACACCGGCAACAGCTCGTCGACGAGTTCGTGCAGCGAGAACGCAGCCCGCTCGAGGGTCATGCCACCGGCCTTGATCTTGGAGAGGTCGAGCACCTCGTCGACCAAGCGCTGCAGGTGCGCCGACGAGCTGCGCTAGAGCTCGAGGTAGTGGCGCTGTTGTACCGACAGCTCACCCTGCAGCAGCAGTTCGGTCAGGCCGATCATGCCGTTGAGCGGCGTGCGGATCTCATGGCTCATGTTGGCCAGGAAGGCGCTCTTGGCGTTGCTCGACTCCTCCGCGGCACGGCGCGCCACCTCGCGCTGCGCGGCAAGTTCGGCGGTCTCGTAACGCATGCGCGCCATCTCCACCCAGCGGCGGTCGCTGCGCCACGCCTCGTTGATCAGCACACCCAGGTAGACCACGACGCCGCCGGCGACGAACCAGCCATCGGAGCCCGAGGCATGGCCCAGGTAGGCCGCCGTCGGCACCAGACTCGTGACCAGGTTGACGACCGCGGCCGGGAAGTAGCTGATCAGCGTGAACACGCTGACTGCGGCAATGCACAACACGCTGGCGAACAGGAAGGTCGCCATCAAGCCGGTCGCGTGGGGCAGGAACAGGATGCCCATCGCGCTCCAGCTGGCGCCCTCGAGAACCATCAGGCTCAGGTAGCGCGCTCGCCAATGCGCGACGCGGCGCAGCCGGTCCGGGTCGCGGTTGAAGAGCCGCGTTTCATGGATGCGCACGAAGCACACGGCCAGGCGCAGCGCCACCCAGGCCAGCACCGCGAGGTCCGGCGCGCGGCCCCACATCGCCGTGCCGACCATCACCGAGTACAGCGCACCGGCCAGCAACGGCTGCGGCGTCGCCGCGTAGACCGTGGCGACGCGCTCGAAGTCGACCCGCTCGCGCACCGAGGCGTCGGGCGCCGGGAGCGTGGAGTCGAAGGTGGCTGATGTGGCGGTGGTCATCCGAGTTCGCTTCGGTGCCGACGGGACATGCGCCGGGGCTGGACTACCCATGGCTATCGACCCGGCCGGGCACGACTTGAGGCAGGCACGGCCGGCGACGCCGCGGCCGCCGTGGCGCAATGAGGTCGATCGGCGTGGCAGGTGGGTAGCAGGCATGTACTTCTGTGGACTGCCCTACTCGAACGCCGCAACGCGCTTGCGGCAGAGATCGAACGTCTTTGCAACGAGCGCTGCCGTTGCGTCATCCTGAGCGGCTGCCGCGGGTACTTTGGTCGTATCAAGTGCTGTACCGTCACCAAGCACTTACGTCTGGCGCCCATGAGCGCGACCTGATCTGTTCCCGGCACTTGCCGCAGGTGGGCTTCAACGCTCGCAGGGGCGACGCGCCGTCCGGTCGATGTCTTGATCAGATCCGAGGTCGCCCGGTCAGGCGCAGTTGGCCGCCGCTGTCGAACTGCCCCAGGTCGCCCGTCGGGTAGTCACCGTCGGCGTCGAACAGTGGCTGACCCTCCTCGCCCAAATAGCCGCTGAGAAGCCCGGGCCCCCGCACCCTGACCACACCGTCGTCGCCCACCACGATCTCACTGCCCGGCAACGGCCGCCCTACCGTGCCGAAGCGGAAGTCGTCCACCCGGTTCATCGCCATCGGCAGCACGTTCTCGCTCAGACCGTAGGCTTCCAGTACCAGCCAGCCCAGCGCACGGAACTCCTCCAGTTGGTGCCTGGGCGTCGGTGCGGAGCCGGTCACCATGCATTGCAGCCGACCGCCCATCACTGCCCGCACGCGCCGCAAGAAGGCCCGGTCGGCCACGGTCCACTCCAGTCGCGGGCCCGGCGGCACTGGCTGCCGCGTTTGATGGTACGGGCTGCTGCGCCGGCCCACCTGCCAGGCCCATTCGACCAGCCTGCGCCGCCAGGCAGGCAGCTTGGCGATGCGCTCGCGCACACCGTCGTACAGCTTCTCGTAGAAACGCGGCATCGCGAGGATTTGCAATGCCGCAGCCGGTGCTTCCAGGCCGCTCGAATGCAGCAAGACATGTGCAAGCAGGCACTAGAAGCGCTTCGCCAGACCCGCCTGCTTCAGCACGCCGTTGGCGGTACGCCGCGACAGGATCTTGTTGTCGACTGGAAAGGTGACGCCGCTGATGGGCGAGTGCCAAATGTCGTCGTCACCCCTGCCATGTCGTACAAACCAGCAGCCGGCCTCGCGTAGCAGCCGGGTCAGCTCCGGCGCAAAGCTCTGACCCATGGCATCTCACACGGATGCCGTCGAGGTGATGCTGAAACGCCGAGCCAGGATCTCCACGGCCACGGAGCCATTCTTCGGGAGGACGCCGTTCGCTTCCAGCAGATCAGGCACCAGGGAGTTCAGCTTCTCGCTCAGCGCCTCTATCGACACTGCTTCCGTGACCAGACCCGGAACGTCGTCGGACGTGGCAACCCACACCCCGGCTTCCGGGTCCCATTCCGCCCTCACGAAGTACGGCGTCTCCATGAGCCCATGGTACATGGCGATGAGCCCCGCGTGCTGTCGCTCGATGCTCCTGCGGCGCAGCTTCAGGTTGGTCGTCAATTCGCCGTCTTCGATGCTGAAGGCGCGGTGAATCAAGCCGACCGCCCGTGGCCTTTCGTGATCCCCCAGCGCCCGGGTCGCGGTGCGAAGGGAGGCCGCGAGTTCCTCCCGCTTGATGCCGTCCCAGCCACCGCCAACCCGCGTGCACAGGGCGACGAGACACTTCCGGCCGGACCCGACCACCAATGCCTGGTCGACGCCAGCGGCGCGCTGCAGCACGGCTTCGATCGCCGCGGGTGCGACGCGCCGGCCCGTCGCTGTCTTGAGCAATTCGTCGCAGCGACCCGTCAGCCGCAGATACCCATCTGCCGCGATCTCGCCGGTGTCGCCGGTGCTGTAGTACCCGGCGCGCGCGAGCGCAGTGCCTCTGTCGTCCTCCAGGTAGCCGTCGAATACGCCCGGGCCCTTGACCATGATGACGCCATCGATCACGGTGATGTCGTTGCCCGCTACCGGCCGCCCCACCGTTCCGAATCGAAAGTCGTCCATCCGGTTCATCGCCATCGGCAGCACGTTCTCGCTCAGGCCATATGCTTCCAGCACCAGCCAGCCCAGCGCGTGGAACTCCTCCAGCAGGTGCTTGGGTGTCGGTGCGGAGCCGGTCACCATGCACCGGAGCCGACTGCCCATCACCGCCCGCACGCGCCGCAGGACGGCGCGGTCGGCCACGTTCCACGCCAGTTGCAGTCCCAGCGGCAGCGGCTGGCGCGCCTGGCGGTACGGGCTGCTGCGCCGGCCCACCTGCCAGGCCCATTCGACCAACCGGCGCTGCCAGGCCGGCAGCTTGGCGATGCGCTCGCGTACACCGGCGTACAACTTCTCGTAGAAGCGCGGCACGCCGATGAAGACGTCCGGTGCCACGCCGCCCGCCGAAGGTGCGCACGCCGGAGAGGAACTCGCACAGGTGGCAAAAGACCTGGAAGTGGATCACCCGCCCGGTGGCGGTTCGCCGGCCACGGCCACCATGCTGGGCCGGTGCACGGTGACCGGCAGGCCTTGCCCCTCGGCCCAGACCACGCGCTCGGCCTGCAGCAGGCGCGGTACGAGGACGCTGCCGATGGTGCCGGTGGCACCGGTCAGGAAGACATTCCGCACGATGTGGCGCCGTGTATCGGTCGCCGTCAGGGGACGCGCCGCTTGTCGGCGCGCCCGTTCGGGCCTGCCACGGCCTGCGCATCGACGTAGGCATCGAGCAGCTTGCGAATCATCCGCTGGTAATGGGTTTGATGCTTGGCAGCTTCGGACTTGAAGAACTCCAGGCTCTTCTTGCTCAGTGCCAGGGTGACCTTCACGCCTTCTTCACGAAAGGCCAAATCGGAAGGAGAG
>JAUXVE010000068.1 GCA_030680415.1 Rubrivivax sp.
CTCTCCTTCCGATTTGGCCTTTCGTGAAGAAGGCGTGAAGGTCACCCTGGCACTGAGCAAGAAGAGCCTGGAGTTCTTCAAGTCCGAAGCTGCCAAGCATCAAACCCATTACCAGCGGATGATTCGCAAGCTGCTCGATGCATACGTCGATGCGCAGGCCGTGACCAGTTCGAGCGGCCGCGCCGGCAGACGGCGCACCCCCTGACAGCGACAGCTCGACGACGCCATACCGTGCGGAACGTCTTCCTGACCGGTGCCACCGGCACCATCGGCAGCGCCCTCGTGCCGCGCCTGCTGCAGGACGAGGGTGCGCACGTCACGCTGCTGCTCCGCGCGCCGGACGACGATGCCTTGCGCAGCCGCTTGCAGGAGATGCAGGCCTACTGGCAGATGCCTGCGGACGATGCCCGGCTGGGCCGCATCGACGCCGTGCGCGGCGATATCGCCCGCCCCGGCTTCGGCCTGGCGGAAGACAGGCTGGCGCGCCTGGCCGGCGCGACCACCCACATCATCCACTGCGCCGCCAGCGTCAAGCTCAACATGACGCTGGACGAAGCGCGGGCTACCGCGGTGGCGCCCACGCGTACCGTGCTCGAACTGGGCAGGCGCGGGCAGCGCGCCGGGGTGTTGCGCAAGATCGACCTGGTCAGCACCGTGGGCGTGTGGGGGCGCACGCCGGGCCACATGCCGGAACGGCGCCTGCCCGAAGTGAGCGACTTCCACAACACCTACGAAGCCGCCAAGGCCGAGGCCGAACGGGTGGTCTGGGCCGAGGGGCAAGGCCTGCCGATCACCGTGCACCGGCCCAGCATGGTGGTCGGCGAATCCGCCACCGGGCGCGTGATCCACTTCCAGGTCTTTTACCACCTGTGCGAGTTCCTTTCCGGCGCGCGCACCTTCGGCGTCATGCCGCACCTGGGGCACACACGGCTGGACACCGTGCCGGTGGACTGGGTGGCCGACGCCATCCACTGGGCCAGCGCCCATGAAGAGACGGCGGGCCGCATCTTCCACCTCTGCGCCGGCCCGCAGGGCGCCATCGCGCTGCCCCGCCTGCAGGAGCGTGTGCGGCAGGCCTGGCGCGAGAGCGGCCGTGCGCTGCCCCGGCTGCGCGTGGTCGACCGCCGGTGGCTGGAACGCCTGGTGCCGCTGATCGGCGCGCTGGCCGGCGCCAAGACGCGCCGCGCCTTGCGCGGCCTGCCGCCGGTGCTGGCGTATCTGGCGGAGGAACAAGGCTTTGCCAATACCGAGAGTCTGGCGGCCTTTGCGACTGCCGGGCTGCCGTTGCCGGCCGTGGAAAGCTATCTGGGCCCGGTGCTGGCGTTTTACCTGGCGCACCAGACCGCCCGGCACACAGCATGAACGACTCTGCGTCGTCCATCAGCACCGTGCCGGGCTTGCTGGCGCAACGAGTCGCCGCAAGCCCGGCGGCCGTCGCCTACCAGCAGGAAGCGGCTCCCGGTCAATGGGAACCGATCACCTGGGCCGATTTCGGCCAGCGCGTCGAGCAACTACGGCGGGGCCTGGCAGCGGCGGGGCTGCGCCCGGGCGACCGGCTGGCGCAGATTGCTCCGGTGTCGCTGGAGTGGGAACTGCTGCACCACGCGGCGCTGGCCCTGGGCGTGGTGGTGGTGGGCCTGGATGCACACGATCTGCCGGAGCGCATCGCCAACATGGTGGAGCAGGCCGACGTCACCGCCATCGCCACGGCGCACCCGCCCGTGCTGGCCCGGCTGAGCGACGAACGCTGGGCGCGCTGCCAGCTGACGCTGCAGCTGGGCGCCGGTGCCCAGCCCTGGCCGGCTGGCGCCAAGCCGATGCCGCTGTCGAAGCTGGAAGCGCTGGGGACCGGTGGTGATGCACCGCGCCTGCGGGCGCCCGAGCCCGATGACATGGCCACCATCATCTTCACCTCGGGCACGACGGGCGCGCCCAAGGGCATCGCCTACAAGCACGCGCAGTTGTGCCTGGCGATCGACGCCATTTGCGACGCCTTCCCGTTCGTCGGCCCGGGCAGCCGGCTGCTGTGCTGGCTGCCCCTGTCCAACCTGTTCCAGCGCATCGTCAACCTGGCCGGTATGCGACGTGGCGCGGCGACCTACCTGTTGGGCGACCCTCGCCGCGTGATGGAGGTGGTGCGAGGAGTGGCGCCGGCCGTCTTCATCGGCGTGCCGCGCTTTTACGAGAAGCTGTACGACGGCGTGCGGGAGCGCATTGGTGCGTTACCTTTCTGGCAGCGGCGGCTGGTAGATTGGGCCTGGGAAACCGGTCGACGTACCAGCCCGTACCGGCAGAAGCGGGAGCCAATGCCACCGGGACTGCGAATGGCCTGGGCCGTCACCGACCGCGTCGTGCTGCGGCGCGTGCGGGCGGTGATGGGCGATAGGTTGCAGTGCATGGTAACCGGCTCGGCACCGACGCCCAAGCACCTGCTGGAGGAGTTTCACGCGCTGGGCTGGCTGGTGCTGGAAGCCTACGGCTTGAGCGAGAACGTGCTGCCGATGGCGATGAACCAGATGGACGACTTCCGGTTCGGCACGGTGGGCCGCCCGCTGCCGGGCAACGAGATCGTCGTGACCGATGGCGAGGTAATCAAGGTGCGGGGGCCCGGGCTTTTCAGCGGCTATCTGGGTGAGGAGGATCGACCGCCGTTCGATGCCGACGGGTTCTACCCGACTGGTGACCTGGGGGGGTTCGACAGCGACGACCATCTACGACTGACCGGCAGAACCTCGGAGCTGATCAAGACCTCCACCGGACGCCGCGTCGCCCCGGCGGGCGTGGAGGCCGAACTGCGGCGCGTGCCCGGGATCGATCAGGTCGCGCTCATCGGGGGAGGCCGCAAATGCCTGGTGGCCCTGTGCACCTGCGCTCTCGCCGACCTGGACGAACCCGCCCACGCGCGACTCGTCCAGGCGCTTCGCGAGCAGGTCATTCGGCTCAACGAATATGAGCGGCCAGGCGGGATCGCATTGCTCGCGCACCCGTTCAGCATCGAACTGGGAGAGCTCACGCCAAACCTGAAGCTCAGACGTGGCAACATCGAAGCTCGGTACGCTGACCTGATCGAGAAACTCTACGAGCGGGTCGATCGGTGCGTATCGGCAGCGTCACGAGAGTTGGTGGTGATCTGAGCTTTCGCGGGACAAGGGGTACCTTGGACCGCTTGGACCTGGGCGGCAGCGCGGGCGACCCGAGGCCCAAAGTCACATCTCACCGTGCATCGAAGTTGGTCGCGCCAGCGAGCATTGCCGCTTCGTCCGCCTCCTGTTGGTCGGCCCAGCGCTCTGCGTTGGCTTGCTTCAGATTCACGCACGACACCCTAGCCGCTCGGCCAACGGTTGCCCCGCCGGGCCGGAAGAGGACCGCCACCTCAAGTGGGTGCGCCCTGCCGGACGGCACCCAAAAATGCGGGGGCCTGAGGCCCCCGTCTTGAATCGTCGAGATGTGTCGGGCTGTTATTAGGCGTTCGCACCGAAGTGGCGACGGGCGGCTGCCAGGCCAAGGAGCGCGAGGCCGACGAGTGCCAGGGATCCCGGCTCGGGCACTTCTTGCGCGAAGATGATGTTGCCAGATCCCGAGCCTGCGCCGAGAGCCGTCACGTTGGTCGTGATCAACGTGTCCCCACCCGAGACCACATACGTCGTTCCGCTGCCACCAGCCGGCGGAATGCCGGTCGCGGACGTCGACATATCCATCAAGAACGGGAAAGGTGCTTCCCAGAAACCCCCGAGGCCCGTCGTACCTGTGGCAGGCGTGAAGTCAAGCAGAGCGTTGAAGACCGTCGTCGCGCCGCTGCCAGGGCCCAGCGTCGCAAAGGCGTTGACACCCAAGAGCAGGTTGGCGGTACCCAGCACAAAATCTGCAGCGTCCGGAGTGATGCCGTAAGGATTGCCTCCCGTAGGTGTGGTGGGGCTCACGCTCCCGCTGCCAGGGCTGCCGTACAGCGTTGCCGTAAGGGTCAGCCCGGCGGTGCTTGCGCTAAAAAAGGTGGGGGTCAGCCATGAACCCGAGCCGGTGATGCTGAACAGTGCGTAAACGTTATAGTTTATGCCCACACCCGAAGTAGGAGCACCTGCGAAGGCGTCGACCAGGAAGAAGCCGGTTTCGGTGGCACTAAAAACACCCACCGCGCCGGGCGCCGAGTCGATCGTCAACAGAGACGCAAAGTTCGTAGTTGCTTTGTCCGTCTGGAACGCCAAATTCGTCGCACTGAGGACCGACCCATTCGCCGCACCGGCGTTCGCTGCCGAGGGATTGAGGGTAACGATGTCAGCGAATGCGCTTGGCGCCAGCATCGAGCACGCCACGAAGGCAGCTGCGACTAGCTTATTGAGTTTCATGTTGACGTTCTCCTAAAAAACCGTTGTACGAGTACTGACCAGAATCCTTGCGAGACCATCGACTTCAGATGCCCGGCATCACCCTAACAGCAAGTGGCGTGCCAGACACGCCAGGAACGTCGCTAACCATATGAAAGCAAACAAGAAAATAGCGCTGCAGAGAGAAGCTCCGAAGGTCAGGCATGGGCCAGCTGTAAAGAATTCCGACGTCGGCCCGGGCACCTTTCCAGGAGGCTAGGCTGCCTAGGCAGGTGCAAAGTCATCGACCCTGGTTCAACGGGTCACCCCCTTGCAGTCAAGGCACCTGTTCACGCACGACGAGTGCCAGGCAAGGGTCTTTATTCGGGAAACCCCATGAATCGTCGGACCACCTTGTTGATGTTCGCAGCACTCGCGGCAGCACAGCCGGCCCAAGCCGACGCCGGCGCAAGTCTGGCGCAGGCCGCCTTCGACCGGCCGATCGGCCGCGATCTCACCACGCTCGGCCGCATGGAACTGGTCGACCGCGGCCGCGCCCCCCGCGTCCGTGAGCTGATCACCTACCGCGTTGACCGTGGCCGTGGCGAGACGGCCTACCTGGTCCGCTTCCTGGAGCCGCGCGACATCGCCGGCACCGGGCTGCTCAGCCTGAACCGGGTCGACGGCAGCAACGAGCAGTCGCTCTACCTGCCGGAGCTCGACCGCGTGCGCCGCATCGCCGGCGACCGCAAGGGGGGGCGCTTCGTCGGCTCGGATCTCTATTACGAGGACCTGCAAGAACGCAAGCCTGCGCGGGACCGCCATCGCCTGATCGGCAGGGAAACCGTCAACGGCATCGCATGTGAGATCCTGGAAAGCACGCCGCTCGATGCCGCGGATTCGGTCTACCTGAAGCGCATCAGCTGGATCGACCCCCAGACCCTGCTCGCCTACCGTATCGACTACTTCGAACGCGACCCGGCCGCGCCGTCCAAGCGCTGGGAGCTGCTGGCCCACAAGCGCATCCAGGGCTACTGGACGGCCACCGACAGCCGCGTCACCGACCTGAATACGGGTCATTCCACGCGATTGACGGTGGAGAAGGCGGTCTACGATCGCCGTCTGCCGGCCAAACTGTTCACCCCGCAAGCCCTGGCCGACGAGGCCCTGGAGTCGGAGTACCGTCCATGACACTGTCGCCCCTGCCCCTGCCCCTGGCTTTGCTGGCCCTGGCATCCCTTGCGGCGCTTCCTGTAGCGCGCGCCCAGGCGGCCAACGATGCCGCCGCGGCCCGGCTGGCGCAGGCTGCCGGTTCCGACGCCGCGCCAGAGCTGGCGCGCCGGCCTGGTGCACGGGCATTCCGACCGGTCTTCAAGTGGGGCGTCGACGGCGTGCTCGCTGAATTTGGCGCCTTCCCCGACGCGCCCGAGGCCGACTACCAGGCTGCGCTGCGCGCCACCCCCTACCTGCTCTGGCAGCCGGCGCGCGAGTGGGAGTTCCGCGCCGGCGCGCGCATCGAGGGCAGCGACCAGGGGGGCGGCGCGGCATCCTTCAATCGCTGGCGCGCCGAACTCGGCGACACCTATGCCCGCTACCGCAGCGGCGACACGCGGCTGACGATCGGCGCGCAGACCATCGTCTGGGGGCGGGTGGACGAAATTCCGCTGATCGACCGTGCCAGCCGCGCCGACCTCACCCGCTTTGCACTGGACGACCTCGCCGAGCGGCGGCTGGCCCTGCCGGCGCTGCGCTGGGAGCAATCCGCCGGGGACTTCAAGCTCGACGCCGTGCTGCTGCCGGCCTTCCGCGGCGCGGCACTGCCCGACCTGCGCAGCGTGTGGAGCCCCATCAACCGCCACACCGGCGAAGTGCTCGGCATTGCGCCCAGCCCGGGCCTGGCAGCTTTCGTGCAAGCCGCACAGCTGCGGCGCGGCGACGACGGCAGCGGTGGCGCTGCGGTGCGACTCACGCGCTCCGGCGGCGGGGCCGTGGATCTGGGCCTGACCCTGGCCCGAACGCGCCAGTCTCTGCCCTACTTCCAGGCTGACCCGGCGGCGATGACACTGACCGCCGTCCACCCCCACGTGCGCTTCGCCGGGCTGGATGCCGAGCTGGCCACCGGAACGGTGACCTGGCGCACCGAACTGGGCTGGTCCGACGGCGTCCCGGTCACTCGGGCCAGCGGCCAGATGCTGAGCAGCAAGGTACTGGAATGGGTCGGAGCAATGGAGTTCTTCCCCGGTGGCGAAGACACGCGCGTCAACCTGCAGTTGGCTGCGCGAACGGTCCGCACGTCGCAGCCGATCAAGGAGTTGAAGGAGTACCTGGCGCTGAACGGCGAGGTCGAGTCCAGCTTTGGGCAGGGCCGCTGGAAGGCCGGCGTGCGCTTCAACCTGGGCCTGAACGTGCGCGACGTGTACCTGGCGCCGAAGATCAGCTACCTGGGCTGGGAGCCGCACGAGATCTACCTGGCCGCCCATCTGTTCGATGGCGAGCAGCGCACGATCGGCGGCTTCCACAAGCGCCACGACATGATCGCCGTGGGTCTGAAGACGCGGTTCTGACCTCGTGGCCGTCGCTCCGCCCAGGCCGCCCGCAGGCCGCCCACCGGAGCACCGGCGCCGCCTGCGCCTTGCCGGCCCCTGGGTGATGCCGTGGCCGCTGGCGCTGTTGATCGTGCTGGCGGTCCACGTCATTTCAGCCTGGTTCATCCCCCGGCTGCAACTGAACAACGCGCCCGACCTCTACTACCCGGCCGGCTCGCCGGCGGTGCAGTTGCGCGACGAGTTGCGCCGCGAGTTCCCCAGCGACGAGATGCTGACCGTCGTATTCCAGGGCCCGGACCTGTATGGCCGCGACGTCCTGAAACGCCTGCACGGCGTGGCCACGAAGCTGGAAGCCCACCCCCTGGTGGACCGGGTGACCACGGTGACGACGCTGGAGCGCATTTCCGGCAGCGCCGACGGCTTCTCGGTCGAGCCGCTGGTCGACGTCGGCCGGCTCGCCAAGGCGGCGGCGCCCGGCGCCGCGCGCGACCGCGTGCTGAAGGACCGCTTCGCGCCCGGCCTGCTGGCGTCGCGCGACGGCAGTACGCTGGCCATGGCGGTGCGGCCCAAGCCCTTGGCGGGCAGTTCCGACCGGCTGCGGCTGCAGATTGCCGTGATCAACGCCGTCAACGAGGCAGGCCTGGGCGCCTACTACGCGGGCGATGCCGGCCCGATCACGGTGGATGTGGCGCAGCTGGTGTCGATGATGCAGGACACGCGGCTGTTCGTGCCGCTCACGGCGATGCTGGGGCTCGCGCTGCTGGGCTGGGTGGTGGGGCGGCTGCGCCCGGTGGTGATCGGCGCGGTGGCCATGTCCACCGTCATCCTGCCCGTGGTGGCGGCCGTTGCCAGCACCGGCCAACCGTACACCATGGCCACCGCCATCCTGCCCAGCCTGCTGGCCGCCTACACCCTGGCCACGCTGATGCACCTCTACGCCGGCGTGCAGCGCGCGCAGGCCAGCGGGCTGTCGCGGCGGGAGTCGGTGCACCGGGCGCTGGCCGAGACCTTGCGCCCGGGCGCCTTCAACGTGCTCACCACCGGTGCCGGCCTGCTGAGCCTGGTGCTGGTGCCGATGCCGCCGATCCAGGTCTTCGGCATTGCCGGCGCGGCGGGCACGGCGATGGTGTTCCTGACCGTGTTCGTTCTGGCACCCCCGTTCCTGGTGAGCTGGGACCAGCGGCGCTGGCCCATCGACGCCTCGACCATGGGGCGCATGGGGCGCATCGCGTCGCGCATGGCCATCTTCAGCATGCGTCGCCCGCGGCTGATGGTCGGTGCGACAGTAGCGCTGGTGCTGGCCTGCGCACCGCTGGCGGCGCTGGTGAAGGTGGAAACGGACATGCTCGCCTTCTTCAGCCCGACGCACCCGGTCAACCGGCACACCGACATCGTCGAGACCAAGCTGGCCGGGGTGACCTCGCTCGAGATCTCGCTGCGCGCGGACCGGCGCGACGGCCTGCAGGACGTGGCCACGCTACGGGCCGTGCGGCAGTTCCAGAACTGGATGGAAGCCCTGCCGGAGGTGGACCGTTCGGTTTCGATGGTGGACCTGGTGGAAGAGATGCACTGGGCGATGAACGCCGAACGCGCCGGCTTCCGGGTGCTGCCACCCAACGACCGCCTGCTGAGCCAGTACCTGCTGGTCTACGACGGCCGGGACCTGTACGAACTGGTGAACCGCGACTTCCAGCATGCGCGCATCATGCTGAACCTGAACGTGCACGGCGCCACGCAGATCGGGCAGACCATCGACCGCATCCGACAGCAGGTGCAAGACCACCCACTGCCGGGCCTGACGGTGGACGTGGGCGGCTACGGGCGGCTGTTTGCCGACCAGGTCGACCTGCTCGTGACGGGGCAGATCAGCAGCTTTGCCGGCGCTTTCGTGCAGATCTTTCTGCTGATGGCGGTGATGTGGCGTTCGCTGGGTGCATCGGCCGTGTGCCTGGTACCGAACGTGGCGCCGCTGTATTTCATCTTCGCGCTGATGGGCGCGACGGGGATCCACCTGGACATGGCCACCGTGATGATCGCCGGCGTGGTGCTGGGCATCACGGTCGACGACACCATCCATCTCTACCACGGCTACAAGGAACGCCTGGCCAAGGGCATGCAGCCGGTGCTGGCCATCGCGCGGGCCTTCCAGTCTTCCGGGCGGGCGGTGCTGGCCACGTCGCTGCTGCTGACGGCGCAGTTCGGGCTGCTGGCGACGTCGGACTTCATCCCGACCGCCAATTTCGGGCTCATGACGGCCGTGGGCCTGGTGGCCGGGCAACTGGCCGAACTGCTGCTGCTGCCGGCACTGCTGGTGCTGAAGGACGGGCGCCGACGGGCGCCAGTGGCCCCTGCCACACGAGCCCCCAAAGTACTGCAGGACGACGCCTGGGCACCCACCCGCTTGCTGCCCCGGCCGACCGGCGAACAGGGCGCGGGCAGCGTCCTCGTTTGCCAGGGCGAAGCCTGCAAGGCGCGTGGTGCCGAGGCGCTCTGGAAGCGGCTGAGCGAAGAGCAGTCGCACATCGAGTCGCGCGGCCTGGGCTCCGGGGCGCTGATCGTCCAGACCGGTTGCCTGGGGTGCTGCGAAAAGGCACCGGTGGTTCAGGTGGTTCGCCGGGGCCGCTACTGCAGTGGGCGTGACCAGGCCGAGATCGTTCGCGAAGTCAGGAGGCACCTGTTGAGGGCAGACCGGCCAGGCGAAACCGCGTGAATGCCCTTCGGCGACGGGCTCAATCAATAGTCGGCCCTCCAGAACCCCCAGCACCCGCATAAGCACTGTCGATGGGGGGGTGAGTGCTGACGGGTCTCTTTGAGTGCCCTCAACATTTGTCAGGTCACAGGTCTTCGAGCGTAGTGTCGGTGACCCGGCCTGCTTTGGCCGCCTTGATGGCCGCGAGCGTCCTGGCGTTCGGGCGCGGCACTTCGATGGGCAGGCCCCCGGTCTCGACGACACGGCGAAGGAACAGCCGAATAGCCGTGCTCACGTCCAGCCCTGATGCCTTGAGCACGGCGGCGGCGTCTCGCTTCAGCTCGGGTTCCACCCGGGAACGAACATCGACAGTCAACATGTGTCACTCCTTGGATTATTGAGGTCGGATGTAGCTACATTGTAGCTCTCCTACACAGACTTCGAACGCTTTGCGTTTCAGCTCCGGGCACCCTCTCGCCGACAGGCTGAACAAGCGCCAGCACGCTGCGGACCCCATGACGGACTTATGTCACGCCACCCCCCCGACCCAGGGGTTGCGAAGGGCGATTACAGGTCCTTACAGTCGGTTCAAGGGCAAATTGTCAAGAAAATCGACACCACTGTCGGGCATAGTGCATACCCTGATGGCTACGTGACCCCTGGCGAGAGCCAGGATGCCATCCACCACACAAACGAGAGCACGAATGAATCGGGTCACCCACCACCAACGGCTAGGCAGCGGCGTGCTCATTGCGCTGTTCGATGCCGGCGTGGTGATGGTCGCTGCGTGCGCCGCGCTGTTGCTGCAGGCCGGCTCGCTGGACCGCTGGGCCCCGCTGGCCGGCACCCACGGCGCTTCGCTGGCCGCTGGCGTCTTCTTCATCAACGCGGCCAGCGGTTTCTACGAGCCAGACCAGCCGCGCTCGGGGAGGGTGTTGTTCCTTCGCACCGCGCTGGCGCTGCTGCTGTCCCTGGCTCTCACCTATGCGATCTTCTCCCACCTCCCCGCCGAATTCGGCCAGCGCACCGACCTGCTTGCGGCCGCCATGTTGGCCGTCTCCGCGGTGGTGCTGCGGCGGGCCTACGTGATGCTCGCCAAGGCCAACCCTGCGCGCGGGCGTTCGCGTACGCTGATCTTCGGCTCGGGCGAGGCGGCCCGGGTCGTGGGCCGCACGCTGAGCAGCGCCGACCCCGACGTCGAGATCGTGGGCTACTACCCCGGCCCGAATGAAAAGCACCCGGCGGTGCCGCGCGAGGAACTGCTCCCCGTGGGCCGCTCGCTGATCGAAACCGCGCATGAGCACCGCGTCGACGAGATCGTGGTCGCGCTCACCGAACGCCGCGCCGGCAGCATGCCGCTGCGCGAGTTGCTGGACTGCAAGCTGCAGGGCATGAAGGTCTGCGACATCAATTCGCATTTCGAAAGGCGCCTGGGCCAGATCCGCATCGACTACCTGAACGCCGGCTGGCTGATCTTCGGCGACGGTTTCAACCAGGGCCTGGGGCGCACGGTGGTCAAGCGCGCGTTCGACATCGTCAGCGCCAGCGCACTGATCGTCGTGGCTTCGCCCTTGATGCTGCTGGCGGCGCTGGGCATCAAGCTCGACAGCCGCGGCCCGGTGCTCTACAGGCAGGAGCGCGTGGGCCTGGACAACAAGCCGTTCCAGGTGGTCAAGTTCCGCAGCATGCGGGCTGATGCCGAAGAAGACGGCAAGCCGCGCTGGGCCACCACCGGCGACAGCCGCGTGACGCGCCTGGGCCGCCTCATGCGGGTGTCACGCATCGACGAACTGCCGCAGCTCTTCAGCGTGGTCAAGGGCGACATGAGCCTGGTGGGGCCGCGCCCCGAGCGGCCTTACTTCGTGGGGCGGCTGACGCAGGAGATCCCGTTCTACGCCGTGCGGCACAGCGTGAAGCCCGGCGTCACCGGCTGGGCGCAGGTGCGCTACCAGTACGGTTCGACGGTGGAAGACTCGCAGGAAAAGCTGCAGTACGACCTCTTCTACGTCAAGAACCACTCGCTGCTGCTGGACCTGAAGATCCTGGTCGAAACGGTGCACGTGGTGCTGACGGGCAAGGGGGCCCGGTAGAGCGCAGGTAAGATGAGCTTGCGGTCACCAACAATGGAGCTTGCCATGGACTGGAAGCCATACATCACAGCCGACCCTCAGGTCATGCACGGGGCGGTGTGCTTTCGCGGTACTCGGATACCGGTGTCTGTCGTGCTGGACAACCTGGCCGCGGGCGAGACCGCGGCAACCATCCTGGACGAGTACCCGTCCCTGAAGGCAGAGCACATCCCTGCAGCCATAAGCTATGCGGCCGACCTGGCTCGCGAACGAATTGTCCCGGTACCGGCGTAGCAGCGTCTCATGACGCTTCGCTTCAAGCTCGATGAGATACCCTCGACACCCACTGAAGGGACAAGACCGTGGCCGTACTCACCGCAAGCGAAGCCAGAGCGAACCTCTACCGCCTGATTGATCAGGCGGCGGAGTCGCACCAGCCAATCGTCATCGCTGGCAAGCGCAGTTCTGCAGTGCTTGTCTGCGAGGAGGACTGGCAGGCGATTCAGGAGACGATGTGACCCGTTGCAGAACCCGCCCTCCTTCGAGAAGTTGGCCGGTGATCTGGCAGGTGCGTACTCTCGCAGAATCAACATCCATGACCGGCTCGTGTATGAGACTTTTCCCAAGGAGAAGACCGCACGCGTCCTGCGCATGTGGACCCGCTACGAGTGAGCCGCCTGATCATTCATGATTCGGGCGCATCGCCGCCGAGCATGAAACATCGGCCGCTGGCCGTCGCCCAGACCGGCTGCTGCCAGCGCCTGATTCGCCGCTGAATTCGAGAGGGGTTGGCCCTCGCTCGTTCAGGCAGCTGTTAGTTTGCGTAGCTCCCTCTCTACATAGTTTGGGTTCTGCTGAATCAGAGCCAGGAGGATTCGTGCAGGGCCTTCTGGTTCACGAACTCCTTGTTCCCAGTTCCGTACAGACGCTAGCGAGAAGCCAAAACGGCTCGCAAAGTCTTTCTGAGACATTCCAAGTGCATCGCGCACGCTACGAACATCTACTGTTGGAGGCACAACCTCTGTCGTCTTCAATCGCACCTCGCCACGCTCAAACCGAGCGATGGAGTCCAGAGAACTGATAAGAGATTTTGCTTCCATGATGAACCTGACGAAGTTGAGTAAATGAGTTGAAGTCTTGCGATTGATGTAAGGCTGTAGATGAGATGAAGTAAAGAGTGTTGATGAGGCCTAGACGTTTGAGCTGAGCTAGATGATTTGTTTGCGACAATCACGCGACTCGGCGCTGATCTAGAAGAGATCCTGAAGCCATTCCCACAGTTGCTTTAGGGGCTCCTTGAGTGCTTCGCGGACGGCTAGCAGGATGCCTGCCTTGATCAACTTATCGAGCGCCTTCCGAAGAGCCTTCCCCTCTGTCGAAGTTGGGGGCGCAAGCGGCTCGCCCGGTTCCATGAAGCGGAGAAGATAGACCTTGGACAGACTGGACCCGACGGCATAGAGAATGCGATGGCCCGCGTATCCGAGCTCAAGCAGTCCCGGGTAACCCGGGAGAGCGGTGCCTGTGAGGGGGTTCTCCGCCAACAGCAGGTAGAGCGCGCGTAGGGAGTTCGCGTCGAGGCGGTGTTTGGCCTCGTCCTCAAACTCTGGAAGTTCGATGATGGTTACGGGCTTCTTGTGACGGGGGGATCGTGTAGCCATGGCCCTTCTTGCGTGGTTGTCGCGCGGCCAATATACCCCAATGACGCAGTCTGTCAATGGCGTACGCGTGGCGGGGCGCCACGAGGCTCGACTGCGAGGGCTAACGTGGCGTTAACCGGCCGCCGTAGGCCGTCCGCTTGAACGGAGCGTTAGCCTGAAAAATGTTCGACGAATCAGCTACTTGGAAGGAGTTTCTTGAGAGGCGTCACCGCGGCACGACTCGCGCGAGCTTCTCGGCCATACGTGATTGCCAGCCAGGACCGGTTGCTCGCCACTTCAGGATTACGTCCTCAGGCAAACGAATGGAAATCAACTTCTTCGGATTCTCCGATCGCGGCCGACCGCCCTTGTTCACCGTTCCGCGCGCCAACATGTCATCAGTCAGTTCTGGAAGCTCGTCGTACTCTTCCGGCTGAATCACGTGGGCGGCGACCTTGGCAAGGTCAGATCCCAAGGAGCGGGGTGATGCGCGCTTGCTCGCGGTCATTGGCTTTCCTCATGCTGAACACATGGCGATCCGCGCCACGCGGTGTGTAGCCGATGACTACCATGCGATCTCGAAGCATGCCGAAACAAATCATCCGCCTCTCGCCGTAGTTCTTGCGTGTGTCTTCGGTCTCGAAGTAGGGTTGCTCGAACACGAACTTGGCATCCTCGAAGTCCAACTTCCGTGCTGCCAGCGTCTGGGCTCGCTTCTTTGGATCGTAGGTGATCGTCACGTGGTTAGTGTATCTACATCAACACCGACGCGCAAGAGACTGAGCGGCGTGTTTGTGACGCCAACGTTCGGGTGGGCCTCAGCTCTGCCGCGGCTCAGCTCCCTTCAGGTTGATTCCAGGACTGGCCAGCACGTTGCGTACCACGGGGTCGCCCTCGGCGAGTTTCGCCAAGATGATCCGCTTGATCTATATCTTGCTCAGCCGACGCCAGCCCTACATCGATCAGGGCATCGACTACGCGGCCATGAGCGCGAAGAAGAACGCGCCTCGTTGGATCAAGCAACTCAAGACGATCGGTCGCTGGCCATCGCCAAAGCCTGCTGCCACAGCTTGATGCACCGCTGAATTCGAGGGGTCGGGCCCAGCGGTCAACTGCATCCCGCGCGATGGCGGGAGGGTTGGTCATGTCCGCTTGGTCAGAGGCTTTCACGGTAACGTTCGAGTTAACCGGCCCGCGGAGGCAGGACGCCTTGGCCCGGACTGAGAAAATGTACCGCGTACCTCAGTCCGGGCCAAGGTGGCCTGCCGTAGCGGGTCCGGTAAGGGGTTAGGCGTCAACGCGAGATGCCCAGTAATTGGGTTCCTTGCTGTGCGGCGCAATAGCAATAACGAGCACCTCGTGTACCGATGCCCGGTACACCAAACTGAAAGGGAACCCCTTGACGCGGAACGTTCTGGTTTCCTTGTACGAGGGTGCGCCGCCTTGCGGGTGGCGCATTGCCATGTGAGCCGCTGCCTCGACCGACGCCTCGAACTTCGCAGCCGAGCCCGGTCTCGTCTTTGAGTAGTACGCGAGTTCCTTGATGAACTCGATCTCTGCGGCTGGAAGGAATCGAACCTTCATCCCGCGAGTAGCCTCCGCGCCTTCGCAAACACGACCTCTGCGTCGATTGCCTGAACCTCACCTCGGTCGTATTCGGCAAGGCGCTTCTCAATTTCAGCTTCCCATGCGGGGTCGAGTGAAGAGGAGGCGGTCTCGTTCAAGGACTCGAGCAGGCCCTCGACAAGGCGCTCGCGCTCGTCCGGGGGCAGCAAACGCCCTTTCTGAACCAGGTCGGTGACTTGATCTTGCATGGCAACTCCTTGGCAAGCAACGAGTGTACTTCGACGCGGGATCGGGGCTTGGTTTCGACGCTTGCGATCAAGGATGACTTTGACGCCTAACCATTCACCTGATTCGCGACGAGTCTCAGCAGGCTCACGCTATGATCCATTCGATGGCAACGTGAAAGTGGGACTCGAACTCTGCCACCGACTCGCCGTGGAAGGAAATGATGTCGTCAATGTCGAGAACCCGCCCGACAATGATCTTGTCTTCTGCGTCGAAGACCATGCTTGCGGTGTAGCCCTTGTAAGACATGGAATTGATCATGGCTTGATCCCCATTCGTTCGATGAACTCCCGAACAGCCAGTACCCGATAGCGCAG
>JAUXVE010000089.1 GCA_030680415.1 Rubrivivax sp.
CGGCGGCGGCGGCGGCGGTGCCGCGGGCAGGCGTCTTGGCCGCCGTCTTGGCCGCCGCCGTCGCGGTGCCGCGACTCGCCGTCTTGCGCGCCGGCCGCGGCGCGGGCGCAGCGCGTGTCCTGCGGTGCGCCATGAGCGTGAACTCGTCGTAGACCTGCAGCGTTTCATCGCCCGTCTTGCCCTCCTGCCCGATGCCGACGACGCGGCAGCCCTTCTCGCGCAGCCGGCCCACCAGAGGCGCGAAGTCGGAGTCCGACGATGCGATGGCCACCACGTCGGGCCGCTCGGCCAGCACGAGGTCGATCGCATCCACCGCCAGCGCGATGTCGGTCGAGTTCTTGCCCGTGCTCAGGTTGACCATGGGTTTGATCTGCAGCCGCCTGAACACGGCCTGGTGTTTCAGCGCGCTGTCGGCCGTGCAGTAGGCACGGCGCACGTGCAGCGCGCCATGGGCGTCGAGCAGATGCGCCACGGCCTGTTCGATAACGTCGACCGACACGTTGTCGGCATCGATGAGCAGCATCACGCGGTCGGTCATGGCAGCTTCCAGTTCAGGGTTTCGCCGCCACGCAGCGGCTTGATGAGGGCTTCGCCAAAGGGCAAGGTCTCGGGCAGTGTCCACGCTTCGCGCCGCAGCGTCACCGTGTCGCGGTTGCGCGGCAGGCCGTAGAAGTCGGCGCCATGGAAGCTGGCGAAGGCCTCCAGCCTGTGCAGCGCGCCTGCGGCCTCGAAGGCCTCGGCGTACAGCTCCAGTGCCGCCGGTGCCGTGTAGCAGCCGGCGCCGCACACCGACTGTTCCTTCATCGCCGCGGCATGCGGCGCGCTGTCGGTGCCGAGAAAGAACTTCGGGCTGCCGCCGGTGGCGGCGCGCACCAGCGCCTGGCGATGCCGTTCCTTCTTCAGCACCGGCAGGCAGTAGTAGTGCGGGCGCAGGCCGCCGGTGAACAGCGCATTGCGGTTGTAGAGCAGGTGGTGCGCGGTGATGGTGGCGGCGGTGTGCGCGTCGCTGCCGGCAACGAAGTCGGCGGCGTCCTGCGTCGTGATGTGTTCGAAGACGACCTTCAGACCCGGGAAGCTGCGCCGCAGCGGCTGCATCACGCGTTCGATGAAGACCGCCTCGCGATCGAAGATGTCGACCTCGGGGTCGGTGACTTCGCCGTGCACCAGCAGCGGCAGGCCTTCGCGCTGCATCGCTTCCAGCGTGGCGTGGCAGCGGCGCAGGTCGGTGACGCCGGCGTCGCTGTGGGTGGTGGCGCCGGCCGGGTAGAGCTTGAGTGCCACCACGCCCGCCGCCTTGGCACGCCGGATCTCGTCGGGCGGTGTGTCGTCGGTGAGGTACAGCGTCATCAGCGGCTCGAAGGCCAGGCCCGCCGGCAGCGCGGCGACGATGCGCTCGCGGTAGGCCGCGGCCAGCGCCGTGGTGGTCACCGGCGGCCGCAGGTTGGGCATCACGATGGCGCGGCCGAACTGGCGCGCCGTGTAGGGCAGCACGGCCGCCATGGCCGCGCCGTCGCGCAGGTGCAGGTGCCAGTCGTCGGGGCGGACCAGGGTTACGGTGTCGTGCATGCGGGAATTCTCGCACCCAGGCCTTGATGCGACGCGCCGTGAATGCCGGCCAGACGGCACCGGCCACGACGGTCATGCGGGCGGGCGGGGGGGCGGCGCGCATCACACCCAGCCACAGGGCGCCGCGATCCTTCGCGTCAGCAGGTCTGGTGAGGCGGCGACGGGCCGTTCACTTCTTGCGGTAGTCCTCGGCCGGCTTGTCGTTCGGCTCGGCCCAGGCCGCCCGCGTGGCGTCGCTGGCCGGCAGCCCCAGGCGCTTGTTGGCGGGCGGGATCGGCTGCATGAACCAGCGCTCGTACAACCTGGAGATCTCGCCCGACTTCATCATGGCGACGATGCTGTCGTCCACCGCGCGCTTGAATGCCGGGTCGTCCTTGCGCATCATGATCGCGATCGGCTCCACCGACAGCACCTCGCCGACGATCGTGTAGTCGGCGGGGTTGGCGGCCTGGCTGATGAGGCCGGCGAGGATCTGGCTGTCCATCACGAAAGCGTCGGCGCGGCCGGTCCGCAGCAGCAGGAAGCTGTCGCCATGGTCCTTGCCGTAGACGGGCCGGAACTCGATGCCGGCAGCGCGCGCCTGCTGGCGCATCACCTGCACCGCGGTGGTGCCGGTGGTGGTGGACACGCGCTTGCCCTTGAGTTGCACCAGCGAGCCGATGCCCGAGTCGGCCTTGACCGCGAATCGTGTCTCTTCGACGAAGGTCGTGACGGCGAAGGCGGCGTCCTTGCGCCGCTGCGTGCTGTTGGTGGTGGAGCCGCACTCGATGTCGATGCTGCCGTTGAGCAGCAGCGGGATGCGGTTTTGCGAACTGACGACGCGGTAGCCGATGTCGAGATTCGGCAGGCCCAGGCGGCGCTGCACGTCGGCCAGCACGCGCTGGCAGATCTCGACGTGGAAACCCGTGTACTGGCCTTCGGCCACCTGGTACGACAACGCACCCGAGGATTCACGCACGCCCATCGTGACGGCCCCCGTTTCCTTGATCCTGGCCAGGGTGTCGGCCTGCACGGCGCCGGCGCTCAGGGCCGCGACCAGGGTGGCGGCGTACAGGGCTTTGCGCATCGGTGTTCCTTCAGGCCACGCCGGCAGCGGCGCAGCGGCGGATTCTAGGAGCCTGCCGGGCTTTGGGTCGGCCCCGCGCCGGGGTGAGTCCGAGGGCCGCCACCGGGACACGCGGGTCTACGCTTCGCTTTGGACGCGCAGGAAGTCCCACAGCTTCAGCGCCCCGGCCTTGGGGTGGCGCGTATGGCCCGGCCGTTCGCGGTAGATGCGCACCTCCATCGTCAGCTCGAGCCCGGTTTGCCGCAGGTCCATCAGCCAGTGCGGGAAGAAGGTGAAGGCCAGCGTGTGCGGCACCGCGAACTCGATCATGTCCTGCCCCGCCGCCTGGTGGCCGCGCATCACGTTGAGGGTGGTCTGCAGCGCGTTCAGGATCTCCAGCGCCTGGGCGTGGAAGGTCTCGCCCGCCGGCGTCAGCCGCGTCGGGTAGGACGAACGGTCGACGAGGTCGATGCCGGTCCAGGCCTCGAGCGCCTGGATGCGGCGCGAGAAAGCCGGCTGCGTGACATGGCGCAACTGCGCCGAGCGGCTGAAGCTGCGTGTCTCGGCCAGGCTGATGAAGTCCTCGAGCCACTTGGTTTCCACGGGCGGAGTCTAGCCATCCCGTCCGCGACATGGTGCCGGTGGCGGCACTGGACGCCGGGCTAAGATCCCCGCCAGATCCTCTTGCGCAGGGAGACCCCGATGTCACGCCTCGAACCCCACGCCTGCTCCCGCTCCATCCTCGCGGCCCTGCTGCTGGCCGCGGCGGCCCTGCAGGCCGGGGCTGCCAGCTCGACCTCGTCGGCGGTTTCCGACGCCGTGTCGACCTCGGTGGGCAGCCTGTCGACCTCGGTCGAGCGCTCCAGCAACAGCTCGTCCAGGGACGACAAGGTTGCCGACGGCGAATACACGGTCATCGAGATGGCCGAAGCGGCGGCTCGGCCGGGCCAGGTGCGGCTGACCCTGCAGGGTGCGCAGCAGACCATCTTCCTGTACGTGCCGCAGGAAACGTTGCGCCTGGGTGGCCTGTCCACCGGCCAGGTGGTGGCGGCGCGACAGCGCGCCTTTGGCGTCGAGTTCGCAGCCGGAGAACCGAGGCGCGCCTTCTTCCTCGCGCTGCACGACGGCTGGCTGCCGGAACTGCAGACCCGGGCCGTCACCCTTTGAACGGCCGCTGGCGGCGCGCGGTGGCGCGGGCCGCAGCGCAAGTCACCGCAATGGCCGCCGCACTGCCGGCCGCCGGCACCGCCGAAGCCGGTGCGTCGCGCTACTGCGACGAGGCGCCGGCGCCGGACGCGGCGAACAAGGGCCGCATGCTGCGCCTGGCCGCCATCGTCAAGACCGAACTCGACGCTTCCGGCGCCGGCGTTGCGCTGGTCTCCCGCTCGGGACTCGACCTCGGCCGCTTCGGCCTGCGTTATTCGCACGCCGGCCTCAGCCTGAAGGCCAGCCCCGACACACCCTGGGCCGTGCGACAGCTCTATTTCGCCTGCGACGAGCGCCGTCCGCGCCTGTACGACCAGGGCCTGGCGGCCTTCCTGCTGGGCATGCAATCGCCGTCGCTGGGCTACATCTCGGTGCTGCTGCTGCCGCCCGCAGCGGCGGCCGCGGTGGCACAGGCGGCGCTGGACAAACGCGTCGCGCTGCAACTGCTGGCCGCCGACTACAGCGCCAACGCCTACCCGTACAGCCAGCGCTACCAGAACTGCAACCAATGGGTCGCCGAACTGCTGGCCAGCGCCTGGGGCGGCGGCGAGCCCTCGCGCGCCGCGGCGCAGGCGTGGCTGCGCGAGCAGGGCTACGAGCCCACGGTCTTCGAAGGCTCCAGGCCACTGTTCTGGCTGTCGCATTTCGTGCCCTGGGTGCACCGCGACGGCCACCCGGAAGAGGACCTGCAGGCGGGCCGCTACCGCGTCAGCATGCCGGCCTCGCTGGAAGCCTTCGTCCAGCGCCGCGAACCCGACACGCTGCGCCTGGAGATCTGCCACGACGAGCGGCGCGTCGTGGTGCGCCGCGGCGGCGCGTCGTTCAGCGAGGGTTGCGTGCCGGAGGCCGGCGACGCCGTCTTCGACCTGGACTGATGCGGGCTCGCGCTCGCTCGCCAGAGGCGGGCTTTCCTCGAGTACATCTCGACGCCCGCCGCCCAGGAGATCATGGTGCGCTACGGCTTTGCCATGCCCGAGGACTGACTCAGGCGCGCACGAACCATGGACTGGCAAGCGCTGATCCTGTCGCTGGCGCTGGCGGCAGCCTGGCAACCGCCCTGATCCTGCTGTATGCCGTCGTGCTGACGCCGGTGCTGGGCCAGGCGATGGGCGCGTTGCTGCCGGCGAAGGCCCTGGGGGTGTTCGTGCTGCTCGCGCCGCCGGCATTCGTCATGGGCATGATGTTTCCGCTCGACCACCGCGCTGCCAACGCTGGTCGCACTCGAACGATCCGTCCATGATGCCGACCGCCTGCCGGTGGTCCCACGCACCCGCGCACGCCAGGCGCGGCCAGGCGCGGCCGATCAGGTGACGCGCGTCGCTGCGGTGCGAGCTGCTGCCTGGGCCAGCGGGTGGCGGCGCACGAGCCAGGCGAAGATGGCGACACCGGCCAGCAAGGCGCAGGCGGCGGTCTGCAGTGACAGCGCGAATCCGCGGCCCGGACTGGCGCTGCGGTGGAGCAGCAGCGCCACCAGCGGCGGCCCGGCAATCTGGCCCAGGCCGTAGGCGGCGGTGAGCAGGCCGATGAAAGCCGAAGCGCCGTGCGGCCGCAGGCGGCGCGCTTCCTGCATCGCAAACAGCGTGATGGCGGTGAACGGCAGGCCCAGCAGCAGGCTGCCGAGCGCAAAGCCCCCCAGGCTGGGCAGCCACACACTGAGCAGCACGCCGAGCGCCTGCATCGCGTAGCAGGCCATCAGCAGGCGACGGCGGTCCCAGCATACCGGCAGCCGCACGGTGAGCAGCGCACCCAGCGCGACGCCGAACCCGAACAAGGGCCAGAACAGGTCGAGCCAGACCGAGCCGGGCAGCGCCTGCCGCGCGATCACGGGCAGGAAGGTGGCCGTGACGATGTAGCCGAAACCGGCCAGGCCATAGGCGAGCGCGAACAGGGCCGCCCCAGCGCCTTGCGCGGCAGCGTCGGTGGCGTGTGGCACCGTGCTTGCCGCCACCGTGCCGCGCAGATGCGGCCACGCCAGCGCGGTGAGGCCGGCGGCCAGCACCCCGAACACCACCCAGCCGCTGGCCGCGCTCCAGCCGCCGGCCACCAGCGCGCTCGCCGACAAGCCGCTGACCGCGATGCCCAGCCCCGGTCCCACGTAAATGATGCCGCCGAGCGCCGGCGCCCCCAGCGAGGTCAGGCGCGCCAGGCACCAGCCCGAGGTGTAGACGAACACCAGCGCACTGGCGACGCCGGCCAGGAACCGCCACAGCGGCCAGGTCGTCGCCCATGGCAGCGCCATGCCGAGCGTGAGCAGCACGGTCGCAACCAGCCCCAGGCGCACGGCGGCCGTATGCGCCAGCGGCTGCGCAACGCGCCAGCGCGTCCACAGCCAGGGCTGCAGCGCGCAAGCCAGGGCGCCGAGCCAGTAGCCCAGGTAGTTGGCCGTCGCCAGCCAGCTCGCCCCCGCCAGATCGACGACGCCGTCGCGCAGCATCATCGGCAGCAGCGGCGTGAATGCGAAGCGGCCGATGCCCATCGCGACGGCCAGCGACAGCAGGCCGGCGATGGCGATGGCGAGTGACTGTTTCTTGAGCATGGACCGTGGACGCTGGCTCAGCCCTCCTGCCCGCTCTGCTGCAGGCGCCACATCGCGGCGTAGCGCCCGTCGCGCGCCAGCAGTTCGGCGTGCGGCCCACGCTCGACGATGCGCCCGGCCTCCAGCACCACGATCTCGTGCGCGTCGACCACGGTGGACAGGCGGTGCGCGATGACCAGCGCCGTCTTGCCCTGCGAGACGCTGCGCAACTCGGCCTGGATCGCACGTTCGTTGCTCGAATCCAGCGCCGAGGTGGCCTCGTCGAAGATCAGGATCGGCGGGTTCTTCAGCAGCGTGCGCGCGATCGCCACGCGCTGCTTTTCGCCGCCGCTGAGCTTCAGGCCGCGCTCGCCGACCATCGTGTCGTAGCCCTTGGGCGAGGCTTTGATGAAGTCGTGGATGTGCGCGGCGCGCGCCGCGGCTTCGACCTCGCTCCGCGTGGCGCCGGGGCGGCCGTAGGCGATGTTGTATTCGACCGTGTCGTTGAACAGCACGGTGTCCTGCGGCACGATGCCGATGGCCTGCCGCAGGCTGGCCTGCGTGACCTGGCGGATGTCCTGGCCGTCGATGGTGATGGCGCCGGCGCCGACGTCGTAGAAGCGGAACAGCAACCGTGCCAGCGTCGACTTGCCGGCGCCCGAGGGCCCGACCACGGCCACCGTCTTGCCGGCCGGGATCTCGAAGCGCAGGTCGTGCAGGATCGGCCTGGACGGGTCATACGCGAAGTCGACGTGTTCGAAGCGCACCGTGCCCTGGTCCACCCGCAGCGGCCGCGCGCCCGGCGCGTCGTCGACCTCGCGGTTCTTCTCCAGCAGCGTGAACATCTTGTCCAGGTCGGTCAGCGCCTGCTTGATCTCGCGGTACATCACGCCCAGGAAGCTGAGCGGGATGTAGAGCTGGATCATGAAGGCGTTGATCATCACCAGGTCGCCCAGCGTCAGGCGGCCCTCGGTGACGCCCAGCGTGGCGCGCCACAACATCGCCACCAGCGCCACCGCGATGATCGTCTGCTGCCCGCTGTTGAGCAGCGAGAGCGTGCTCTGGCTCTTCAGCGAGGCGCGGCGCAGGCGCTCCAGGTTCTCGTCGTAGCGGCGGGCCTCGAAGTCCTCGTTGTTGAAGTACTTCACCGTCTCGTAGTTGATGAGCGCGTCGATGGCGCGCGAATGCGCCGCCGAGTCGAGCTCGTTCATCTGGCGGCGGAACTGCGTTCGCCATTCCGTCACGGTGATGGTGAAGACGATGTACAGCACCAGCGCCGCGATCGTGATCCAGGCGAACCAGGCGTCGAACTTCACCGCCAGCAGCGTCAGCACCATGCCGACCTCGATCAGCGTCGGGAAGATGCTGTACAGCGAATACGAGATCAGAGAATGCACGGCGCGCGTGCCGCGCTCGATGTCGCGCGTCATGCCGCCGGTCTGGCGCTCGAGGTGGAAACGCAGGCTCAGCGCATGCAGGTGACGGAAGACCTGCAGCGAGATGCTGCGCGCGGTGCCTTCGGTGGCCTTGGCGAAGATCAGCTCGCGCAGCTCGGTGAACAGCGAGGTGCACAGGCGCAGGCCGCCGTAGGCCAGCAGCAGGCCCGCCGGCACCACCAGCAGGGCCGCCGGGTCGCCGGGCCTGAACGACAGTGCATCGACCAGCTGCTTGAGCAGCAGTGGCACGCCGACGTTGGCCACCTTGGCCGCCACCAGGAAGGACAGCGCGATGCCGACGCGCCAGCGGTAGCGCCACAGGTAGGGCAGCAGCTTGGCCAGCGTGCCCCAGTCGGAGCGCGGCGTGCCAGGTGCGAGTTGGGTGGCGGGGGGCAGTGCCCTGGCGTGGGAACGCATGTTCTTCAGTGGTCCTCGTCCGCGGCCGCGGCTACAGTGGCGCACCCAGACATGCAGCGATTGTCGCTGCCACGAGGCTTCCTCCATGACCGACGACAGCGGCGACCGGGCAACGATGGCGGCCACGCGCACGGCCCCGCTCCAGCTGCCGCGGGACCGCGAACTCGTGCTGCGCGTGATGCCGCTGCCGGCCGACGTGAACGCCAACGGCGACATCTTCGGCGGCTGGATCATGGCCCAGGTCGACCTCGCCGGCGCCGTGCTGCCCAGCCGCATCGCCAAGGGCCGCATCGCCACCGTGGCCGTCAACCAGTTCGTCTTCAAGCAGCCGGTGAGCCTGGGCGACCTGCTCAGCTTCTACGCCCGCGTCACGCGCATCGGCAACACCTCGATCAGCGTGCACGTCGAGGTCTACGCCGAGCGCAACCCGGCCGACCTGCACGTCGTGAAGGTCACCGAGGCCGACCTCACCTACGTCGCCATCGACGCGCAGGGGCAGCCGCGGCCGGTGCCGAAGTAGGGCTAGACCGCTGGCGGCCCCGGGTCTTGCCCCCTCTCCCGCCTGGGCGGGAGAGGGTTGGGGTGAGGGTGGGATCGCGGCGCACCATCACCCTCACCCCCCGCCCTCTCCCGCAAGCGGGAGAGGGAGCAATGCAGGCACTGAATCGGCGCGCAGCCTCTCAGCCCGCCGCCTTCAAGTCGAGCAGCAGCGACACCGTCTCGCCGTCGGCGCTGGGCTGCACGGTGAAACCCATCGCCCGCGCCAGCGCGGCCATGCCCTGGTTGTGGCTGAGGCACTCGCCGGCCAGCACCGCCGTGCCGCGCGAGCGCAGGTAGCGGATCATCTTGGCCAGCAGCGCACGGCCCAGGCCCCGGCGCTGCAGGTCGGGGCGCACCATGATCGCGAACTCGGCACGCTGGTTGTCGGGGTCGGTGGACACGCGCACCTCGCCGAGCATGCCGCCGCTCTCGTCGCTCTCACCGGGCTCGTCGAGCAAGGCGATGAAAGCCATTTCACGCTCGTAGTCGAGCTGGCTGAAGCGCGCCAGCTCGGAGTGCGCCAGCTCGCGCCGCGTCATGAAGAAGCGCAGCCGCAGGTCGCGTGGCTCGGCGTGGGCGAAGAAGGTCTTCAGGCGCGCCTCGTCCTCGGGCCGCACCGGCCGCGCCAGCATGCGGCGGCCGCCGATCGCCAGCCACTCCTCGAGCTCGGCCGGGTAGGGCCGGATCGCCAGCCGCGCCGTGCCCGCGCCGGTGGCCGGCTGCACGCGCACGCGCGCGTCGAGCGCGATCACGCCGCGGTCGTCGGCGAGCAAGGGGTTGATGTCGAGCTCGGCGACCTCGGGGCAGTCGCACACCAGTTGCGACACCTTCAGCAGCACCAGGGTCAGCGCCTCGTGGTCGATGGCCACGCGGTCGCGGTAGCCGGCCAGCAGCCTGGACACGCGCGTGTGCGCCACCAGGTCGCGCGCCAGCACCGCGTCCAGCGGCGGCAGCGCGACGGCGCGGTCGCCGATGACCTCCACCGCCACGCCGCCCTGGCCGAACAGGATCACCGGCCCGAAGATCGGGTCGGTGGCGGCGCCGACGATCAGTTCGTGGGCGTGCGGCCGCACGATCATGGCCTGCACCGTGAAGCCCGCCACCTGGGCGTCGGGGCGCAGCTGGCGCACACGCTGCAGCATGTCCTGGCCGGCCTGCCGCACCGCGCCGGGCGTGGCCAGGCCCAGCGCGACACCGCCGACGTCGGACTTGTGCGAGATGTCGGGGCTGAGGATCTTCAGCACGACGGGGCAGCCGATGTCCACCGCCGCGCGCTCGGCCGCGGCCACGTCGGGCACGGCGCGTGTCTCGACCACCGGGATGCCGTAGGCCGCCAGCAGCGTCTTGGCCTCGAATTCGTCGAGCAGGCTGCGCCCGGCGGCCAGGGCCTGGTCGATGACGGCGCGCGCCGCGTCGATGTCGGCCGTGAAGGCCTGCGGCAGCGACGGCGGCGTCTGCATCAGCAGGGCCTGGTTGCGATGGAAGTCGACCAGCTGCAGGAAGCCGGCCACCGCCTGCTCGGGCGTGCCGTAGGTCGGGATGCCCGCGGCGGCGAAGACAGTGCGCGCCTCCTTCACTGCGTCGGCGCCGAGCCAGCAGCCCAGCACCGGCTGCGACGCCGCCTGCAACACCGGGGCGCAGGCGGCGGCGATCTGGGCGCTGGGAACGATGGCCGTGGGCGCGTGCATGAACAGCAGCGCGTCGGCCGCCGGGTCCTGCAGCAGCACCTGCAGCGTGCGCACATAACGCTCTGCGGGCGCGTCGCCGATGATGTCCACCGGGTTGCCCTGCGACCAGGTCGCCGGCAGGAACTCGCCCAGCTGGCGCAGCGTGTCGGCCGACAGCTCGGCCAGCGTGCCGCCGCCCAGCGTCAGGGCATCGGCCGCCAGCACCGCGGCGCCGCCGCCGTTGGTCATCACCATCAAGCGCCCGCCGGCGAACGGGCGCGCCCGCGCCAGCGTCTCGGCCGCCGCGAAAAGGTCGGTGAGGGTGGCCACGCGCAGCATGCCGGCGCGGCGCACGGCGGCGTCGAAGACGCTGTCGGAGCCGGCCAGCGCGCCGGTGTGCGAGGCGGCGGCCTTGGCGCCGGCCGGTGCGCGGCCGGCCTTGACCAGCAGCACCGGCTTGTTGCGCGCCGCGGCGCGGGCGGCCGACATGAACTTGCGCGCCGACTGCACCGATTCCATGTACATCAGGATGGCGCGCGTGCCGGGGTCGCTGCCGAGGTAGTCGAGCACGTCGCCGAAGTCGACGTCGGCGCTGTCGCCCAGCGAGACGAAGTGCGAAAAGCCGATCCCGTTCGAACGCGCCCAGTCCAGCAGCGCCGTCGTCAGCGCGCCCGACTGCGAGACGAAGGCCAGTTCACCCGGCAAGGCCGCGGTGTGGGCAAAGCTGGCGTTGAGGCCGATGCCCGGCACCAGCAGGCCGACGCAATTGGGCCCCAGGATGCGCAGCAGGAAGGGCCGCGCGGCGTCGAGCATGGTCTGGCGCAGGCTCGGGCCGCCGGGCGTGGCGGGCCCCGACACGCCGGCGCTGATGACCACCGCCGCGCGCGTGCCGCGCTGGCCCAGCTCTTTGATGAGCCCCGGCACGGTGGCCGCCGGCGTGCAGATCACGGCCAGACCGGGCGCCTCGGGCAGGTCCGACACGCCGGCATAGGCGCGCCGCCCGGCCACCACCTCGTGCTTCGGGTTGACCGGCCACACCGGCCCGGCGTAGCCGCCCTGCAGCAGGTTGTGCATCAGGGTGGCGCCCAGGCTGTGCTCGCGGTCCGACGCGCCGATGACGGCCACGGACTTTGGCTGGAAGAGTTGGTCGAGGTGGCGAACGCTCACGAAGAAGCTCCTGGATGCGGACCGCCAGCCGCGCTGGCATCGCGCGCTGCGGCCACTCGATCATCGCCGCACACGACCTGAACTCGTAGCGGCGCGGGCGGCATCGCTGATCGAGATCAAACCTGGCGCTTGCATGTCGTACGGATCAGGGCCTGAACGGCCGCACAAGACCCCTGGCCACGCGGCGGGCCGGCGTGGCGGCATGATGCGAACCGTGAAACCTCTATCAGTGTTGGATCTGTCCCCCATCGTCGAAGGCAGCGACGCCGCGACGGCCTTGCGCAACTCGCTCGACCTGGCCCGCCACGCCGAAGCCTGGGGCTACCGCCGCTACTGGGTGGCCGAGCACCACAACATGGACGGCGTGGCCAGTTCGGCCACCGCCGTGCTGGTGGGCTACATCGCCGGCGGCACGAGGACCCTGCGCGTCGGCTCGGGCGGCGTGATGCTGCCCAACCATGCGCCGCTGGTGGTGGCCGAGCAGTTCGGCACGCTGGCCACGCTGTACCCGGGGCGCATCGACCTCGGCCTGGGGCGCGCACCGGGCACCGACCGGTTGACGATGCGGGCGCTGCGCCGCCACCTCGCCAGTGAGGAAGAAGAAGGCTTCCCGCGCGACGTGCTCGAGCTGCAGGCCTACCTGGGCGACGGCGGCGCCGACCAGCCGGTGCGCGCGATCCCGGGCATCGGCACCCAGGTGCCGATCTGGCTGCTGGGGTCCAGCCTGTACAGCGCGCAGCTGGCCGCCTACCTGGGCTTGCCGTTCGCGTTTGCGTCGCACTTCGCGCCCGACATGCTGCTGCAGGCGCTGCAGGTCTACCGCAGCGGCTACCGCCCTTCCGCCGCGTGGCCCCAACCCCATGCGATGGTCGGCGTGAACGTCGTCGCTGCCGACAGCGACGACGCAGCGGCGTGGCTGTTCACGTCGATCCAGCAGCGTTTCCTGGGCATGCAGCGCGGCCAGCGCGGGCCGCTGCCGCGGCCGATCGCCCCGGCCGCGATGGAAGCGCTGTGGACGCCGCAGGAAAAGGCCGGCGTGCAGCGCATGCTGGCGGCCACCGCGGTGGGTTCGCCGCAGACGGTGCGGCGGCAGCTGCAGGCCATCGTCGAGCAGACGGCGGCCGACGAGCTGATCGTCGCCGGTGCCATCCACGACCATGCGGCGCGGCTGCGGTCGTACGAGTTGCTGGCGGGGCTGGAGCTGGACGGCGCCGCGGCGGCGGGCTAGTGTGGTGCGCTGGAAGTCGTGGAACTTGCCTGCGCCGGCACAGCCCGCTTCACCCAGGATCGAACTCACCCTGCCGGCCAGGAGCTGCCGGTCGTCCAGCGGCCAAGCAGCCGTTGGGATCAGACGTCAGGGCCGAGGTGCCCGGCCATGCGGTTCACAGCCGCGGTCAGCGCTGGCAAGTCTTGTTCGACGACCAGCCAGACCGCCCCGAGGTCAACGCCCAGGTAGCCATGCACGATCACGTTGCGAAACCCGGCGAGTTCGCGCCACGGTATCTGCGGTTCGGTGCCCTTGATCTCGTTCGACAAGCGCTGGCTTGATTCGGCCAAGGTCTGCAAGTTGCGGATGACTGCGTCTTGCACGAGACGCGAAGCGTCGAAGCGGGCGCGTTCGGCGTTGGTGTACTCGAAGATCCGGTCCAGGCAGTCGCGCATGTGCGCCAGCAGCACCCGGTCCGCCTCGGGGCCCGGATTCACAGCGGCACGGCGAGCGCCATCACACGCTCGCGCAGCGCAGGGTGCAAGCTCGCTTCGGTGACGACGTCCACACGGCGGCCCAGCAATTCCTGCGCGTCCAGCAACAGGCCACCCAAGGCGAGGGCGCTGGTCCCTGGGGCCAGAGTCACCAGCAGATCAACGTCGCTGGTGTCGCTGCCGTCGCCACGGCTCATCGAGCCAAAGACCCGAACACCGGTGACGCCGCGCCTGCGTGCCAGGGCCAGCAGTTCGGCGCGGTGGGTTTCGATCAGCGGATGCATGGACGGCAGTGTAGCCATCCTGTGCCAACAGGCACTCAATCACAGGGGCTCACAGTTCACCGCCCGTGCAGTTGTAGCCGCAGTACTGCGTCGGAAAGCCACTGGGGGTGGTGTTCAATGACTCCGCAAAGCCGACACCCGCCTCCGGTGATCTGTCTCCCGAGCCCGCAGCGCGGCGAGCGGCCCGTACGGAACAGTGTGGCGCACCACACCGGCGATCAATCGACGAAGAAGTCTGGAATGAAGCTCTTCGTGCCCGGCTGCACCGAGTAGCGCTCGAGGTCGGTGACGCCGTGCTGCGCCAGCAGTTCGTCGTCGATGAAGAAGTTGCCGCTGGTGGCGCGGGCGTCGCTGGTGAGAATGAAGTAGGCCGCGTCGGCCAGGATCTCGGGCTTGCGGCACATGTTCAGGTCGATGCCCGGAATCATCTGCAGCGCCGCGGTGGCGATCGCCGTGCGCGGCCACAGGCTGTTCACCGCGATGCCGTGCGGCCTGAATTCGCCGGCGTGGCCCAACGTGCACTCGCTCATGCCGTACTTGGCCATCGTGTAGGCGACGTGGCCCTTGAACCAGTGTTCCTTCATGCTCAGCGGCGGGCTCATGTTCAGCACGTGCGGGTTGCGCCCGGCCTGCGCGCTCTTGATCAGCTCGGGCAGGCAGGCCTGCGTGCAGCAGTAGGTGCCGCGCACGTTGACGCCGAACATGAGGTCGAAACGCTTCATCGGCGTCGCCGGCGTCGGCGTGAGGCTGATCGCGCTGGCGTTGTTGACCAGGATGTCGATGCCGCCGAAACGCGCCACCGCGGCCTGCACGGCGGTGGCCACCGCGGCTTCGTCGCGAATGTCGGTGGGCACCGGCAGCGCCTGGCCGCCGGCGGCCTCGATCTCCGCGGCGGCGCTGAACAGCGTGCCCGGCAGCTTCGGGTTGGGCTCGGTGGTCTTGGCCAGGATCACGATGTTGGCGCCGTCGGCGGCGGCGCGTTTGGCGATCGCCAGCCCGATGCCGCGGCTGGCGCCGGTGACGACGAGGGTGCGACCCTGCAGCGTGCGGGTCATGGCTGGAACTCCTGAGGCAGGTGCGGCCACACGGCCGTGGCGATGTGCTGAGCGATGGCGCCGGCGCAGTAGCGATAGACCGGCTCGCCGGGGTGGAAACCGTCGCTGGCCATGCTGCCGGGGTCGAGCGGCACTTCCATCGCCACGCAGGAGACATCGTTGCGCGTGGCCGCCCACTCCACCAGCGCGGCGTTGTGGCGCCTGGCGTCGGCGCCGGCGACCCAGCGCAGCGGCTGCGGCAGCCCCGGAAAGGCATGGATCGGCGGCAGCGGCGCGAACACCACGTGGTGCACACCTTGCGCGTTGCGCAGCCAGTTGGCCAGCGCCTCGCGCGCGGCCACCGCGCGCTGCGAAGGGACCTGGTCGACAACGTCGTTGACGCCGGTCACGACGACCACCACGTCGGCGTACTCGGGCGGCTCGGCGCGCAGCAGCTGCAGTGTCTGCTGGGAGGTCAGACCCGAACGCGCCTGCAGCTGCCAGCGCACGCGCACGCCCGCCGCGGCGGCCAGCCGCGCCGCGAGCTGGCTGGCCAGCGCCTGGCGCTGCGTGACGACGCCGACGCCGGCGGCCGACGAGTCGCCGGCGATCAGCAGGC
>JAUXVE010000099.1 GCA_030680415.1 Rubrivivax sp.
GGCCATGGACCCGAGCAGCGCAGGGCAGTCGGCGCGCAGCGACGACCGCCTCAGTCGCACGCTGCGCCCCGCCCGGACACCCCTTTGCCGCCACCACAGCCCGCACGCGAAAGCGGACAGTCAAGGTCCGCAACGGGCCGCAAGCGGGCAGCCCACTTCTCTTCGATTGAGTGCGAATCGGTATGACTTGTCGTCTTCTGGTGCCCCGCCCGAGAGGAGCCAGGAGACCGAGGGCAGCCCGGCACTTCCTCGGGCGCCCCAGGCCGCCGCGCGGCGGCGGCTTCAGTCCGCCAGGCCGGCCACCAGCCCTTGGTGCACCGTCGGGTAGTTCAGGCGCAGCCGCAGTTCGCGCTTCAGCCGCGCGTTGTCCAGCCGGCGCGACTCGCTCATGAAGCTCAGCTGCATGGGGCTCAGCTGCACCGCCGCCTCGCCGCGCGTGAGGCGTGGCGGGTGCGGCAGACCGCACAGATCGGCGGCGAGGTCGAAGTAGGCGCCCATCTTCAACTCGCTGTCGTCGCTGGCGTGAATGACACGCTGCGGTGCGCCGCGATGCAGCGCCGCCACGCAGGTGCGAGCCAGGTCGTCGGCGTGGATGTGGTTGGTGTAGACATCGTCTTCGGCCACCAGCACCGGCGTGCCGCGCAGCAGGCGCTCGCGCGGGTGGCCGCCGGGTCGGTCAGCGGCGTAAATGCCCGGGATGCGCAGCACCGTCACGCCAACGCCGCAGCGGCGGCCGAACCAGCGCAGTTGCGCTTCGGCGTCGACGCGGCGCCGGGCGCGGTCGGTGCCGGCGTTGACGGCCCGCGTCTCGTCGAAGCGGGCACCGCCGCAGTCGCCATAGACACCGCTGGTGCTGGCGTACACGACCCGCCGCACGCGGCCACCGCGCGCCAGCGCACGCAGCAGCGCGCGTGTGCGCGGGTCGTCGCTGCCGGTGGCCGGCGGCGGTGCGAGGTGCAGCACGGCGTCGGCCAGGCCGCCCAGGCGGCCCAGCGTGGCCGGCGCGTCGAGGTCACCCACCAGCGGCACCGCCCCCAGCGCGCGCAGCACCGGCACGCGCGCCGGCGACGAGGTCAACGCCAGCACGCGCCAGCGCGGATGCACGAGCCGCAGCACGCGCTGGCCCACGTCGCCGCAGCCGACGATCAGCAGCGTCGGCCGGCGGGCGCGGGCAGGCGGCGGGGGTGCGGGCATGGGGTTTGGGGGGACGGGCACAATTCGAACCGAGTTTACGAGCCGGCATCCCCGACATGAGCTTCACCATCACGCTGCAGCCCGCCAACCGCGCTTTCGTCGTCGACGACGACGAGCCCATCCTGCCGGCGGCCATCCGCCAGGGCATCGGCCTGCCCTATGGCTGCCGCGACGGCGCCTGCGGCTCGTGCAAGAGCAAGCTGCTCGAAGGGCGTGTGATCCACGGCGCCCACCAGCACAAGGCACTGTCGGTGGCCGAGGAAGAGGCCGGCTACATCCTCACCTGCTGCGCGGTGCCGCAGTCCGACTGCGTGGTGCAAGCGCGCAGCGTGCCGGGTGCGGGGGACTATCCGGTGCTCAAGCTGCCCAGCCGCGTGTTGAGCATCACCAGGCCGACGGCCGACGTGGCCGTGCTGCACCTGCAGCTGCCGGCCAACCAGAACCTGCAGTACCGCGCCGGGCAGTACGTGGAATTCATCCTGCGCGACGGCGCCCGGCGCAGCTACAGCATGGCCAATGCACCGCACCATCTGGGCAGCCCGCCGGCCATCGAACTGCACATCCGCCACATGCCCGGCGGCAAGTTCACCGACCACGTCTTCGGCACGCTGAAGGAGCGCGACATCCTGCGCATGGAAGGCCCCTTCGGCAGCTTCTTCCTGCGCGAGGACGGCAGCAAACCCATCGTGCTGCTGGCCAGCGGCACCGGCTTCGCGCCCATCAAGGCGATCATCGAACACCTGCAGCACAAGGGCATCACGCGTGACACCGTGCTGTATTGGGGCTGCCGGCGCCGCGCCGACCTCTACCAGCACGAGTGGTGCGAGCGCATGGCCGCCGAAATGCCGAGTCTGCGCTACGTACCGGTGCTGTCGGAGCCGACTGCCGACGAGGCCTGGAGCGGCCGCACCGGCTTCGTCCACGAGGCCGTGATGGTCGATCTGCCCGACCTCTCAGGCCACCAGGTCTACGCCTGCGGCGCGCCGGTGATGGTGGACGCGGCGCAGCGCGATTTCGTCGCCCGCTGCAAGCTGCCGGCCGAGGAGTTCTACGCCGACTCGTTCACCTCGGAGGCCGACAAGCACGGCGAAGATTGAGCGCGTCGGCCGGGCTGCCGCCGGCGCTGCGTCAGCCCTTCTTGCGCGGCCGCTTGGCCGCGGGTGGTGGCGGTGCCGCTGCCGCGGCCGGCTGGTCGCCGATCACGCGCGTGAGCGGGCAGACCTTGAAGGCCGGGCACTTCGGGCAACCGACGACGATCGCGATCGGACACAAGGTCATGTATTCCTCCTGGGCAAGCCCGGTCCGCAGAGTGGACCACATCGGCTAACCTCGCGGCAGACTTTCACACTGAAGGAGACCCGTGATGCACCGCCGACAGGCCCTGCTCGCCACCACTGCCGCCCTGCTGGCCCCGCACGCCTGGGCGCAGGCGCGGACCACGCGACTGATCGTGCCCTACCCGCCCGGTGGACCGCTGGACATCGCGGCGCGCCTGCTCGCTGAACGCGTCAAGGACAGCCTGGGCACGGTGGTGGTGGAAAACCGCCCCGGTGCCGGCGGCAACCTGGGCGCCGACCTGGTCGCCAAGGCGGCGCCCGATGGCCACACGCTGGTGATGGGAGCCGTCGCCACGCACGCCATCAACCCCTGGCTGTACGCCAGGATCCCCTACGACGCGGTGCGCGACTTCACGCCCATCACGCTGGTGGCGCAGGTGCCCAACGTGCTGGTGATGAACGCCGAGTTGGCCGACCGCCTGGGCATCCGCACGCTGGCCGACCTGGTGCGCTACGCGCGCCGCAATCCGGGGCGCCTGAACTACGGCAGCGGCGGCAACGGCAGCGCCGGCCACCTGGCGGGCGAGATGTTCAAGGCCCAGGCCGGGCTGTTCGCGGTGCACATCCCCTACGCCGGCGGGTCGCCGGCGCAGCTGGCACTGCTCAGCGGCCAGGTCGACTTCAACTTCGACAACCTGGCCGCGGCCGCCGCCAACGTGCGCAGCGGCAGGCTGCGGGCGCTGGCCGTGACGACGGCGCGGCGCGCCAACGCCATGCCCGACGTGCCGACGGTGCAGGAAGCCGGTGCGGCGCTGGGGCTGAAGGATTTCGACATCTCGACCTGGTTCGGCCTCTTCGCGCCAGCCGGGCTGACGGCCGACGTCACGGCGCGACTGAACAAGGCCTTCGTCGACGCGCTCGGCTCGCCCGAGGTGAAGGCGCGCATGGCGACGCTGATGGCCGAGCCGGCGCCGACGAGCTCAGCGCAGTTCGGCGCCTTCGTGCGCGCCGAACTGCAGAAGTACCAGGGCGTGGTGAAGACCTCGGGAGCGCGGGTCGACTGACCTTGCCCTTGCGCAGGCAAGCGCCGGCGGGCGTCACTCCCCGAGGTAGGCCGCCCGCACCTTGGGGTCGTTCAGAAGTTCCCTGGCCGGCCCCGACATCGTGATCTCGCCCGACTCCATGACGTAGCCGCGGTCGGCCAGCCCCAGCGCACGCGAGGCGTTCTGCTCGACCAGCAGCACGGTGGTGCCGCGGCTGTGGATGTCGGCCACGACCTCGAAGATCTTGTCGACCATGATCGGGCTCAGACCCATGCTCGGCTCGTCCAGCAGCAGCACCTTGGGCCGCGCCATCAGCCCGCGGCCCATCGCCAGCATCTGCTGCTCGCCGCCGCTCATGGTGCCGGCGAGCTGCTTCGCGCGCTCCTTCAGGCGCGGAAAGATGGCGAAGACCTTGTCGATGTCGGCGTCGATCTCCTTGTCCTTGCGCACGAAGGCGCCCATCTGCAGGTTCTCGATGATGGTCATGCGCGCAAAGGTACCGCGGCCCTCGGGCACCATCACCAGGCCCTGCTTGACCAGTTCCCAGGCACCCTGGCCCTTGATCGCCTGGCCCATGAACTCGATCTCGCCGTCGGCCACCGGCTGCATGCCGGTGATGGCCTTGAGCGTGGTCGTCTTGCCGGCACCATTGGCACCGATCAGGCTGACCAGCTCACCCTGGCGCACCTCGAAGCTGATCCCCTTGACGGCCTGGATGCCGCCGTAGGCCACCTTCAGGGCGCTGACCTTGAGCAGTGTCGTCGTCATCGCTGCCTCATGCGTGCGCCGTGTGGCCGGCACCGAGGTAAGCCTCGATGACCTTGTCGTTCTTCTGCACCTCGGCCGGCGTGCCTTCGGCGATCTGCTTGCCGTAGTCGAGCACGGTGACGCGGTCGCACAGGCCCATCACCAGCTTCACGTCGTGCTCGATGAGCAGGATCGTGCGGCCGTCCTTGCGGATGCGGTCGATCAACTCGCGCAGCACCCCCTTCTCGGTGGCGTTCATGCCGGCGGCGGGCTCATCCAGCGCGATCAGCTTGGGGTCGGTAGCCAGCGCGCGCGCGATCTCCAGCCGTCGCTGGTCGCCGTAGCTCAGCGTGCGGGCACGGAACTCGGCATAGCGGCCGATGCCCACGTAGTCCAGCAGTTCCTGCGCGCGCAGCGCGATGGCGGCCTCTTCGCGCTTGAACGACGCAGTACGGAAGACGGCGCCGAAAAGACCCGAATGCGTGCGCACATGGCGCCCCACCATGACGTTCTCCAGCGCCGTCATCTCGGGGAACAGGCGGATGTTCTGGAACGTGCGCGCAATGCCCTGCTTGGCCACCTCGTGCACTGCGCTGGGCTTGTACGGCTGGCCGCCGAGCTCGAAGGTCCCCGAGTCGGGCGTGTACAGGCCGGTGAGGACGTTGAAGAAGGTCGTCTTGCCGGCGCCGTTGGGGCCGATCAGCCCGTACACCTGGCCGGCCCGGATGGCGACGCCGACGTCGGCGAGGGCCTGCAGGCCGCCGAAGCGCTTGCTCACGCCCTGCACGTTGAGTACCAGTTCGCTCATGGCCGGCGCTCCCTCAGCCCGCGGGGTTGACGTGCGCCGGCGCGGCCTTGCCGTGCTCCGGCGACGGCCATAGGCCACGCGGGCGCAGCAGCATGATGCTGATCATGGCCGAGGCGATGAGCAACTGGCGCAGGATCGACGCGTCGAGCCGCCCGCCGGTGGCCTGCTGCAGCGGGCCGGCCACATAACGCAGCACCTCGGGCAGCGCGGCCAGCATCACCGCGCCCAGGATCACGCCCGGCAGGTGGCCGATGCCGCCCAGCACCACCATGGCCACGATCATGATGCTCTCCATGAGGCTGAACGACTCGGGCGAGACGAAGCCCTGGAAGGCCGCGAACATCGACCCCGAGACGCCGCCGAAAGTCGCACCCATGCCGAAGGCCAGCAACTTCATGTTGCGCGTGTTGATGCCCATCGCCTTGGCAGCGATCTCGTCCTCGCGGATCGCCATCCAGGCGCGGCCGATGCGCGAGGTCTCCAGCCGGTGGCAGATGACGACGCTCACCACGACCAGCAGCAGGAACAGGTAGTAGTACAGCGTCACCGAGGGCAGGCTGAAGCCGCCGATCTCGAGCGTGCGGCCGAAGCTGAAACCGAACAGGTTCATCGAGTCGATGCGGTCCAGGCCGCGCGGTCCGTTGGTGATGTTGACCGGGTGCTCGAGGTTGTTCAGGAAGACACGGATGATCTCCCCGAAACCCAGGGTCACGATGGCCAGGTAGTCGCCCCGCAGTTTGAGCACCGGCGTGCCCAGAAGCACGCCGGCGATGGCGGCCAGCCCGGCGGCCAGCGGGATCGCCAGCCAGACCGGCGTGTGCAGCCCGTTCGGGAACATCTGCGCGATCCACTCGAAGTTCTCGCTCAGGTGCGGGCTCGCCAGCAGCGCGTACATGTAGGCGCCGACGGCGTAGAAGGCCACGAAACCGAGGTCCAGCAGCCCGGCGTAGCCGACGACGATGTTCAGCCCCAGCGCCAGCAGCACGTACAGCAGCGCCAGCGCCAGGATGCGCACCCAGCCGTGGCCGAACTGCTGCGCGAAGATCGGCAGCGCCAGCAGCAGCACGGCGCAGACGAGGAAGACGACGACCTTGTTCTTCATGCCGTTCACCTCGTGCCTCAGGCGCGGTCGGCGACACGCTCGCCCAGCAGGCCCTGCGGCCGCAGCGTGAGCACCAGGATCAGCGCCACGAAGGCGAAGATGTCGGCGTAGTGGCTGCCCAGCACACCGCCGGTGAGCGCACCCAGGTAGCCGGCACCGAGCGCTTCGACCAGCCCGAGCAGCAGCCCGCCGACGACCGCACCGCCGAGGTTGCCGATGCCGCCCAGCACCGCCGCCGTGAAGGCCTTGAGCCCGGGCAGGAAGCCCATCGAATGCTGCACGGTGCCGTAGTTGGCGGCCCACATCACGCCGGCCACGGCGGCCAGCGCCGCGCCGATGACGAAGGTGGCCGAGATCACCATGTCCGGCCGCACGCCCATCAACGCTGCCACGCGCGGGTTCTCGGCCGTGGCGCGCATGGCGCGGCCGAGCTTGGTCTTGTTGACGAGGTACATCAGCGCCGCCAGCAGCGTGGCCGTCACGCCCAGGATCAGGCACTGGGTGACGCTGATCACCGGCCCGCCCAGGTCGATGGGTTCGGTCGGCAGCAGCAGCGGATACGGCTTGGGGTTGGGCTTCCAGACGATCATGGCCAGCGTCTGCAGCAGCAGGCTCATGCCCATGGCGGTGATCAGCGGCGCCAGCCGCGGCGCGCTGCGCAAGGGCCGGTAGGCGAGCTTCTCGATGCTGAAGTTGAGCGTCGCGCAGACGACGATGGCGCACAGCAGCGACATCAGCATCAGCAGCCAGCCCGGCAGGCCCGCGTCGGCCAGCGCGGTGACCACCGTCCAGCTCGTCAGCGCGCCGACCATCAGCACCTCGCCGTGCGCGAAGTTGATGAGGTTGATGATGCCGTAGACCATCGTGTAGCCCAGCGCCACCAGCGCGTACATGCTGCCCAGCACCAGACCGTTGAGGATCTGCTGGAAGAAGGTTTCCATCGAGGGGCTCCGGTAAGGCCGCGGTCCGCGGCTGCGGCAAGCCCATGCAAGAAGCTCGCCGTGCAGGCCGGGGCCAGCTCGCCGCGGCCTGCAGTGCGGGCGGATTGTAGGTGTCACATGGCCCTGGATCGGGCCGGAGTAACCCCCTGGCGCGGCGGCCGTCGGACGGCCCGCACGGCCCGTCAGCGCTCGCTTTCGGCCTCGTCGTCGAGGGCGCGCAGTTCGGCCAGACGCTGGCCGATGCGTAACTCCAACCCGAGCGGCACCGGCGCGTACCAGCGGCCCGGCGCCAGCCCTTCGGGCAGGTAGGTCTGGCCGGCCGAGTAGCCGCCGGCTTCGTCGTGCGCATAACGGTAGCCCGCGCCGTGACCCTGGGCCTTCATGAGCCGCGTCGGTGCGTTGCGCAGGTGCGGCGGCACCGGCCGCGTGCCGTCACGGCGCACGAGCTCGCGCACCTCGTTCCAGGCCTTGTAGACGGCGTTGGATTTCGGCGCCACGGCCAGGTAGACGGCGGCTTCTGCCAGCGCCAGCTCACCCTCGGGCGAACCCAGCCGCTCGTAGACCTCGGCGGCGTCCAGCGCCAGCCGCAGCGCACGCGGGTCGGCCAGGCCGATGTCCTCGCTGGCCATGCGCACCAGGCGCCGCGCCGCGTAGCGCGGGTCCATGCCGGCATCGAGCAATCGCGCCAGCCAGTACAGCGCGGCATCGGGGTCGGAGCCTCTCACGGACTTGTGCAGCGCCGAGATCGTGTCGTAGAAGATGTCGCCGCCCTTGTCGCCGCGGCGCAGCATCTCGCCCAGCGTGGCATCGAGTTCGGCAACGCCCAGCGTCGACGCGCCGGGGCGCGCGCTGGCCAGGTTCTCGACGGCGTTGAGCAGCCGGCGCGCGTCGCCGTCGGCGTGTTCGATGACTCGCTCGCGCGCCGCGGCATCCAGCATCGGCGCGCCGGGCAGTGCCAGCGCGCGGTCGAGCAGCGCGCCGAGTTCGACCTCGTCGAGGGCCTTCAGCACGTGCACGCCGGCACGCGACAACAGCGCCGAATTGACCTCGAACGAGGGGTTCTCGGTGGTGGCGCCGATGAAGGTGAAAAGGCCCGACTCGACATGCGGCAGGAAGGCGTCCTGCTGCGACTTGTTGAAGCGGTGCACCTCGTCGACGAAGACCACCGTGGCGCGGCCGGCGCGGCGCATGGCTTCAGCCTGCTCGACCGCGTCACGGATGTCCTTGACGCCGGCCAGCACCGCCGACAGGGCGATGAAGTGCGCGCCGGTGGCGCGCGCCAGCAGGCGTGCCAGCGTCGTCTTGCCGACGCCCGGCGGGCCCCACAGGATCATCGACGGCAGGCGGCCAGACTCGAAGGCCACGCGCAGCGGGCGCCCGGGCGCCAGCAGGTGGCGCTGGCCGACGACCCCGTCCAGCGTCTGCGGTCGCAGACGCTCGGCCAGCGGCGCGCCGGGCGGTGCGGCGGGCGCTTCGTCGGCGAACAGCGTGTCCTGGGCGCGCATCGGCGCATTGTCGCAGCGCGCCGCCGGCCGCTGCGTCGCGTCTACTGCTCTATCACATCGGCCCCCGCCGGCGGCACGAAGCGGAAGCGCTCGGCGACGATCGGCGTGTTGGGCTGGTACTGGCTGAACTGCAGCAGCGAGAGCTGGCCGAAGCTGTCGGTCACCTCCACCGCCGCCAGTTCCTTGCCGCGAAAGCCCACGCGCATCGACTGGAAGGGCCCGTCCTTGGCCTTGGGCGTGGCCAGCGCCCAGTCCAGGCCGTCGCGCGCCGGCAGCGGCGCGAGCACGAACTCGGTGTCCAGTGAGCCGCCGGCCAGCAGCGCCGCCGGCGTGGCGCCCAGGGCCTGCTCGATGCGGCGCGAGCTGGCCTGGTTGAGGTCGGCGTCGAAGATCCAGACCTTCTGCCCGTCGGCCACGATGAGCTGCTCGAAAGGCTTGGTGTAGGCAAAGCGGAAGCGGTTCGGGCGCGCAAATTCGAACTGCCCGCTGGAGGTCTTCTTGCGCGCGCCATCGGTCGACGTCACCGTCTGCGTGAAGCTGGCCTGGCCGCTCTTCACGTCGCGCACGAATTCGCGCAGCGTATCGACGGCGTCGGCGCGCGCGGCAAAGGCCGCCGCGACGAGCAGAAGTGAAATCCACAAGCGCTTCGTCATTCGTCTCTTTTCGGGATCAGGATGTCGCGGTTGCCGGCATGACCCATCGCCGAAACCAGGCCCGACTGCTCCATCTGCTCGAGCAGCCGCGCGGCGCGGTTGTAGCCGATGCGCAGGTGGCGCTGCACGAGCGAGATCGACGCCCGCTTGTGCTGCAGCACGATCGCCACCGCCTGGTCGTACATCGGGTCGCTCTCGCCGTTCTGGCCCCCGCCGGCCGCGCCGGGGCCGCCCTCGCCGCCCGCACCGTCGCCGTCGAGCACGCCGCCTTCCAGGATGCCTTCGATGTAATTGGGTTCGCCCTGTGTCTTCAGATACTCCACAACGCGGTGCACCTCGTCGTCGCTGACAAAGGCGCCGTGAACCCGCACCGGCAGCCCGCCGCCGGGCGTGAGGTAGAGCATGTCGCCCTGGCCGAGCAGCGCCTCGGCGCCCATCTGGTCCAGGATCGTGCGGCTGTCGATCTTGCTGCTGACCTGGAAGCTCAGGCGTGTCGGGATGTTGGCCTTGATGAGGCCGGTGATGACGTCCACGCTCGGCCGCTGCGTGGCCAGGATGAGGTGGATGCCGGAGGCTCGCGCCTTCTGCGCCAGGCGGGCGATGAGCTCTTCGATCTTCTTGCCCACGACCATCATCAGGTCGGCGAGCTCGTCGATCACGACCACGATGTGCGGCAGCCGCTGCAACGGTTCGGGGGCTTCGGGGGTCAGGCTGAAGGGGTTGCCGATCTTCTCGCCGCGTTCGAGGCCTTCAGCGATCTTCTTGTTGTAGCCGGCGAGGTTGCGCACGCCCATCTTGCTGAGCAGCTTGTAGCGGCGCTCCATCTCGCCGACGCACCAGTTCAGCGCGTTGGCGGCCTGCTTCATGTCGGTGACCACCGGCGCCAGCAGGTGCGGGATGCCCTCATAGACGCTGAGCTCGAGCATCTTGGGGTCGATCAGGATCAGCCGCACGTCGCGTGCCTCGGCCTTGTAGAGCAGGCTCAGGATCATGGCGTTGATGCCCACGCTCTTGCCCGAACCGGTGGTGCCGGCGACCAGGCAGTGCGGCATCCTGGCGAGGGCGGCGACGATGGGGTTGCCGATGATGTCCTTGCCCAGGCCCATGGTCAGCATCGACGCCGAGGCGTTGTAGACCTCGGAGCCCAGGATCTCGGACAGCCGGATCATCTGCCGCCGCGCGTTGGGCAGCTCCAGCGCCATGGTGTTCTTGCCCGGGAGCACCTCCACCACGCGGATGCTGACGAGCGACAGCGAGCGCGCCAGGTCGCGCGCCAGGCCGACGACCTGCGCACCCTTGACGCCGGTGGCCGGCTCGATCTCGTAGCGCGTGATCACCGGGCCCGGCGACGCCGCCACCACGCGCACCTCGACGCCGAAGTCCTTGAGCTTCTTCTCGATCAGCCGCGACGTCATCTCCAGCGATTCCGGCGGCACGCCTTCCTGGCGGCCGGCGGCGGCGTCGAGCAGGTCGACCTGCGGCAGTTTGGTGTCGACGAGTTCGGCGAACAGCGGCTTCTGGCGTTCCTTGGCCACGCGCAGCGACTTGGGGATCTCGGCCACCGGCGGCGCGATGACCAGCGGCACGTGCTCATCGACCCCGTGGCGCTGGACACCGACGATCTCTTCGCGTTCACGCGCCGCGAGTTCGCCCAGGCGCAGGTCTTCTTCCAATTCACGACGGCCGGCACGGCTGCGGCGCAGGGCATCGACTCTTTCGCCGATGAACTCGGCCACCCGCAGCCACGAAAAACGCAGTGCCATCGCCATGCCGGCAAGGCCGAACACGATCCACAACACACCCGAGCCGGCGAAACCCAGCCAGCGCATCGACAGCGGGCCCAGCGTGACGCCGAGCACGCCACCGGCATGCCCGGGCAGCAGCGCTTCCCAGCGGTACAGACGAGTCCATTCGAGCGCGCAACTGGCCGCCAGCAGCAAGGCCACGCCGAGCCAGAACACCCAGCGCGGCGCATGGGCCTGACCCGCGTCGCCGCGCAGGGCCACGGCCAACGCCGACAGCCAGGCGCGCAGCGTCACCGGCACCAGCCACCAGGCCGAAAAGCCGAACAGGAAGAGCGCGATGTCGGACACGCGCGCACCCATGACGCCGACGACGTTGCGCAAGGCCTCGCCGGTGCCGGAGGTGGTGAAAGCGGTGTCACGCGGGTCATGGGTTGCCATCGCCAGCGCGAACAGCAACCAGGCCAAAGCGCCCAGCAACAACAGCAGTTGCTGGCGCCAGCGTGGGCCGGCGCCGGCCATCGGCGAGACGACGGCGCTGCTGCCGTCGGCCTGCAGGGAGTCGAGGGGAAAACTCATGACCGGCATTGTGGCCGATCAGGGTTTTCGGTCCGCGCGCTGAGCCCTTGCGGATCCCGCGCCGCAGGAGGACACGGGTTCAGAGACCGAAAGTCGCTTGAAACGCTCCCCCGCCCTCTGGGAGAGACATGGGCGGCGCTGCGCGCGGCCGGCTTGAGCCCTGGAACCGCGGGTATTACCCCCTCTCCCACTTGTGGGAGAGGGTTGGGGTGAGGGTCGCGCGTGCCCCTCCCACCCTCACCCCAACCCTCTCCCGCCCAGGCGGGAGAGGGGGCCATACAGTTCACATCGGTGCAGGTTCCTGGGTAGGGAGCAAATACGTATGTGTGCCGAAGGGCTCTCAGGCTCTGTCGCTGTGCAGGCGTTCCTTGATGACCACCGAACCGTTGTCCTGCGTCTCGATGACGCCGCGCTCTTCCAGGTCCTTCATGACACGGCTGACCATCTCGCGCGAGGCGCCCACCACCTTGGCCATGTCCTGGCGGCTGACCTTGTGGCGGATGATCTTGGTGCCGTCGATCTCTTCGGCCATGTCCAGCAGCGTGCGCGCGACGCGGCCGTAGACGTCCAGCAGCGCCAACGACTCGATCTGCCGGTCGGCGTTGCGCAGCCGGCGCACCAGGCCGCGCATGATGCCGTAGGACAGCGTGCTGTTTTCCGGCAGGCAGCGCGCGAAGTCGGCGCGTGCCAGCACCAGCATGTCGGTCTGGATCTCGGCGCGTACGGTGGCCGAATGCGGCTCGTTGTCGATGAGGCTCATCTCGCCGACGTAGTCGCCCGACTCGAGCACCGCCAGGATGACCTCGCGGCCGCGTGAGTCTGCGGTGAGAACGCGGGCGCGGCCGTTGAGAAGGATGAACAGGGCGTTGCTCTTGCGGCCCTGCTCCACCACCAGCTCGCCGCGACGGAAGCGCCGCTTGACGACGCTGTCGGCGATGGCCTGCGCCTGGTCGGCGGTGAGCATGGAAAAAAGCGGCACGCGCCGGATCAGGTCCAGGTTCGACAGCATCGACATTGACAGGCTCCTCTTGTTGTGTCCCGGCTCGATCCAGGCCCCAGATCACGCCCGGTCTGCAAGAATCGCGTTATTGTGCCCATAGCAGGGCTTGCGACCACCGGGTCCAGCCCCGATGTACTTTCATGCGTTGGTTGGATCCGACGCCCGTTCGACTCCAGAGCACAGACTATGAATTCCCCCGCCCAGCACGCCCGCGTCCTCATTCTCGGTTCCGGCCCAGCCGGCTATACGGCGGCGCTGTATGCCGCGCGCGCCAACCTCGAGCCCATGCTCATCACCGGCATCGCGCAAGGCGGGCAGCTGATGACGACCACCGAGGTCGACAACTGGCCGGCCGACGTGGCCGGTGTCCAGGGCCCCGACCTGATGCAGCGTTTCCTGCAGCACGCCGAGCGTTTCAACACCAAGATCGTGTTCGACCACATCCACAAGGTCGACTTCAGCCGCCGGCCCTTCGCCCTCGAGGGCGACTCGGGGCCCTACACCTGCGACACGCTGGTCATCGCCACCGGCGCCAGCGCCAAGTACCTGGGGCTGCCCAGCGAGGAGGCGTTCATGGGCAAGGGCGTCAGCGGCTGCGCCACTTGCGACGGTTTCTTCTACCGCGGCGATGTCGTCTGCGTCGTCGGCGGCGGCAACACCGCGGTCGAAGAAGCGCTGTACCTGTCCAACATCGCCAGCAAGGTGCACCTGGTGCACCGCCGCGACAAGTTCCGCGCCGAGGCGATCATGGTCGACAAGGTCATGTCCAAGGTCGAGGCCGGCAAGATCGAACTGCACCTGTGGCACACGCTGGACGAAGTGCTGGGCGACGACACCGGCGTCACCGGGGTGCGCCTGCGCCACAAGGATGGCGCGACCAAGGACATCGCCCTCAAGGGCTGCTTCATCGCCATCGGGCACCAACCCAACACCGACATCTTCAAGGGGCAGCTGGAGATGAAGGACGGCTACGTCATCACCCGCACGGGGCAGGACGGCCTGGCCACGATGACCAGCGTGCCGGGCGTCTTCGCCGCCGGCGACGTGCAGGACCATGTCTACCGCCAGGCCATCACCAGCGCCGGCACGGGCTGCATGGCGGCACTCGACGCCCAGCGCTTCCTCGAGCAGCAAGGCGCTTGAGGCCACGGAATCGGGCTATACTTTACGGCTTTGCTGCGGCCAGGCTTTCGGCTGGCGCGCGAGTGAACCCAACTTTCACCTGGAGAAGCGTCATGGCACGCGTCTGTCAAGTCACCGGCAAGGGCCCCATGGTGGGCAACAACGTCTCACACGCCAACAACAAGACCAAGCGTCGCTTCCTGCCGAATCTGCAATACCGCCGCTTCTGGGTCGAGAGCGAGAACCGCTGGCTGCGCCTGCGCGTGAGCAACGCCGCGTTGCGCCTGATCGACAAGAAGGGCATCGACGTGATCGTGGCCGATCTGCGCGCCCGCCACGCCCTGTAGCACACTGAGGAGAACACCATGGCCAGCAAAGGCGGACGCGAGAAGATCAAGCTGGAGTCCACAGCGGGCACCGGCCATTTCTACACCACGAACAAGAACAAGAAGACGACGCCCGAGAAGCTCGAATTCCTGAAGTTCGACCCCAAGGCACGCAAGCACGTCCTGTACAAGGAAGTGAAGCTGAGGTAAGGGCCTCGGCCCCGTGCAGCGACAAGACCCGCCAGCGGCGGGTTTTTTCATGTCTGCCGCCCGGACGCTCGGCGCGCGCAGCAGAAAGGGGCCCCGCGGGGCCCCTTCGTGTCTGCAGCGAAGCCGCAGCCGCGTCAGCGCACGACCGCGATCTGCTCGCGGTTGCCACCCTTGTAGGTGTACAGCGTGAGCGCGCCGTTCTTGATGTCGCCCTTGCCGTCGAAACCGATGGAGCCCGTCACGCCCTTGTAGCCGTCGGTCTTGGCCAGCACCGGCAGGTACTTGGCGGGCTCGGCGGAGCCGGCCTTGACCATGGCTGCCACCATCACGTTGACGGCGTCGTAGACGTACGGCGCGTACAACTGCACGTCGGTGTTGAACTTCTTCTTGAAGGCGACCTTGAAGTCGTCCATCGACTTCTTGCCCGCACCTTCCACACCACCGGCCTCGGCGCAGACGACCTGGCCGTCGGCCATCGTGCCCGCCGCCAGCTTGGGCAGTTCACCGGTGCAGATGCCGTCGCCGCCCATGAACTTGGCACTGATGCCGAGTTGCTTCATCTGCCGCATCATCGGGCCGGCCACGGCATCCATGCCGCCGAAAAAGATGACGTCCGGGCTCTTCGCCTTCAGGCTGGTCAGGATGGCGGTGAAGTCGGTGGCCTTGTCGCTCGTGAATTCGCGGCCCACGGCCTTGCCGCCTGCGGCCTTGACGGCCTTCTCGAACTCGTCGGCGACGCCCTGGCCGTAGGCCGTGCGGTCGTCGATGACGGCGATGCTCTTGCCCTTGACCTGTTGCACGGCGTACTTGCCGAGCGTGCCGCCGAGGTGCACGTCATCGGCGACGACGCGGAAGGCCGTCTTGTAGCCGTTGCGCGTGTACTTCGGGTTGGTCGCCGAGGGGCTGATCTGCGGCACGCCGGCGTCGCTATAGATCTTGGACGCGGGGATCGTGGTGCCTGAATTCAGGTGGCCGATGACGCCGTTGACCTTGCTGTCGACCAGCTTCTGCGCCGCTGCCGTGCCCTGCTTCGGGTCGGCGCCGTCGTCTTCAGCGAGCAGCTCGAACTTGGCTTTCTTGCCGCCGATCGTCACGCCCTTGGCGTTGAGCTCGTCGATGGCCATGCGGGCGCCCATCTCGTTGTCCTTGCCCAGGTGCGCGATGCTGCCGCTGGTGGGGCCGACGTGCCCGATCTTGACGACCAGGTCCTGCGCATAGACCGCGCCACCGATGAGCAGTGCCGCGGCACCGACGATCACGTTCAACTTGACTTTCATGCAATCACCTCCTGAAGGGAATGTTGTCGACGAAGACAGTCACGAGAAGAAACCAAGCGTGGGACGATACCCGAAATGCCGACTCCGCCCAAGAGGAGTTGCCGCGGGGCAGGCGGGTCGTCGCGCGCCGAGTCCCCACAACGCGCGGCAGCCGCCAACGGACGACAAGGCCAGCCGCCGGCAGCCACGCTTCAGCCGCCGGAGGCACCGCTGCGATGGTGCACGATCTCCAGCCCGCGCGCCTTGTAGGCCCGCCAGCGCCCGCGCCCGCGGTCGGCTTCGTCGGCGTCGTCGGACACGATCTCGATCAGCCGCTCGACGCCGGCCAGGTCTTCGGGTGCGTCGCTACCCAGGTTCACCAGCACGGGCGGCGCGCCGCTCAGTCCGGCCTGCGGGGCCAGCCAGATCGGCGTGCGCGCCGCGACCGCTGCGCTCGCACCGGGCTGCCGCACATGGGGCACGAAGTCGCGCACATCGAAGGTCCACAGCGCGCGGTCCAGCGCCGTCAGCGTGGCCGGCGGCGCCGTGAGAATGACGCGCACGCCGGCGCGACAGGCCTTGCGCAGCAGCCGGCAGGCGTAGGCCAGCGGGTCGGCCACCCCAGTGTGGAACTCGACCTCGGTCATGGTGCCGGCTCAAACTCGCCCAAGGCGCGGCAGCCGCGGGCCGCGCAGCGTCACTGCGCGCGCGACAGCACGAAGTGCGTCAACAGCGGCACCGGCCGCCCGGTCGCGCCCTTGGCCTTGCCCGAATTCCAGGCCGAGCCGGCGATGTCCAGGTGCGCCCAGCGCAGCTTGCCGGTGAAGCGCTTGAGGAACATTGCGGCCACGACCGCGCCGCCGTCACGGGACGACCCCACGTTGGCCATGTCGGCGAAGTTGCTTTTCAGCTCCTCGCCGTACTCATCGTCCAGCGGCATGCGCCAGGCCGGGTCGTGCGCCTGCTCGCCGGCGGCCAGCAGTTCGGCGGCCAGCGCATCGTCAGGGCTGAACAGGCCCGAACGGTGGTGTCCCAGCGCGACCACGCAGGCGCCGGTGAGGGTGGCGATGTCCACCACCACCGCCGGCTTGAAGCGTTCGGCGTAGGTCAGCGCGTCGCACAGGATGAGGCGCCCTTCGGCGTCGGTGTTGAGGATCTCGATCGTCTGCCCCGACATGCTGGTGACCACGTCGCCCGGCTTGATGGCGCGACCGCCGGGCATGTTCTCGCAGGTCGGGATGATGCCGATGAGGTTGACCTTGGCGCCGAGCTGCGCCACCGCGCGCAGCGTGCCCAGCACGCTGGCGGCGCCACCCATGTCGAACTTCATTTCGTCCATGGCCGCCGCGGGTTTGATCGAGATGCCGCCGGTGTCGAAGGTGATGCCCTTGCCGACCAGCACCACCGGCGCGTCGGCCTTGCCCGCGCCCTGCCAGCGCGCGACGATGAAGCGCGGCGGTTCGTCGGAGCCCTGCGCCACCGACAGGAAGGAACCCATGCCGAGCTTCTCGCAGTCCTTGCGGTCGAGCACCTCGACCTTCAGCCCGTACTCCTTGCCCAGCTTCTTCGCCTGCGCTGCCAGATAGGTCGGCGTGCAGTGGTTGCCCGGCCGGTTGGCACACTCGCGCGCCAGCGTCGCGCCGGCAGCGATGGCCTCGCCGCGCTTGAGCCCCGCGGCCACGGCCGCCACTTCGGTCTTGGCGCAAACCAGGCTCACCGCATGCAGCCTGGGCGCCGGCGGCGCGCTCGGCTTCGTTTCGCGGTACAGATAGAGCGCCTCGCCCACGGCTCCGGCCAGGGCTTCGCCATGCGCCGCGCCCAGTTCGCCGCCGCCGGCCACGGCCACGGCCAGTTGTTTGCCGCCGCCGCCCTTGAGCAGTCCCAGGCCGGTGACCATGGCCTTGCGCAGGGACTTCACCGCGCCGTCGCCGGTGGCCACGAAGGCCACGCGCGGCGCCTTCACACCGGCCACGCGGTGCGCGTACAGCGTCTTGCCGGACTTGAGCTCGAAGTCGCCGTCCTTCACCGCTGCGGCCAGCAGTTCGGCCAGCGGCTGGTCCAGCCCGCCCGGCAGCGCGTCGCCCACCACCACCACCAGCAGCGCGTCGGCCGCCAGTGCGGCCAGTCCGCCAGCCCCGGCCAGCTGCGTCTTGAAGTCCATAATTCGCCCTAAGGGAAGAAAACGGCGGATGTTATTCGATTCAACTGTGCGTCGAGAGCTCGCGCGGGCCTTCGGCGCCACGCTGGTGGTGATCCTCACCATCGTGCTGACGATGTTTCTCATCCGCACCGTGGGTCAGGCCGCCGGCGGCGCCGTGGCGCCGCAGGACGTCGTGCTGCTGCTGGGCTACGTGTCATTGGGCCACCTGCCGACGATGCTGGCGCTGTCGCTGTTCGTGGCCATCGTCGTCACGCTCGGGCGCATGTACCGCGACAGCGAAATGGTGATCTGGTTCGCCAGCGGCTTGAGCCTGTCGCGCTTCGTGCGCCCGGTGCTGCGCACGAGCTGGCCGGTGCTGCTGGTGGTGACACTGCTGTTGGTGCTGGTATGGCCCTGGGGCAACCGCAGCAGCCTGGAACTGCGTGAGCGTTACCAGCAGCGTTCGGACCTCTCGCGCGTGACTCCGGGTGTCTTCCAGTCCTCCAGCGACGGCCGCCGCGTCTTCTTCGTCGAACGCGAAAGCAGCGACGGCATCAACGCGCGCAATGTCTTCATCCTGATGCGCCCGGACGCGAGCGAGTCGGTAACCTCGGCCAAGACCGGTCGGCTCGAGGTCGAAGGCGACAGGCGCTACCTCGTGCTCGAACGCGGCCAGCGCAACGACATCAACCTGAAGAACGGCGAACGCACGCTGTCGAGCTTCGAGAACTACCGCGTGCTGGCCAGCGAGGGGGCGGCGCGCTCGGTCGAGAACCGCTCACCGCGCAGCTTGCGCACCATCGATCTCATGCGCCAGCCCACGCCGCCCAACCAGGGTGAACTGGTCTGGCGTTTCGGGCTCATGCTGGCCGCGGCCAACCTGCTGCTGCTGGGCATCGGCCTGGCCGCCACCCATCCACGGCGTGCCGGCAACTGGAACCTGCTGTTCGCCCTGCTCACTTTCCTCATCTACTACAACCTCGTCAACCTGTCGCAGTCGTGGGTCGCCAGCGGCCGCGTGTCGATGGGGCTGGCCTTGCTGGGCACGCACGGCAGCGTGTTTGCCCTGGCGCTGGCGCTGCTGTGGTGGCGCGACCATGCCGCGGTCACGAGGTTCGGCCGCCGGCCGCTGCGGCAGGTACGGGCATGAAGACCGTTCGCCGGCTGCTGTACCGCGACATCTCTGCTTCGGTGATGTTCGTGGCGCTGGCCTTTCTGTCGCTGTTCTACTTCTTCGATTTTGTCGACGGGCTGGACAACGTCGGCGAGCAAGGCCCCTGGTCAGCGGTGCGCGCGGCCGCCCTGGAAGTGCCGGGGCACTTCTACGAACTGTTCCCCATCGCCGTGCTGATCGGCACCATCTATTCGCTGTCGCGCATGGCACAGTCGTCCGAATTCACGATCCTGCGCACCGGTGGCCTGGGGCCCGGCCGCGCCCTGGGTCTGCTGGCGGTGCTCGGCGCGGCCTTCGGTCTGCTGACTTTTGTCGTCGGTGACTTCGTGGCCCCGGTAAGCGAGCGTCAGGCGGTGGTGCACAAGGCCCAGGCGCGCGGCGGCCAGCAACTGGTCGGTGGCGGCGCCTGGCTGAAGGAGCGGCGCAGCACGTCCGCGGGCGAGCGCAGCTACTCGGTCAGCGTGGGCGGTGCCACCGCCGGCGGCGCTCTGCTGTGGATCCGCATCTTCGAATTCGACGGCGACGGCCGCCTGCTGTCGCGCACCGAAGCCGGCGAGGGCCGCGTCAGCGCCGACGGCGTCTGGACGCTGGCCAACGCCGAAGTGGCGAACTGGCCGTCCGCGCGCAGCCCCGGCACGCCCGAGGTGCAGATACGCCGCGAGGCCACGCTGGCGTGGCCGAGCACGCTGACGGCCGAGGTCGTGGCGGCGGCGGTGCTGCCGCTGAGCACCATGACCACCGCCGAGCTGTGGCGCTACAGCGCGCACCTCAGCGACCAGGAGCAGGCCGCGCAGCGCTACGAGATCCGCTTCTGGAAGAAGGCCCTGTACCCGTTGGCCTGCCTGGTGATGGTGGCGCTGGCGCTGCCGTTCGCGTACATGCACGCGCGCGCCGGCAGCGTCAGCTTCAAGGTCTTCGGCGGCATCATGCTGGGCATCAGTTTCGTGCTGCTCAACAACCTGGCCGGCCACATCGGCGTGCTGAGCAGCTGGACGCCCTGGGTCGTGGCGGCCACGCCGAGCTTGATCTACCTGCTGCTGTCGCTGGCGGCGTTTGCCTGGCTGGTGCGTTACCGTTGAGGCCCATGAGCCACGGCCTGATCCTCTTCGCCCACGGCGCCCGCGACCCGCGCTGGGCGCTGCCCTTCGAAGCCGTGGCCGCGCGCGTGCGCGCGGCGCGGCCCGGCGTGCCGGTGCGACTGGCCTACCTGGAATTCATGGCGCCGAACCTGCCTGCCGCCGGCGCCGAACTGGCCGGCGCCGGCTGCACGCGCATCGAGGTCGTGCCCATGTTCCTGGGCGCCGGCGGCCACGTGCGCAAGGACCTGCCGCTGCTGCTGGAGCAGGTCCGCGCCGCGCACCCCGGCCTGCGCGTGACGCTGCACACGGCAGTGGGCGAAATGGACAGCGTCATGATGGCGATGGCCGCAGCGGCGCTGGCCACGCTGGGGGAGCCGCCATGAACCTGCACCAGTTCCGGTTCGTGCAGGAGGCCGTGCGCCGCAACCTCAACCTCACCGAAGCCGCCAAGGCGCTGCACACCTCGCAGCCCGGCATCAGCAAAGCCATCCTCGAACTCGAGGAAGAGCTCGGCATCGACATCTTCGCGCGTTATGGCAAGCGCCTGAAGCGCGTCACCGAGCCCGGCGAGCAGGTGCTCAGGTCGATCGAGATCGTCATGCGCGAAGTCGCCAACCTCAAGCGCATCGGCGAGGAATTCTCCAAGCAGGACGCCGGCACGCTGTCGATTGCCACCACGCACACGCAGGCGCGCTACTTCCTGCCCGGGCCGGTGGCGCAGCTGCGCAAGCGCTACCCCAAGGTGCAGGTCGTGCTGCACCAGGGCGTGCCCGAGCAGGTGGCGCGCATGCTGCTGGACGACGTGGCCGAGATCGGCCTGGCGACCGAGGCGCTGAGCGCACACAAGGACCTCATCACGCTGCCGTGCCACGAATGGCAGCACGTGCTGGTGGTGCCGGTGGGGCACCCTCTGGCTGCCGTGGAGCGGCCCACGCTGGAGCAGCTGGCGGCGCACACGCTCGTGCTCTACCACCCCACGGTGACCGGCCGCACGCGCATCGACCAGGCCTTCGCACGCGCCCGGCTGGAGCCCGTGGTGGCGCTGGAGGCGATCGACTCCGATGTCATCAAGACCTATGTGCGCCTGGGGCTGGGCGTGGGCATCGTCACCGAGCTGGCAATGACCAGCGAGCCGGCCGATGCCGATCTCGCCTGGCGCCCGCTGGGCCACTTGTTCGGCAGCAACGTCACGCGCGTGGCGTTCAAGCGTGGTGCCTACCTGCGGCAGTTCGTGTACGCCTTCACCGAGCTGCTGTCACCCCGTCTGTCTGCAGCCCTGGTCGCGCGCGCGCTCGCCGGCCAGGGCAGCGACTACCAACTCTGAGCTCGCCCTGATCACGATGCCTGCCGTCGCTTCCACCGCCGCCGTCACCCCCGCCATCACCAGCCGCCTGCCGAACGTCGGCACCACGATCTTCACCGTGATGTCGGCACTGGCCCAGGAGACCGGCGCCGTCAACCTGGGCCAGGGCTTCCCCGACTTCGACTGCGACCCGGCACTGCTGGACCATGTCACCGACGCCATGCGCGAGGGCCACAACCAGTACCCGCCGATGCCCGGCGTACCGCTGCTGCGTGAGCGCGTGGCCGACAAGATCGCCACCCTGTACGGCCGCCGCTACGACCCGGCTGGCGAAGTCACCATCACCGCCGGCGCCACGCAGGCCATCCTCACCGCCGTGCTGTGCTGCGTGCATCCCGGCGACGAGGTCATCGTGCTCGAACCCTGCTACGACAGCTACGGGCCCGGCATCGAACTCGCCGGCGGCCGCGTCGTGCGTGTGCCGCTGCTGCCGGGCAGCTTCCGGCCCGACTTCGACCGCATCGCCGCCGCACTGACGGCGCGCACGCGGCTCGTGATCATCAACAGCCCGCACAACCCGAGCGCCACCGTGTGGACGCGCGTCGAGATGCAGCGGCTGGCCGAACTGCTGGCGCCCACGTCGGCGCTGCTGCTGTCCGACGAGGTCTACGAGCACATGGTCTTCGACGGCCGGCCGCACGTCAGCGCCTCGGCCCTCCCGGGCCTGGCCGCGCGTGCCTTCGTCGTCTCCAGCTTCGGCAAGACCTATTCGGTCACCGGCTGGAAGGTCGGCACGGTGGCGGCACCGGCGGCGCTGACGGCCGAGTTCCGCAAGGTGCACCAGTTCAACGTCTTCACCGTCAACACACCGATGCAGCACGGCCTGGCGCGCTACATGGCCAGCCCCGGGCCTTACCTCGAACTGGCGGCCTTCTACCAGCGCAAGCGCGACCTCTTCCGCGACGGCCTGGCACACACGCGGCTGCGTGCCTTGCCCAGCCAGGGCAGCTTCTTCCAGCTCGTCGACTACAGCGCCGTAAGCGCCTTGCCGGAGGCCGAGTTCTGCCTGTGGCTGACGCGCGAGGTCGGCGTGGCCGCGATCCCGCTGTCGGTCTTCTACGAGGGCGGATTCGAGCAGGGTCTGGCGCGGCTGTGTTTCGCCAAGCGCGACGAGACGCTGTTGACGGCGCTGCAGCGGCTACAAGGCCTGTAGGCGCCACGCGGGCCGGGGCCGCCGCGGCACTGCTGCGGCGCTCCGCCTACGGGCGCGACCCCGGGAGCGGCGTGTCCTGTGGATCGAAGATGCTGGCCGTGGGCGCCGCCTGGGTCAGGTCCAGGTCCACCGGTGCCGTCGGCCTGTCGTCCGGGCCGGGGTGCGCGGCAGCTCCGTCCTGCCCGAGCCCGCCCAATGGCGCCGGCGCCGTGGCGCTGAACTCGCCGCCGTCGGCCAGCGGCAACAGTAGGTCGACGTTGTTCGCATCGACCGGCTCACGGTCGAGCCGGTCGCGCGCCAGCGCGTAGAGGAAGAGCACTTCGCGATAGGCCGGCAGGTCGAACAACTCGCCGCGCGACTTGCGAAACAGCAGCGCCTCGAGTTCGGCCATGGCGTCCAGCGGCCGAGGCCAGACCTGCTGCAGGCGCGGCAGCACGCCCGCGTAGTCCTCCAGGCTGCGGCCGGCCCGCATGTCCTGCCCCCACCCGGGTGCGTAGGCGTTGAAGCGCAGATTGAAGCGCGCACGCGTGCGCTCGTAGGCATCGCGGTCGCCGCGGCGGTGCTGGATCTCGAGCAGCTTCAGGTAGGGCAGCGGGCTGCCGCCGCCGGTGTCGCGCAAATGCTGCACCAGCAGGTCGATGGCCGCCTCGTCCTGCCCGAGCACGACGAAGAACTCGGCCTGCTGCTCGAGGTCGATCAGCTCGTCGATCGAGACGTCGCGCGGCGACGTGTCGCCCGGCGGCACAGCCGCAGGCATGACCTCGGTGCGCGTCGTGGCGGGGTCAGGTGGCGGTTCGACGGGCTCGGGCGGCTGCGACAATGCACCCGGCGCCGTCCAGGTCTCGGGCGGCGCCGCGGGCGGCCAGGCCGCGACACCACGCCGCCGTGGCGCCGGTGCTGCCGGCGCCGAGGCATGGATCTCGGAAGTGACGAAGGGGATGGGCGAGGTCGGCGGCCGACTCGGAATCGGCTGAGCCTGGCTGCCCGCCTGCCATGGCTGCGCCGTCGCGTCGATCCAACTCCGTTGGCGTTGGCGTTGCAGGCCGGACAGCCGCCAGGCCAGCCACGCTGCCAGCGCCGCCAACAGCACGGCCAGAGCCAGCAGCGGCCACATCCAGCGGCCGCCGCCATCGACGCGGGCCAGTTGCTCGCGCAACTGCGCCGCCTCGTCGCGGTTGGCCTGGGCTTGCCTGCCCAGGCGTTCTGCGGTGCGTTCGAGCGTGGCCATGCGCGCAGCCGCCGCCGATGCCGCCGCCGCCGACGCCCGTACTGCACTGGCAGCCTGCGCCACGGCCTCCAGCGCCAGCTCGACGGCCGCAGCCTCGACGCCGGGTGTCGCCTCGGCAACGTCGAGCGTCAGTCGCGCCGGCGCCTCGGCCGCCACGGCGCCACGCACCGGCACCAGCATCGCCGCCCGCGGTCGCGATGTCGTGGGACGCTGCTTGGCACGACGTGGCGGTCGAGCTGCGGCGCGCGGTACGGCCGCTGCTGTGGCGCGTGGCGCCGCACGGCGTGCCGGTGCTGGCGCGCTCGAGGTCGAGCCTGCCGCGACATCGCTGACGGTAACGCCCTGACTGCCCGCCACCGGTGCTGCAGCCCGGGCTGGCGCAGATGCCGGCTGTGACGCCACCGCCACCTCGGCGTCTGCAGGGGCGTGGGCGAAGGCCGGGGCGGACACGACTGCGGCCGTTGTCATCAGCGCCATGCCCGGCGGATCGGCCAGCACGACGTAGTTGCGCGACAGCCGCGACGCGCAGCCGACGCTGAGGTCGACGCCGACCACCGGTTCGTCGATGGCCTGCAGGGTGAGGACGCGCACCCGTGCGCTGCCTGCACGTTGCGCTTCGAGCACGGTGCGCACCAGAGGCGGCGGCAGGCGTCGCTCACCGACCGTGACCTCGGCGTTCACGCACTCCGGCGTCAGGTCCTCAGTGGGATCCAGTTGCACTTGCACCGCGAAGTCGAGCCACTGGCCAAGCACGGCACCACCGCCACCGGCCCCGAGGCTCGCCGCCGGCGCCAGCGGGGCCGCCATGGCAACCATGATCGCGGTCATCGAAGCCAGGCAGAACCGCTTTGTCGGCATGCAGGGATGGGTGAAGGTAAGCAGCTCGCAATCTAGCATGAACACCTTCAGGCGCCGCCTGCGCCGCGCCGGCCCTTGCCGTTCATGCGTCGTAGCCCGGCAGCCGGCGATCGAGCCGCCGCAGCAGCCCGGGCCAGGTGAGTTGGGCGCCCAGGCCGCGCGTGACCGCCGCCGCTTGCTGCCCGGCGGTCGCGATGAGGGCCGGATCGACCTCGACCAGTTCGCTGCCGCCGGCCATGGCGCGGATCTGGATCGTGCACACGGTCTCGAAGAAGTACATCGCGAGGAAGGCGTCTGGCACCGTCGTGCCCACGGTCAGCAACCCGTGGTTGCGCAGCATGAGGTGCGTCTTGTGGCCCAGGTCGTGCACGAGACGCGGCTTCTCGTCGTCGCGCAGCGCCACGCCTTCGTATTCGTGGTAGCCCAGCGACGACAGCACGAAGATCGAGTGCTGCGACAACGGCAGCACGCCGCCCTTCTGTGCCGACACCGCCACCCCGTTGAGCGTGTGCGTGTGCAGCACGCAGCCGACGTCGTGGCGCGCGGCGTGCACGGCGCTGTGGATCGTGAAGCCGGCAGGGTTGACGTCGAAGGGCGTGTCATCGAGCTTGACGCCGCGATCGTCGACCTTGACCAGGCACGAAGCGGTGATCTCCTCGAACATGAAGCCGTAGGGATTGATCAGGAACTCGCCGTCGCGACCGGGCACGCGCGCGCTGATGTGCGTGAACACGAGGTCGTCCCAGCCGAACAGGGCCACCAGCCGGTAGGCGGCAGCCAGGTCGACGCGGGTGCGCCATTCGACTTCGCTGACCTCCTCGCGCCGGTTGTGGGTGTAGAGAGCGGTGGCGGGCATGGCGGACTCCGGTTCGAGGGCTGGGTGCGGGTGTGCTGCGGGAGGCGACGATGGACAATGCCATCGTCGCCCGTCTGTCGCCTCAGGGACAAGCCATGAATACCCCGGTTCTTACAATCGACGAGCTCCACAACATCGAGGCCGGCGCGTGGTTCAGCAAACTGTCGCAGACGCTGAAGAGCGCGATTCTCGCGCGTGCCGCGGTGCGTCGCCTGGCCGACGGCGACGCGCTCGCCAGCCGCGGCAGTACGGCGCAGGAGTGGTGCGGCGTGGCGCGCGGCGCGGTGCGCATCAGCTCGGTGTCGCTGGCGGGCAAGCAGGTCACGCTGACCTACGCCGAGCCCGGCACCTGGTTCGGCGACATCGCGCTCTTCGACGGCCTGCCGCGCACCCACGACGCCGACGCACACGGTGCGACCACGCTGCTGGTGGTGCGCAAGCCCGACTTCAAAGCCCTGCTGGCGCAGCACGTGGAGTTGTACGACGCGCTGCTGCGCCTGAACTGCCGCCGCCTGCGCTTGATGTTCGACCAGATCGAGGACCTCAACACGCGGCCGCTGCAGGCCCGGCTGGCCAAGCAGATCCTGCTGCTGGCCCGCAGCTACGGCGTCAGCCAGGGCGAGGAGATCCGCATCGGCCTGGCATTGGCGCAGGAAGACCTGGCACAACTGCTCGGCGCATCGCGCCAGCGTGTCAACCAGGAGCTCAAGGGTTTCGAGCGCGAAGGCGCGGTGCGCGTCGAGCCGACGCGGCTGGTCGTGCTGTCGCGCGACAAGCTGCTGGCCATCGCTGACAGGTGAGCGCCATGGAGCACTACACCGGCACCAAAGCCGTCGCCAGCAGCCACGCCTTCGACGCGGCGGCGCTGCAAGCGTACCTCGGGCGCGAACTGCCCGGCTTCGCAGGGCCGCTGACGGTGGAACAGTTCAAGGGCGGACAGTCCAACCCGACCTACAAGCTGCTGACGCCCGCACGGGCCTACGTCATGCGCAGCAAACCCGGGCCGGCGGCCAGGCTGCTGCCCTCGGCGCACGCCGTGGACCGCGAATTCCGCGTCATGAAAGCGCTTGCCGGCAGCGGCGTGCCGGTGGCGAAGATGCACCTGCTGTGCACCGACGAGGCCGTCATCGGCCGCGCCTTCTACGTCATGGAATTCATGGACGGCCGCGTACTCTGGGACCAGGCCCTGCCCGGCATGACACCGCTCCAGCGCGGTGCCATCTACGACGAGATGAACCGTGTCATTGCGACGCTGCACAGCGTCGACGTGCAGGCCGCGGGACTGGCCGACTTCGGCAAACCCGGCAACTACTTCGAACGCCAGATCGGCCGCTGGAGCAAGCAGTACCTGGCGTCGATCACCGAAGCGATCGAAGAGATGGACCGCCTGATCGAATGGCTGCCGGCGCGCATCCCGCCCGGTGCGCGCGACGAGACGCAGACCACCGTCGTGCACGGCGATTTCCGGCTCGACAACCTGGTCTTCGACAAGACCGAGCCGCGCATCATCGCCGTGCTCGACTGGGAGCTGTCGACGCTGGGACACCCGCTGGCCGACTTCAGCTACCACTGCATGGCCTGGCACATCCAGCCCGGCACCTTCCGCGGCATCGGCGGGCTCGACCATGCGGCGCTGGGCATCCCCAGTGAGCGCGAATACGTGCGCCGCTATTGCGAGCGGGTGGGCCAGCACGTGGGCCGGCGCAGCGGCCGCGTGCTCGACCCCGACGCGGTGATGGCCGACTGGAACTTCTACCTCGCCTACAACCTGTTCCGGCTGGCGTCGATCACGCAGGGCATTGCCAAACGCGTCGTCGACGGCACCGCCGCCAGCGCCCAGGCCCGCGCCACCGGCGCCGCCACCCGCCCCCTGGCGCAGATGGCCTGGCAGTTCGCCCAGGCCTCGCGCTGACCGCACCACCCAAGGAGACAACCGTGGACTTCAGCTACTCACCCCGCACCCAGGAACTGCAGGCGCGCCTGAGCGCCTTCATGGCCGAACACGTGTACCCGGCCGAACAGCGCTGGTTCGACGAGATCGAGGCCAACACGCGCGCCGGCAAGCGCTGGACACCGCTGCAGGTCATCGAAGAGCTCAAGCCCAAGGCGCACGCCGCCGGGCTGTGGAACCTGTTCCTGCCGCCGCGTGCAGAGAATGCCGGGCCCGACACCAGCGGCCTCGGCGCCGGCCTGAGCAACCAGGAGTACGCACCGCTGGCCGAGATCATGGGCGCGGTGCCGTGGTCCAGCGAGGTCTTCAACTGCTCGGCGCCCGACACCGGCAACATGGAAGTGCTGGCCCGCTATGGCACGCCCGAGCACCAGAAGCGCTGGCTCGAGCCGCTGCTGCGCGGCGAGATCCGCAGCGCGTTCGCGATGACCGAACCCGCGGTGGCGTCGTCGGATGCCACCAACATCGAGGCCCGCATCGAACGCGACGGCAATGACTACGTCATCAACGGCCGCAAGTGGTGGACCAGCGGCGCCGGCGACCCACGCTGCCAGATCTTCATCTTCATGGGCAAGACCGACCCGACGGCGCCGCGCCATTCACAGCAATCCATGATCCTGGTGCCGGCCAGCGCGCCCGGCGTGACGGTCTTGCGGCCGCTGAGCGTGTTCGGCTACGACGATGCGCCGCACGGCCACATGGAAGTGGATTTCAAGAACGTGCGCGTGCCGGCCTCGAACATCCTGCTCGGCGAAGGCCGCGGCTTCGAGATCGCGCAAGGCCGCCTCGGGCCCGGTCGCATCCACCACTGCATGCGGCTGATCGGCCTGGCCGAGCGCTCGCTGCGTCTGATGTGCGAGCGCGCCGTCAGCCGCACCGCCTTCGGCAAGACCATCGCGCAGCAGACGGTGACGCAGGAACGCATCGCCGAGGCGCGCTGCCTCATCGACCAGTCGCGGCTGCTCACGCTGAAGGCGGCGTGGATGATGGACATGGCGGGCAACAAGAGCGCCAAGGCCGAGATCGCGATGATCAAGGTGGTGGCGCCCAACATGGCCTGCCAGGTCATCGACTGGGCGATGCAGGTGCACGGCGGTGCCGGCATGTGCCAGGACTTCCCGCTCGCCTACTTCTACACGCTGGCGCGCACGCTGCGGTATGCCGACGGGCCCGACGAAGTGCACCGCAACGCGATCGCGAAGATCGAGCTCGGCAAGCTCGCCCCGCGCGGCTAAGCCCGCCTGGTATTGCCCCCTCTCCCGCTGGCGGGAGAGGGCTGGGGTGAGGGTGCGTGCCCCGCAGACCCGCGTCGCCGCGTCGGCTTACTTCTTCCGCTCGTCGCCCGGCAGCGCGCTGCCCGACCACAGGCTGGGCTGCGTGCTGGGTGAGATCGATTCGATGCTGTCGTTGGCCACGCGACGGGCCTCGCGCATCGCGACCTCGAACAGCCGCAGCCAGACCTGCAGCGCCTGCACCTCGGGTTCGGCCAGCGCGGTGCGCAGCATCAGGCGGCCGCGGCCGATCATCAGCACGGTGGGCACCGAGGCATCCACGCGCAGGGCCTGCAGGGCCTGCGTCAGCGGGCCCTCGAGCCAGCGCATGAGCCAGCCCTTCATGCTGGAAAATGCCATGTAGCGTTCGCGCAGCGGCCCCATCTCGGCGCCCGACAGCTTGGGAAACATCACCAGCCAGCGCATCTCGGGCGGCGTCTGGTTGTCGATGCGGGTCTGCACGCCTTCGACGTACTGGTCGAAGACGGCCTTTTCCATCGTCTCCTGCAGTTCACGGTTCATCAGCACCAGGTGCAGGTCGGAGCGCAGCCCCATCTCGGCGCGCAAGCGCAGTTCCTGGCCCTGGATGTAGGGCCGCTGCGAAGGGCCCCACTCCAGACGCCAGGGCGCCACACCCAGCCGGCCGTCGATGACGAAGCCTTCGCTTTGCACGCCGCGAAAGGCGTATTGGCGTGATGCGGCCCAGGGCGCGATGCCTTCCCAGCCCGTTGCCGGCGCCGGCGGGCTGCCGGAGAACAAGCGCTTCAAGCCGTCGAGCATGATTTAGAGTCCGGAGCATCCGGCGGCTCACCTGAAAGCCGCCCGCGGAGAACACGATGATCGAAGTGTATTCGTGGGCCACGCCCAACGGCCACAAGGTTCACATCATGCTCGAGGAGTGTGGCCTGCCCTACCGGGTACATGCCATCGACATCGGCGCCGGCGACCAGTTCACGCCCGAGTTCCTGGCCATCAGCCCGAACAACAAGATCCCCGCCATCGTCGACCCCGACGGCCCCGACGGCGCGCCGATCTCGCTGTTCGAGTCGGGGGCGATCCTGCTCTACCTGGCGGCCAAGACCGGACGCTTCCTGCCCGCCGACATCCGCGGCCGCTACGAAGTGCTGCAGTGGCTGATGTTCCAGATGGGCAGCGTCGGCCCGATGCTCGGCCAGGCGCACCATTTCCGCATCTACGCGCCGCAGAAGATCGCCTACGCCATCGACCGCTACACCAACGAGGCCGGGCGCCTGTACGGCGTCATGAACAGGCGGCTGGCCAGGAGCCGCTACGTCGGCGGCGCCGAGTACTCGATCGCCGACATCGCGATCTTCCCCTGGCTGCGCAGCTGGAAGAACCAGGGCATCACCTGGGACGACCATCCGCACCTCAAGGGCTGGTTCGACGAGATCGGTGCGCGCCCGGCCGTCAAGCGCGGCGTCGAGGTGCTGGCCGACAAGCGCCGGCCGCTGGTCGACGACACATCGCGTGAGACGCTGTTCGGCAAGACGCAGTACCAGCAGCGTTGAACGCTGCTGACCCTGGGTACACAGAGCGCGGCTCCTAGAATGCCGCGTGCCGGCTGCCCGTAGCTCAACCGGGACGGATCGCAAGCATTCACGCGGCCTGCAGGCCCACCCGTAGCAAATGCCGTAGCACAGCCAGCCCTCATACGGAAAGGCGAGGATGCAGCGGTCGCGGCAGTAGCAGTCGGTGCTACAGGGCGGGGCCCCACGAAAAAGCCCGCACGCGGCGGGCCTCGGGTAGCAGCCGGCGGGCATCAGCCCGGGTCAGCCGCTGTCGGAGTCTCGCAGCAGGGCCGCCAGCGCGGCCGACGAGCCGAACCACTCCGCAGGGCTCGCGCCGAGGGTGGCCCGGCCGCCGCACCGCACGGCGCCGACATCGGCCAGCCAGCCCAGTTGGTCCAACTGGCTGCGGGCGCCGCACGCTTCGACGTTGGCCCACTGCGTCGCCGCGAGATCGAGCAGCGCGCGCGCATTGGCGGCCAGGCTGGCGATTTCCTCGAACAGCGCTCTCTGGGCTTCCGTCGAGGGGGTGGGCGCCACAGCAGGGGCGCCGCTATTTGTGGCGATCACGGCTGGGCCTCCATGTCGCAGATCGGTGCCGCAAATGCCGCCGCGGTGTTGGCAATTGGATCCCAACCAGCGGACGGGCAGCAGCCGTCGGCCGCCATGCAAAACAGGTCCGTGAGCGCGCGTAGGTATCCCTCGCGGTGCGCCGAGTCTTGATGCTGCAGGTTCTGCGCGATGCTGTTCTTCACCATCTTCGCAAGCAGCCGGTAGTCGCGCGCGTCGCTCGCATCGTCGGAGCCGCACGTCGCGTTACTGACATCAAAGAGCCCTTGGAGAAGGCGCTGCAGCGCCGCGGCGCCGGTATAGGTGGTGTCGTTCACAGCTGGGCCTCCGTGTCGCAGATCGGCGTCTTCAGCAACTCTGTGGCAAGTTCATCCATGCTCTCGGCCACACGCCCGGCCAGGTCGGACATCGCGTCCGCCAGCCAGCTGGCATGCCCCTGCATTTCCGAGTCCTGACTGTCCATGGCGTGGTTGATGAGCGCGAGCCCGGATGCGAGCCAGTAGCCACGCGTGGCCAGGTGCCGCATCCGCTCACCCAACACTTCGGCGCCGGGCGGGGTTGTGGCCACGTGGGTGGGGGTTACAGTTTCGGAAGCATTCACTTTGATCTCCTGTGGATCGGGTGGGTGTCAGGGGTCGGCGCCGCGTCTACGGTGCCGATCCCGCCTTGCCGCTGTGCCGCAGCGGCGCCGGGTCACTCTCTGTCCCTGTCGGGCTCCTTCGCCCGCTTGATGCGCTCACGCAGCCACGCAGGGCCGCCCAGACGGGTGAGCTTGTCGCGCAGAGCATGGGTCAGGCGGATTACCACGGGCACGTCGAGCCGTTCGGCCTCGGGCTTCGGTGGTCTGCCGCCTCGGTTCCTTTCCATCCGGGTTAGTGTATTCCGGAAACATCAGGCGCGAACAGTGGCACCGCCGACGCGCCAGGATCGCGCTGGCTGCGTTATTTCGGGGCGGTTGGCACTAGGGTAGCCACTGCGCCCCGCGTGGCCTCAGTGCAGCCGCAGTCGGTGCACCTGCTGGCGCTGGCCAGCGCGGGCCCGGCCAACGGCACCAGGTCGTCAGCACCAGCCCGGGCCTGACCAGGCCGCCACGCACCGAGCTCGATGCGGACGGGCTGCTGCTGGCGCTGCCCAGCTCGGGCCCGGCCAGCGGCACCAGGCCGACAGCGCCGTGCGGGGCCCGGCCAGCGGCACCAGGTCGACAGCGCCAGCCCGGGCCTGACCAGGCCGCCACGCACCGAGCTCGATGCGGACGGGCTGCTGCTGGCGCTGCCCAGCTCGGGCCTGGCCAGCGGCACCAGGTCGACAGCGCCAGCGCGGGCACGGGCA
>JAUXVE010000100.1 GCA_030680415.1 Rubrivivax sp.
CCCTGCGCCGGCACGCTGCGGCTGGCGCGCTCGGGGCGGTGGTCGGCCACCGGCAGCAGGCGCTGCACCTGCTCGTCGCCCAGCCGCGCGCGCAGCCGCTCGAGCAGGCGCACCAGGCCTTCGGCCTCGCTGGCGCGGGTGGGGAAGAGCTCGCCGCTGGGCGCCGGGCCGGCCACGAGGTGGTGGCAACGCAGTTGCAGTTCGAGCGTGGGGGCGGCGAGTTGGCAGCGGCCCAGCCGTTCGCGCAGCAGCAGCTGCAGGTGCGCGGCGTCGAGCGCGGGTGCGGCCAGTTCCACGCGCAGTTCGGTCGCCGCTGCCGTGGTCCGGCGATGCCGCGGCTCGTGCTCCATGCGCAGCGTGAAGGCGCCCACCCGCGCCTGCCGCGCCTGCGCCCAGGCCACCAGCCGCGCCAGCAGCACGGCAGCACCGGCCAGCACCTGATCACTGGTCTCGGCGCGGGCAAAGAGCTCGATCCGGCTTTCGAAAACGGCCGGCAGCTCGATCCAGCGCCGCGGGTCGGGCTTCCCTCCGAAGGCACGGTCGAGTTCGTCGAGCAGGCCGGCGCCGAAACGCCGCGCCAGGCCGGCGCGCGGCAGCCGGCGCAGGTCGGACAGGGTGTGCAGGCCCATGCCCTGCAGCGCCTCCCCCTGTTCGCGGGCGGCGCCGAGCAACCCGACCGGGGCTTGACTCAGCAAGCGCTGCAGGGCCGGCAGGCGCTGGGCATGGGCACCGAGAACGAGGTCGCCGTGCTCGGCCGGGTGCCACAACGCCAGCAGCGCGGCGCCCAGCGCGGTCGGCGCCGCCGCCACCTGCACCCGGTGCCCCAGCGGCGCAAGCGCATCGGCCAGGCGCCGGCGCAGCGCCGCCAGGCCGCCGAACAGGCGCAGGCTGGCCTGCACTTCCAGCAGCACGGTCTGCGCGTCGTGCGGCGTCACGGCGGGGGTGAAGGCCAGGGCCGCATGCGCCACCGCCTGCAGCGCAGCGGCGTCGCGCGCGGCCTGGCTGTCGGCGACCAGCAGGTCGGCCGCCAGCGCCAGCGTGGTGGCGCGTTTCATGCCCAACCGCACACCACAGGCAGCGGCGGCGGTGTTGACGGCGGCGACGCGGTGCTGGCCGATCAGCGCCACCGGCCGCTGGCGAGCCTCAGGCGGCAGCGTGGCGCAGAAGGCTTCCAGCGACAGCAGCGGCAGGTGCAGCGCGAGCCACAGCATGGCGGGTCCGGCGGCCGGGGGCGGCGCTGCGTTTCAGACCGCTGCGCCGACGCGCGGCGGCGCCGCCGGTTCACGCGGTGCCAGCGCCCGTGCCAGCGTGGGCGCTGCCAGCACCGGCGCCAGCGCCAGCGTGAGCGGCTGCGCCAGCGGCGGGCCGCGGCGCTTGAGCAGGGTCACACGCAGCTGGTCGGGGCCGGCGCTGGCCAGCAGCAGGCGCAGCGGCGCAGCGCTGGGCCGCGCGCGCTGTTGCGCGTCACGCAGCAGGAAGACCGGGCCGTCGTGTCCCTGCGCGGCCAGTTGCAGGCGGCGCAGTGCATCGGCCGGCAGCCGCGCCGGCAGCCAGGCCAGCGCAGCGCCGAGGTGGCCGCTCTTGAGCGCCTGCTCCAGCGCCCACAGCACGTCGGCCGCGGGTAGCCGCTCGCGCGCCCGCCCCCTGGCGCCGCTGCGGCTGCGCACGACCACGAACTGCCGTGCGTCCAGGCCCAGCGCCCCCAGCGCCCAGGCGCAGGGCGCGGCCGGCGGGTCGAACCACATCACGGCGCGCTGCTGGCGCTGCAGCGCCGCCAGCGCCGGCGCCAGCAGGCGCAGCTCGCCGACGCCGGCATGCGGCAGCAGCAATTCGGTCAGCACCCGTGCCGGCCAGCCGCCGCCGGGGAGTTGGGCGTCGAGAACGGCATGGCCGCTGGGCACGACGACATCGTGCGGGCGCGCCACCTGGTGGGCGCGCCACAGCGCCGGGTGCAGGTTCTCCAGTGCCTGCGGCGCCGGGTGCAGGTCTTCCGGGGTTTGCTGGATCAGGGGGGCAGGCCGCGGGCCGGCGCATCCAGCCGCTGACAGGGGCAAACCGCGCCGCGTCGGCACGCCCCCACCCGGCGGGCGCACGGGGGCGGCATGGGGAGCGAGCGGAGGGAAAAGAGCCACGAAGAGGCTGTACGTTCATAAGGGGTATCAGCTTAGCTCCAGCTGACACCGATAACTGGATGTATGTCCAGTACTTTACGCCTGCTTGGCGGTCTTGGGTAGAGGCCTCACGACGCTCTCGTAAGTCACCGGATCGGTGACCACGGCCTGCTGCAACAGCCGGTAGAACAGCATACCGCGCGAGGCCGACGTGCGGCGGTTGGTGCGCACTTGAGCGCCGGGCTCGATGCTTGTCTGCACGAACGGCACCACCTGTTCGGCCGAGTCGTTGTCGATGCGGCGCAGCCGGATTCGGCCGAAGCCCTTGGGCTGCAGCAACTCCACGGCCATGACCACCAACACCTGGTGCGTGCGGTTCTTGCGCCTCTTGCGCTGATCCTCGGCCATCGGCGCGTCTCTGTCGCTGATGGACAGGTAGGTCTCGTCGACTTCGACCACTCCCTTGAGCCGCTCCCGGTCCGGGCGCACCATCGCGCGGCGGAAGCGGTGCAGCATCGTCCAGGCCGTCTCGTAGCCGCCCAGCCCCAATACCCGCTGCAGGCCCAGGGCGCTGACCCCGTGCTTCTGGTTCGTCAGGTACCACGCCCCGGCCAGCCACACCCGAACCGGCGTGCGGGTCTTGTCGAAGATCGTGCCCGCGGTCACCGTGCTCTGGTGCGAGCAACTTCTGCACATCAACCGAGATCGGCTGGATCGGTAGGGCTCGCCTGCCGCACCGCAGCTCGGACACACGAATCCCTGGGGCCACCGAAGCCGCTCCAGGTAACCCAGACAGGCCTCCTCGCTGCCGAACCAATCGAGGAATTCGTTCCAGTTGCTCGGGTAGTCTTTACCCGCTTCGGGCGTTGCGATATGCTGGATATCCATCCAGTAGTTCCGGCGTTGCTGCAGCTAACAGGGTACCCCTTACGTTCATACAGTATTCATGGCAAGTACTGCGGCCACCGCGCGCCGTGGCATCCGCCACCAGCGGCGCCCACGTGTCATACCGCGCTCCACTCAATCGACAAGAAATGAACTGCCCGCTCGCCACCCTCTGCCGTCATCCGACCCGGCATGCCGGAGGACGGCAACGCAGCGGGACCGGTCAGCCGGAATCGCCTATGCAATTCACACTGACGGCCACAAGCCGCCCTTCACGGCGCGCTCGAAAATCTTGTCACGGAGCGCCTGCGAATGGCAGGTCTCCGGCGCGGGATCTGAACCCCACTCTGGCTCGATACGGCCACAAGCCGGCATTGGCGGCCGGCGGCTATTGAGCAAGCCAGTGATTCGGAGAGAAGGAGCCGGTCGGTGCGCACTCAGCCGGTCGATCAGGCGGTGGACGGAGCTGCCACGTCTGCGTGGCCAAGTCTTTCCTTTGCGTCCAGATGTCGCGACCAACCGCGCACGACTTCAGTCCGGCGCCCAGAGTCTCCGCCTCCAATGACACCGCGAAGCCCGCCCACCTGTACGGGCCTGTCATCCAGATGGACGATGCCAGTCAGCTGAGCTTCGCCGCTGATGGTCCCGGCCAAGTACTGACGTTGATGAGCGATTGCATCGCGCGAGACCCCTCTTAGCCGCCACAAACCTGGAGCGCTCCCTCAATTGAGGCAAGCCACGATCAACTCACCGAGGCGCGTTTGAGCGCAGCGATGATCAGAAGAGACAACCCACCGATGCCGGCAACCGTGCGCATCACATGCCAGCGCCACCAGTCGTCGCGCAGTTGCATCCAGTCCGTTGGCGGCGCATCGGCCGACCAGGTCATCACGATCGCATTGATCGGTTGATTCAAGAGTCGGGTAATCAGACCAGCCGCAATGAAGCAACCCGCAGCCGATAGCAGCAGGATCAATCGTGTCCGGTCACTGGCGGCAAATGCGGCTGCCACCAGTGTCAGCACGATGCTGAGGCCTCCCAGGACGGGCATGACGACGTTCAAAGCACCGATGGCGTGCTGCTGCTGCGAGACGTAGACGCCTGCGCTCAGCCCTGCGGGGTTGTAGCCCAGCCAGATGCCAAACATGGTTCCCGCCACTAGCGCGCCGAGCAGCAGGTTCGCGAAATCAATCGTGGATGTCAGCATGCGAGTGCTCCTCGTGAAAATCGTCAACTGGGCTATATTCGTCCGACTGTAGTTCGGATCAAGTTAACTGTAAAGCTGCTTCCATGCCAGTAGAGGCCAAACGACGGAGCTATGACTCCAGCGCCCGCAAGGAGGCCGCGCAGGTCACGCGTCGAGCCATCCTCGAATCGGCCCGGCGAGAATTCCTCCAGCGCGGCTATGCGGGCGCGACCATGGCGGAGATCGCGCGCGGCGCGGGGACTGCCCTGGACACCGTCTATGCGGCCGTCGGAAGGAAGCCGACGTTGTTTCGGCTGCTGGTGGAGGCAGCGATCTCCGGGCGCGACGAAGCCGTCCCCGCGGAACAGCGCGAGTACGTGCGAGCCATCCGAGCGGAGCCGGACGCCACCCGAAAGCTACAGATCTACGCGGCCGCGTTGCGCACCATTCAGCCCAGACTCGCCCCGCTGTTTCGGGTGCTTCGGGCCGCCACGTCCCTTGACGACGATCTGAATGCGATGTGGCAGGAAATCGCCCTGCGCCGTGTCGCCAACATGCGTCTGCTGGCCAAGGAGTTGGCAGCGACCGGGCGCCTGCGAGTGGACCTCTCCGTGGACAAGGCAGCGGACATCATCTGGGGCATGAACTCGCCTGAGTTCTATCTGTTGCTCGTGGAAGAGCGAGGCTGGTCGCCCGAGGAGTTCGAGTCCTGGTTGACCGAATCCTGGATACAACTGCTGCTGCGATCGTGATGGCCTGCGTATGGTCAAGCTCCCACCGGGAGGCTGCGGCGCCAGCGTCTGCTTTGTTGCAGGCAAGCATTGAATTCTGCGGGCGCCTTTGGGTCGGTCACTGCCGACCGCGGACGTCGGCTATCCGGTCGCTCAACTTTGGGGTCAGCTATCGGGCGGTGAGATCGCTCAACCTGCTGTCGCTGGCCGACCCTCTCCAGATGTTCGATGCCACGAATTGGTCGGCGCAAAGCAGCCGATCGCGGAACCGCCGCCGCCAGCTGCTGAATGAATTCCCACGGCGAAGTCATCAGGTCCTTGGTGCCGTCGCGCAAAGGCGTCTTCAACTTCAGCACAACGTGGCCTGCAGCGTCGGTCTGCACGCGTTCGTTGGCCTGGGCTGGACCGGTGATGTAGCGGCACAGTTGCTCTCCCGCGCTGCGGGAGAGGGGGAAGCTGGCTCAGGTCTTGCGGCGGCTGGCGCCGACGACGCCCAGCAGGGCCACCGCAACCAGCGCCAACGATGCCGGTTCAGGGACCTCGCCGAAGACTTGCACGTTTACGTCCGAGGCCTTGTCCCAACCGTTTCCAAGCGAAGTCCATGTCCCGACGCTGAGAGGATCGACGACCCCGCCAACGACGTTGGCATACAGCATCTGGTCATTGGATTGGTCTTGCGGGGAACCGCTGCGCGCGGCGTTGGACGCGTGGACGAACGGAACCGAGGTACCTTGCCCCGAGGCGGCGGACCCGCTGCCGTCCAGGAAGAACTCGTAGGTGTCGCCGGCCGCCAGCGCGATGTTGACGGCAAAGTCAACCTGGTACATGTTGATCATCGAGCCCGACGAGCCTTGGTAGATGCTGGTGAAGGCATCGCCATAGGTCGTGGCCGAAATGACGCCAATGGCCGAACCGCTGACGCCACCGCGCAGAACCGCGCTGTCCGTCTGCCCCACCGTCCACAGCCGGATGGTGTCGATGTACCAGGTCGACGCGCTCGTGTTGGTGAAGCTGTCACCGACCATCCAGTAGCCCGCGCTCGTCCATGCGGTGAATGCCCAGGCCACGTTGGACCGGTCGGCGCCGGCGGCGTTGTTGAGGTTGGCCGTGGGCAAGCCGCGATCGACCAGGACCGCTGACGCCATGGCAGTGCCGGCAAGCGCCGCGGAAAGGGCGAGCGTGCACGCCGTGGCGCAGACCCTCTTGCTGAATTTCGTCATTTCATGTCCTTTGCTCAGAAGCGCTGTTGAGAACTGGTGGGTTCACCTCGGTGGCTCGACAAAGAAGGATGCCCACCGTTGTGGATCCCACCCGCTTCTTAAGCTCCCGGCAAGGCAACCGCAAGTTCCGTGCCGCTCTGAGCGAAATGACGTCGTGTCATTACAGATCAATAACTTAGACCGATCAGTTTGGGTTTTCCCGGACACGCTCTCCCGGCAGCCTGTAAAGCAGGCCGACACCAGCGGAGCTCAAATGTCCTTGGCGCGCAGCAAGTCCTTGGTATTCAGGGCGCCGACCACGCGACGCCGCTCGTCCACCACCAGCACGCTCGTGATGCGGTGCTCCTCCATCAGCGCGGCGGCCTTGGCGGCCAGTGCGGTGGCCGCGATGGTGCGCGGGCGCGGGTGCATGACCTGCTCCGCGGCGTAGGCACGCAGGTCGCCGCCGCGTTCGATGAGGCGGCGCAGGTCGCCGTCGGTGAAGATGCCTTGCACCACGCCGTCGGCATCGAGCGCGGCGACGAAGCCCAGGCCCTTGGCCGTCATCTCACGCAGCATGGCGGTGAGTGCGGCGCCGGGCGGCACGGCCGGCAGCTGCGGCCCGGTGCGCATGAGCTCGGCCACGTGCACCAGCAGCCGGCGGCCGAGCGCGCCGCCGGGGTGGGAACGGGCGAAGTCCTCGGCACGAAAGCCACGCGCCTCGAGCACCACCACGGCCAGCGCGTCGCCCAGGGCGAGCTGCGCGGTGGTGCTGGCCGCGGGAGCCAGGTTGAGGATAGGTCTTTCCGAGTAGACGAGGAGGTTACCCCCCTCGCCCCTCACAGACCCCAGCGAGCGCAATTCACGCACTAGGTTCTTCGCGGTACAGCTTCGCTTACGCTCCGGTGTAGCTGTGGATGATTCTGGGTCGCGGCAGCGGGAAGAGCTTCTCGATCCGCGAAAACGCAGCCCAGTTCACTGGACTCTTGTTCGATCGGCGCGATAACCACTTCTTCCAGATTCGCCGGGCCTCAGTGCCAAGCGCTTTCAGACGTGGGTAATTACCGCTGATGCCGAAGTAGGCAAAATGCCCCTTCAACCTCCGACTCAGGTTCCGGTGCTGGTCCACCAACGGTTCGGTTCGCATGCGTTGACACAGCGCGCTGATGGCCGCAAGTGCGCGCGCAAACCGATCCTTTGCCGTCTGCTGTCGAACCACTCGGTTGCCCCTCCGTGACGTACCCCAGACATGCAGGAAGCCGAGGAAGTTGAACGTCGTGGGCAGCTTGGGCTCGCCGCTCGCCGCACTTGGCGCCGGCAGCGCACGGAAGTCAACCAGCTGGGTCTTGTCCGGGTGTAACTGTAGCCCGTACTTCCCCATGCGTTTTCCGAGCACCGCGAGGACGCGGTCCGCATCCTCTTTGCAGCCAAATAGCGCCACAAAGTCATCCGCGAATCGCACCAAGGTGCTCGGGCGACGGAGGCGAGGTTGAACTTCCTCGATAAACCACTTATCCAGAACAGAGTGCAGAAAGATGTTGGCTAAGTAGGGTGAAATGACACCACCCTGCGGGGTTCCGAGTTCCGGGTAATGCAACTCCCCGGCCTCAGAGACTCCGGCATCTAACCACTTGTCGATGAGTCTTCTGACGACACCATCCGTTACTCTCTGGTCGAGAACCTCTCTGAGCTTGGTTCGGTCAATGCTGTCAAAGTACTTCCGCAGATCAACATCTAGAACCCATCGTCCACCTCGGGCCATGACGGCTGTGCGTACTTCTGCCAGTGCCTGGTGCGCATTGCGCCGCGGCCGGAAGCCGTAAGAGCAGTCCAAGAAGTCCTGCTCATACAGCGGCTCCAACAACATCACAATGGCCCTTTGCGCCACCTTATCGGCGAAGCAAGGGATACCAAGCCCGCGCTTGCTGCCGTCCGTTTTGTCGATGTAATGCCGCCGAACCGGCGGCGCTCGGTAGCGTCCCGACTTGAGTTGGTCGACCAGCGTCAGAAGGTTGTGCTCCAGATTGGCCGCATACTGTTCTGCCGTCTGCTCATCTACCCCCAGGGCGCCATCCTTGCGCGTACAGTGATAGGCGTACCACACCCATTCATAGTCAATATGATGGCTTAAGGTGAAAAATGCTCGCTCTGGATACTCTCTCGCCAGTTTGGCGATGTATTCCTGTTTCGTTGTCACGCTTGCAGGTTTCAAGGCACCTCCGTGTGTCCCAAAAATACTCTATACAACGGAGCCCTCCTTTCCTCGACCGGGTCCAACTGAGCGAAGTTCCCCGGCGTCAACGGTAATATTAGGGCTCTAAGACTTCCTGTGCCGAATACAAGGTCACTTATTTATTCGCTTCCTCGCCCCAACTCTTTACCTCCTGGTTTAATCCCTTGCAGCGGAGACAACCGCAGGGTATGGCCGCACTTATATTGCCCCATGCCTTGGCGCATCATAGAGTTGGTCGAACACAGGATCTCGCGTAATCGTTTAGACCCCCCCCTCCATCAAGCCCCCGCCAGGGCGGGGCGCTACAGCAGATGCGCCGCGATGGGTGGCAGGCTGGGTGCGGGCAGGCCGGTGCGGGCGGCGTGGATGGCGCGGGCAATCAAAGCCGTGGCGTTGGCCCCTCGCAGGCGGCAGGTGTCGATGACGCTGGCCAGCAGCGCCATGCTGTTGGAGCCCACGAGCGTGCGGGTGCCGTAGCTGATGCGGCGCGCGATCACGTAGTGCCTGAGTTGGCGCTCCGCCGCATTGTTCGTCAGCGGCAGTCTGGGGTCGGCCAGCGGGCGCATGATGACGTCCCAGTCATTGATGAACTCGCGCGCGACGTCGCGCAGCGCACGGTGGATGTCGTCACGGTGTTCTTCGCACAGCCGGCGCAACCGCTCTACCCATTGGGCGTGAGTCATGGCCGGCGGCGCTGCAGGTGGGTCGGCTTGGCCCGGCGGGGGCTGTGCCAGTCGCGCGCGGGCCTCGAAGATGGCCGCCATGAGCCGATCGAACGTATCGAGCATGGCGATGCCGGCCTGCGCGGTATGCCGGTCGCTCGACTCGGCCAAGCCGCGCAGCTTGCGCTGCAGATGCGCCCAGCAGCGCAGCCGCAGCAACCAGTTGCGGTACACGATGTAGCCGTCGCTCATCAGGGTACCGACGAAGTCGACGCTCAGCGCGTTGTCGAACATCTCCTGGGTCCGCCTGCCGATCACGTACAGCACCGTGTGGCTGCAGCAAAACACCCACAGCCACAGCACCAAGGCCCGCTCGGGCCAGGGCGTCTCGTCGACGTGCAAGATAACGGCTTGTGCGATCTGCTGGGCGAGTTGATCTTGCAGTGGCGCCACGCTGCGAGCGGCCTGGTGCACGGCCTGATCGATCAGCGCGGCCGACAGTTGCAGGCCCAGCAGTTCGAGCAGCAACTCGCTGACCTTGCGCCGCGGCAGCCGCATGCGCAGACACAGATACACCACCGTGGCCGCCAAGCGCGGGCCGAGCAGGCGGTGCTCGCCGATGTCCACCCGCGGCCAGAGCAAATCGTTCTCGGCGCGGCACGCCTGGGCTCGGGTCGTGTGGCCGCAGGCGCAAGTCTGCTGCATCAGCAGGTGGCGGGTGACCTCGATGCGCAGCCCCAGCGTCGCGGGGGCTGCCGGCACGTTTGGCGCGGCTGGCCCGACCGGGTCGGTCGCGTCCAGGTTCACCAACTCGAGCGTGTCCCAGCCCGTCCAGGCCTGAAGCGTCTGGTCGCTTGGCACGAGCCGCAGACAAGCGGCACAACACATGGGGCGATGGCGCTCGAGGCGCGTTGGCGCGAGCTTTTGCTCCCGGCCATGGCCTGGCGCGCCCAGGCGCCGCCCAGCTCGCTTGGCCGGCAAGGCGTCAGGTGTGTGAGTGCAGGCTTGAGCGGGTTTTGCGGCCACGCACTGCGTATCCGGCGGGGTCTTGCCCTCGCAGCCCTCGCGTGCATCGCCCTGCTGCGACGCCAAGTCCTGGGCGCCGGGGGCGTTGTCGGTGCGGGCAGCCTCCTCAGCGGGCTGTTGGCCAGGCCTGTGCTTGCCGGCCTGGGCATCGTTGGCAGACTCGTTGTTCCCGCCGCCGTCACCGTCACGGTCACCACGCTTCCAAGGCGGCATGCTGCCCGACGGGCGCGAGCTGTTGGCCGGCGTCTGGTTCAAGCGGTCCCGCGCCGCCCGCAAGTCCTGCAGCGCGCGCTCGAGCAGTTCGCGCAGCACGTTCTCCGGCTGCGCACCCTGCCAGGCCTCGTCCATCTGCCGCAGGTCGTGGTCGCTCAGATGGGGCATGGCCGGGCGTTCTGAGCCATCATCTCGAAGTCGTCATCTCGCAGGCGTCACTTCAGACAGCCGCTGACGAAAGTCCTTGACCAAGGCATAACCCAGCACCTGCTTGATCGATCGATTGACTTGCCGGGTTGGCGCGTCCTTGCCGCGCCCGGTGGTGATGCCCAGCACCGTCCAGTTGGCCGCGCGGTAGCAGGTGCCGCGGAAGCGCTCGGGGTCGATGAAGGTCTCCAGGAAATGGATCGGGTGGGCATACAGCGCTTGCCAATCGGCCGACAAGCGCCGGGCCATGCGACCCAGCAGGTGCGACGCCAGATGCGGCACCGTCACCCAAGGCAGGATCAGGAAGCGGGTGTTGTAGGCCAGCAAGGCGATGTTGGCCAAACGCGCCTGCGCCGTCCAGCCGATGTACCTGTCGCGGCAGCCCAGGTGGCGGGGCGCCGAGCTCCACGCCATGGCCGCGATCGGCCGCCCTGCGGCGTACACCATGACCTTCAGGTGTTCGCCCACCGGCCGGGTGTAGCCCAGGTAGTGGTGCTGCTGCATCAGGGCGTTGAACACCGCCTCGTCGGGCGTGCGGCGCACCTGACGAATCTCCAGCGCACCCAGTTCGGCCAGGGTCGAGCGCAGCGGCGTCTGGTCCACGCTGACCGCCTCGGGCGCCCTGCGCTCGACCATCGGGTTGCGCATCACCTGGCGCACCGGCGGCAACTCGATCAGACCGCGGCGGTGCAGCATCAGCATCAGGCCGCGGCACACCATGGCGCGCAGGGCGCCGTTGGCCTGCACCCAGTTCCAGGCCAGACAGAGCTTCTCAGACAGATTGCGCCGGCTCGACTGCGGGTTCGCAGCAATGAGTTGGCGGATGAAGACGAGGTCGTCGTCTGTGATCACCCGGTGGCGGTAGCTGAGCAGGGGCTGCATGCGGCCGAGAGTAGAGGAAGTCGCTCCGGAACGCAAGGCCCCCCCCCACAGGGGACGAACAAGCCCAACCCACATCGCCTTCGGAGCGCTGCCAGCACCCGGCTGCCGCTCGACTCATGCCACCCTGCCGCCGCTGCGTTGGCTGCCCGAATCGGGTTGGCAGAGGGGGGGTCTAAACGGTTACCCAGGGGGTTGTGGTTCAACAGTATCGCAGTATCTGCCCGCAGCAAGGCCCACTAGGCGCCCCTAACGCCGGTGACTCACCAGTCACGAACATTCTGGACTCTGGCGGGCCGTCGCCGCTCGGTATGAATTGTGTAATTGATGTACCAAACACCCCCGCGGCCAATGCCAGTGACTCCTGCAGCCACGGCACACACGTCGCTGGAATCGCCGCTGGAAACGATGGTTTCGGGCGAGTAGGGGTTGCACCTGCGGCCAGTATTGTTGCGGTTCAGATCTTCTCGTTCGATCCACAGCGAAACGCTAAACCAACAGTCTTCAGCGTCGATCTGTTTCGGGGGCTGCAGGCTGCGGCCGACGCAATGGTGCAAGTCCCATCGCCCGTGACGAATACTTCGCCTCGAAACAATTTTGTGCTCAATATGAGCATTGGTGGCGATGTCTTCAACGTTCCTTGCAGCAACCACGACAGTCCCGCGCCCAGCACTCAGTTGCCGGGACATCCGACACTTGGTGCGCTGATGGATGGGATCACGCAGCTACAAGAGCGTGGCGTTCCTGTGATCGCGGCGGCTGGGAATGACTCAAGCACGACAGGTCTGGCGTTTCCCGCGTGTCTCCCTGGTGTTATCAAGGTCGGAGCGATGCGAAACACCCTCGCTGGAAATCAGCGCACTTGGTACTCGAATTACCCGGTGCTCGCCAATTTCCCGAATGAGACTTACTTTGTCGCACCCGGCGGCGCTGGCCTTATTGGACTACCAGGGATAGAATCAGCTTGGATCGCTCCAGGAACTCCTTTTCACCAGTCTTCGGGTACATCTCAAGCTGCACCTCATGTCGCAGGGCTTTATGCTATGGTGATGGCTGGATTTCGGAAACTGGATTTGGTTTTCACGGTTGAAGCTGCGACAGCCTTCATTCGAGCCAATGATGGAAGCGTCGATGTCACTGTCGATGTGGACGGGGTCTTAAGAACATATAGGGCGGTCCGACTGAGAAACCCTTGATGAATGTCGATGGAAAAAAGGACTGATCATGCGCATTTCGTTAACTCATTCGTGTTGGTTCATCATGTTGTCGGCACTGTCCGTTTCGAGTTGCGGTGGCGGCGATGTTCGAACCGTCAAGGTTCAACTGGAGACTGCTAACATTGGCGGTGTTTCGTTTACGACTGCAAAGGCCAGACTCGAGTCAAACGAAATCACTGTTTACGGGACGCGTTGCGGCAACTACGATCCACTCCAGCCTTGGGGCGGCGGCATCTACGCTGGTGGACGTCCGCGATTCTTCGAGTTCGAAGTCGAGGAGTCGCAGGTAACGAAGGCAGAGGCTTTGGGTTTCAAGCCGGTTACCGAGCAGATGCTCGCCATGCGGTCGCCGCCCGAGGGGCGATCCTGCGACCCGTCCGAATGAGCTCGGCTCCGGCCTCGGACCGGAGTTCTGCCTGCCTGGATCAGGCAGTCCGCCCGGTCCCCCTCGCGATGTCGCCCTGGTTCGACCTTGCCCTCGTGCACTGAGGCGGTCCAGCTGCAAACAGCTCAGTAAACCAGCCGGTCCGGCCGCAGGTCGCGCAGGATCGTGGTCGCGATCTCCTCGATCGACTTGTGCGTCGACGACAGCCAGGCGATGCCGGCGCGGCGCATCATGGTCTCGGCCTCGTTGACCTCGTAGCGGCAGTTTTCCAGCGACGCGTAGCGGCTGCCCGGCCGGCGCTCGTTGCGGATCTGCGCCAGCCGGTCGGGGTCGATGGTCAGGCCGAAGCACTTGCGCTTGAAGGGGGCCAGCACCGACGGCAGCCGGCCGCGCTCGAAGTCGTCGGGGATCAGCGGGTAGTTGGCGGCCTTGATGCCGTGCTGCATGGCCAGGTACAGCGAGGTCGGCGTCTTGCCGCTGCGGCTGACGCCGACCAGCACCACGTCGGCGGTGTCGAGGTTGCGCGCCGACTGCCCGTCGTCGTGCTGCAGCGAGAAGTTGATGGCCTCGATGCGGTCGTGGTACTCCTGGCTGAGGCTGGCGTCGGAGAAGCGGCCGACGCGGTGGTTGCTCTTGACGCCGAATTCCTCCTCCAGCGGCTCGACGAAGGTGCGGAACATGTCCAGCACCATGCCCTTGCAGCGCTCGCTGGTGACGATGTCGCGCACCTCGTCGGCGACGAGCGTGATGAAGACGATGGGCCGCTTGCCTTCCCGGCTGGCCGTCTCGTTGATCTCGGAGACCACGCGCGAGGCCTTCTCGACGCTGTCGATGAAGGGCCGCCGCACATGGCGCGGCTTGGCCGGAAACTGGTTCAGGATCGAATTGCCGAAGGTCTCGGCGGTGATGCCGGTACCGTCCGAGACAAAGAACACGGTGCGTTCGGGCATGGTGCGGGTGGCGGCGGTGCGCGTGGGAAGTGGGCGAGGGAAGCGGGCGTGGGAAATGGGCGCGTCATGATAAGTAGGAACTCCTAGAATCCTGCATATCTTTCCGCCCGCCCGGCCCCGACGTGAACCTCGCCAGTCGACCAGCAAAAGAACCGAGCGCCGCCAGGCGCCGCTGCTGCGGTTCGGTCGCGCATGCGGAAGCACCGGTTTTCCCACATCACGGAGCTTTCCCATGCCTATGGCCCCCCTGGCGACCGCCCTGGTCGTACCGTTTGAAGCACTGAGGATGACCGATGTCGAGGTGGTCGGCGGCAAGAACGCCTCCCTCGGCGAAATGATCAACCAGCTGGCCGCCACCGGGGTGCGCGTGCCCGGCGGCTTTGCCACCACGGCGCACGCCTACCGCGAGTTCCTGCGCCACGGTGGCCTGGATCAGCGCATCCAGGACAAGCTGGCCACGCTCGACGTCGACGACGTGCGCGCGCTGGCCGCCGCCGGCGCGCAGATCCGCCAGTGGATCGTTGACACGCCGCTGCCGCCGGCGCTGGAGGCCGGCATCCGCGAGCAGTTCACGCGGCTGGTGGCCGGCAGCCCGCAAGCGAGCTTCGCGGTGCGCTCGTCGGCCACCGCCGAGGACCTGCCCGATGCATCGTTCGCCGGCCAGCAGGAGACCTTCCTGAACGTCGTCGGTATCGCCGACGTGCTGCACCACATCAAGGAAGTCTTTGCGTCGCTGTACAACGACCGCGCCATCAGCTACCGCGTGCACAAGGGCTTCGCCCACGCCGAGGTGGCGCTGTCGGCGGGCGTGCAGCGCATGGTGCGGTCCGACCTCGGCTCGGCCGGCGTGATCTTCACCATCGACACCGAGTCCGGCTTCAAGGACGTGGTCCTCATCACCTCCAGCTTCGGCCTCGGCGAGACCGTCGTGCAAGGCTCGGTGAACCCCGACGAGTTCTACGTCCACAAGCCGCTGCTGGCGGCGGGGCGCTTCCCGGTCATACGCCGCGTGCTCGGCTCCAAGCTGCAGCGCATGGGTTTCGCGAGCGCCGAGGACAAGGCCGCCAGCGGCCGCCTGGTGCAGGTCGTCGACACCCCACCCGAACAGCGCAACCGCTATTCGCTCACCGACGCCGAGGTCGTCGAACTCGCCAGATATGCGCTGGTGATCGAAACGCACTACGGTCGGCCGATGGACATCGAGTGGGGCAAGGACGGCATCGACGGCGGCCTGTACATCCTGCAGGCGCGGCCGGAGACGGTGAAGAGCCAGGTCGGCAACAACGTCGAGCACCGCTACAAGCTCAAGGGCGACCGCAGCAAGAACACCGTGCTGGCGGAAGGCCGTGCCATCGGCCAGAAGGTCGGCACCGGCCCGGTGCGGCTGGTGCTCAGCCCCGCCGAGATGGAGCGCGTGCAGCCGGGCGACGTGCTGGTGACCGACATGACCGACCCCAACTGGGAACCGGTGATGAAGCGTGCCTCGGCCATCGTCACCAACCGCGGTGGCCGCACCTGCCACGCCGCGATCATCGCGCGCGAACTCGGCATCCCCGCGGTGGTGGGTTGCGGCGACGCGACTGCGCGCGTGCACGAGGGCGCGCTGGTCACCGTCTCGTGTGCCGAGGGCGACACCGGCTACATCTACGACGGTCTGCTGGAGACCGAGGTCAGCGAGGTGCAGCGCGGCGAGATGCCTTACTGCCCGATCAAGATCATGATGAACGTCGGCAACCCGCAGCTGGCCTTCGACTTCGCGCAGATGCCGAACTCGGGCGTCGGCCTGGCGCGGCTGGAATTCATCATCAACAACAACATCGGTGTCCACCCCAAGGCCATCCTCGACTACCCCAACATCGAGCCCGACCTGAAGAAGGCGGTGGAATCGGTGGCGCGCGGGCACGCTTCGCCCAGGGCCTTCTACGTCGACAAGCTGACCGAGGGCATTGCCACCATCGCCGCCGCCTTCTGGCCCAAGCCGGTGATCGTGCGGCTGTCGGACTTCAAGTCCAACGAGTACCGCAAGCTGATCGGTGGCACGCGCTACGAGCCCGATGAAGAGAACCCGATGCTGGGATTTCGCGGCGCCAGCCGCTACATCAGCGGCGACTTCAGCGATGCCTTCGCGATGGAATGCGAGGCCCTCAAACGCGCTCGCACCGACATGGGGTTGAGCAACATCGAGATCATGGTGCCCTTTGTGCGCACCGTGAAACAGGCCGAGCGCGTGGTGCAGATGCTGGCCGAGCGCGGCCTCAAGCGCGGCGTCAGCGGCTTGCGCGTGATCATGATGTGCGAAGTGCCCAGCAACGCCATCCTGGCCGACCAGTTCCTCGAACATTTCGACGGCATGTCGATCGGCTCCAACGACTTGACGCAGCTGACGCTCGGGCTCGAT
>JAUXVE010000106.1 GCA_030680415.1 Rubrivivax sp.
GCCTGCCGGCTTGAACGCCGGGCGGCCGCTCGGCCGCGGGCCGAAGGATTTGCCGGCCGGGCGTTGGCCCATCGGCGCTGCCGGCTTGGGTTCCACGCGCTTGGGCTCCAGGCCGACGATGGTGGTCGGCGCGATGCGCTGCGTGGTGTAGCGCTGGATGCGGTGGATCATGCCGCTGTCGCGGCGTTCGGCCAGCGTCACCGCCAGGCCGGCGCGACCCGCGCGTCCCGTTCTGCCGATGCGGTGCACGTAGTCCTCTTCCTTCATCGGCAGGCCGAAGTTGATGACGTGGCTGATGGTCGGCACGTCGAGGCCGCGCGCGGCCACGTCGGTGGCCACCAGCACGCGCAGGTGCTTGCTGCGCATGCCCTGCAGCACGCGGTTGCGCCGGCCCTGCGGCATGCCGCCGTGCAGCGCCGCCACGCTGTGGCCCATCTCGCCCAGGCGCTCGGCCAGCCAGTCGGCGTCGCGCTGCGTACTGGTGAAGACCAGCGCCTGTTCGACACTGCGCTCGGTGAGGATGTGGTCGAGCAGCGCGTTCTTGTGCTGGAAGTCGTCGGCCCAGTGCAGGCGCTGCTCGATGTCGGCGTGGGCCTCGGTCTGCGAGCTGACCTCGATGCGCTGCGGCGTGCGCAACAGGTCCTCGGCCAGGCGGCCGACGTGGCCGCCGAAGGTGGCGCTGTACATCACCGTCTGGCGCGCCTTGGGCGTGGCCTTGGCGATGTGGTGGATGGGGTCGATGAAGCCCATGTCGAGCATGCGGTCGGCTTCGTCGAGCACCAGCATCTCGACCTGGCCCAGCATGGCCTTGCCCGATTCGAGGTGGTCGATCAGGCGGCCGGGGGTGGCGATCAGGATGTCCAGCGGCCCGCGCAGCTGCTTGAGCTGCAGGCCGTAGGGCACGCCGCCGACGACGGTGCACACGCTCAGTCCGGGCACGAAGCGGCCGTAGTCCATGGTCGCCTTGGCGACTTGCATGGCCAGCTCGCGCGTCGGCGTCAGCACCAGGATGCGCGGGCCGGACACGGTGCCGCGCGGGGGCCGCGGCAGGCTGCGCGAGGCCAGCACGCGCATCAGCGCCGGCAGCACGAAGCTGGCCGTCTTGCCGCTGCCGGTGTTGCTGCTGACCATCAGGTCCTGCCCGGCCAGGGCCGGCGGGATGGCGCGCGTCTGCACATCGGTGGGCGCCGTGTAGCCGGCGGTCGCCACGGCACGGGTCAGGGCCTCGTGCAGATTCAGGGTTTCGAAACTCATCGTCGTCTTTCGCTCATGCAGCCGGCAAAGGCCGGCCGGCGGCGCCCATCTTGGGCACCGCAGGGTCAGGTCGCAGCAATACGGGAGGGCCTTGCAACAGAACGCTGCAGGCTCATCGGATCATGGCGACGGCATCGCCGCCGACCCGAGGGATGCTGCCCCGGGCTCAGGAGCTGAGCGCGCGAAGCGACGAAGGTCAGAGGGGATGAACGGAAGGCTTTACTTGCAAGCCAGCCGGCGATTCTATGCCATTTCGGGTTAACACGGAGCCGATGCGCTTCAAACCGCCGCGAGCGGCCGGTTTCGGGCGCGCTGGATGCGGTGCTGCAGCGCGCCCCAGACCGGCGTCAGCCGTCCGGACAGACCAGGCAGCGAGCCGAGTTCGGTGCGGCTTTCGTCCGGCGAATGGAAGTCGCTGCCGCGCGAGGCCAGCAGGCCGAATTCGAGCGCGGTGTCGGTGTAGCGCATCTGCTCGGCGGCGCTGTGGCTGCCGGTGACGACCTCCAGCCCCAAGCCGCCGTGGGCGATGAACTCGGTGATCAGCGCGTATTCCTCGGTCGGCGTGAAACGGTAGCGTCCCGGGTGCGCGATGACGGCCACGCCGCCGGCCTCGCGTATCCAGCGCACGGCGGCGCCGAGGCCGGCCCACTGGTGCGGCACGTAGCCGGGGTTGCCGGCGGTGAGGTAGCGCCGGAACACCGCATGCGTGTCGGTGCAGGCGCCGCTTTCCACCATGAAGCGCGCGAAGTGGGTGCGCGAGATGAGGTCGGGGTTGCCGACGTAGCGCAGCGCGCCTTCGAAGGCGCCTGCTATGCCCACCTGCGCCAGCCCGGCCGCCATCTCGCGTGCGCGTTCGCGGCGGCCGCTGCGCGTGGCCGCCAGGCCGGCCTGCAGCGCGGCGTCGTCGGTGTCGAAACCCAGGCCGACGATGTGCACGGTTTCACCGGCAAAGCTGACCGAGATCTCGGTGCCGGTGAGGTAGTCCATGCCCAGCGCCAGCGCGGCGTCGCGCGCACGATGCTGGCCGCCGACTTCGTCGTGGTCGGTCAGCGACCACAGCGCCACGCCGCGGGCATGGGCGCGCTCGGCCAGCGCTTCGGGCGACAGCGTGCCGTCGGAAACGTGGCTGTGGCAGTGCAGGTCGGCGTTGATCAGGTGCATGCGGGGATTGTCCCGCAGCGGGGCCAAAGGGGCAGCCGACGGCGGTCTATGTCCCTGCCATCACCGCTCCAGCCGCAGGGTGCGCGCGCAGCGCCGCGCCAGCGTTTCGTCGTGGGTGACGACGACGAAGGCGGTGCCGTGTTCACGCGCCAGCGCCAGCATCAGCTCGAACACGGTGTCGGCGGTGCTGCGGTCCAGGTTGCCGGTGGGTTCGTCGGCCAGCACGCAGGCCGGTTGCGTGACCAGCGCGCGGGCGATGGCCACGCGCTGGCGTTCACCGCCCGACAGCTGCGGCGGGTGGTGCGCCGTGCGATCAGCCAGGCCGACACGCGCCAGCATGGCGCGCGCCTGCTCGCGGGCCTCGGCGGTCGGCAGGCGGCGGATGCGCAGCGGCATGGCGACGTTGTCGAGGGCGCTGAACTCGGGCAGCAGGTGGTGGAACTGGTAGACGAAACCGAGGTGCAGGTTGCGCCACGCGCCTTGCTCGGCAGCGCTCAGGCGGGTCAGGTCGCGGCCCATCAGTTCGACGCGGCCGCTGGTCGGCGGCTCCAGCCCGCCCAGCAGGTGCAGCAGCGTGCTCTTGCCCGAACCCGAGGCGCCGACGATGGCCAGCGTGTCGCCGCGCCTCACCTCCAGGCTCACGCCGCGCAGCACGGTGACGTCCAGTGCGCTTTCGCCGCGGCCCTCGACGAAGCGCTTGTGCAGGTCCACGCCGCGCAGCACGGGGCCATCGGGCCCCGAGAAAGTGGCGGCAGTCGGCGTCTCACTCATAACGCAGCGCCTCGGCCGGGTTGACGCGGCTGGCGCGCCAGCTCGGGTACAGCGTGGCGGCAAAGGCCAGCAGCAGCGAGATCACGGCGATGGGCACGATGTCGCTGGCCAGCGGCTCACTGGGCATGCGGTTGATGAGGTAGATGCTGCCGGGCAGGAAGGCCATGCCCAGCAGGCGCTCGATGGCCGGCACGATGACGTCGATGTTCAGCGCCACCAGCAGCCCCAGCGCGACGCCGGAGAGAGTTCCGATGATGCCGGCCGCCGCGCCCTGCACGATGAAGATGCCCATGATCGAACGTGGGCTGGCGCCCAGCGTGCGCAGGATGGCGATGTCGGCGCGTTTGTCGGTGACCGTCATCACCAGCGTGCTGACCAGGTTGAAGGCGGCCACCGCGACGATCAGCGTCAGGATGATGAACATCAGCCGCTTCTCGATCTGCACGGCGTCGAACCAGTTGCGGTTGGTGCGCGTCCAGTCGCGCACCATGACGTCGGGCTCCAGGCGGGCCTGCAGGTCGGCGGCGGCGGCGCGCGCCGAGTGCACGTCGGCCAGGCGCAGCTGCACGCCGGTGGGGCCTTCGACACGGAACAGCCGCGCGGCGTCCTCGAGGTGGATCAGCGCCAGCGCGCTGTCGTATTCGTAGTGCCCGGCCTCGAACACGCCGACCAGCGTGAACTGCTTGAGCCGCGGCACCACGCCGGCCGGCGTGACCTGGCCGCCGGGCGCGACGATGGTGACCTTGTCGCCGACACGCGCGCCGACCAGCCGCGCCAGTTCGACGCCGAGCACGATGTTCCATTCGCCGGCGCGCAACTGCGTCAGCAGCGGCTGCTGGGTGCGGGCGAGGTCGGTGACCTGCGCTTCTTCGGCCGGGTCGATGCCGCGCACGACGGCGCCGCGCAGTTCGTCGCCACGGCCCACCAGCGCCTGCGCCGACACGAAGGGCGCGGCACCGATCACGCGCGCATCACGCCGTGCCGCCGCGGCGGTGGCGCGCCAGTCGGGCAGGGCGCCCCGGCCAGCGTCGAAGACCTCGATGTGCGCGATGACGCTGAGCATGCGGTCGCGCACCTCCTTCTGGAAGCCGTTCATCACGCTCAGCACGATGATCAGCGCCGCCACGCCGAGCGCGATGCCCAGCATCGACACGCCGCTGATGAAGGAGATGAAGCCGTTGCGCCGGCCGGCGCGGCCGGCCCGGGTGTAGCGCCAGCCGATGTGCCACTCGTAGGGCAGGTTCATGAGGGGATGCTAACGGAGCGCGTCGGGGCGGGCCGGCACGGCACGGGCCGGGATAATCGGGCGATGCACCTGTTGATTCCGTTCGCTGCGCCACTGTCAGAGGCTGGCCGGCAGACACTGGCCACGCTGGCGCTGCCGCGGCTGCAGGCGCTGCTGGGGCGATTGACGGAGGTCGAGCGCGACGAGGCCGACGAATGGTGCCTGTCGCCGCCGCACGAACGTGCGCTGGCGCGCGCCCTGGGCTGGCACGGCGGCAGCGGCCTGCTGCCCTGGGCGGCGCGCCAGGCGGCGGCGGACGGCATCGACGTCGGCGAACTGGCCTGGGGCCAGCTCACGCCCGTGCACTGGCACCTGGGCACCGACCAGGTGAGCCTGCTCGATCCGGCGCAGCTGCAGCTCGACGAGGCCGGCTCGCGCACCCTGTTCGATGCCGTCTTGCCGCTGTTCAGCGGCGAGGGCTATGCGCTGCACTGGGCGGCGCCGCTGCGTTGGTATGCGGCGCACGAGAGCCTGGCGGCGCTGCCTTGTGCGTCGCTGGACCGCGTCATCGGCCGCAACGTCGACGGCTGGCTGGGCAGCGACCCGGCGGCGCGGCGCCTGCGGCGGCTGCAGAGCGAGGTGCAGATGGTGCTGTACACGCACCCCTTGAACGCCGAACGCGAGGCGCGCGGCCTGCTGGCGGTGAATTCCTTCTGGCTCAGCGGCTGCGGTGTCTTGCAGGCCGGCCGCGCCGCGGCGCCGCGTGTCGACGAGCGCCTGCGCGGCCCGGCGCTGAACGAAGACTGGGCGGCCTGGGCGCAAGCCTGGGAAGCGCTGAACGCGGGGCCGATCGCCGAGCTGCTGGCGCTGGCGCAGCAAGGGGCCGGAGTGCGGCTGACGCTGTGCGGTGAACGTTGCGGCGTGAGCTACGAGGCCACACCGCGCGGCTGGGCGCAGCGCCTGCGCTCGCTGTGGTCAGTGCCGTCGCCGCAGCAGGTACTGGAGCCGCTGTGATCCTGCAGACCCGCGACGTGCCGCCACGTGTGAGCTTCGCGCTCGAACAGGCCGGCGTGCATCCCCTGCTGGCGCGCCTGCTCGCCGCGCGCGGCGTGCGCCAGCCCGACGAACTGGACGACAGCCTGGGCCGCCTGCTGCCGCCCGACACGCTGAAGGGCAACCTGGAGGCCGGCCGGCTGCTGGCCGACGCCGTCGAGCAGCGACAACGCATCTGTGTCGTCGCCGACTACGACTGCGACGGCGCCACCGCCTGCGCCGTGGCGCTGCGCGGCCTGGCGCTGCTGGGCGCCGACGCGGCCACGCTGGCCTACGTGGTGCCCGACCGCGCGCTGCACGGCTACGGCCTGACGCCGGCCATCGTCGACCTGGCCCTGGCCGGCCGCCCCGACGTGCTGGTGACGGTGGACAACGGCATCGCCAGCCTGGCCGGCGTGGCGCACGCGCGCGCGGCCGGCTTGCGCGTGCTCGTCACCGACCACCACCTGCCGGCGGTCATGGAGGGCGAGGTCACGCTGCCCGACGCCGACGTCATCGTCAACCCCAGCCAGCCCGGCTGTGCCTTCGAGAGCAAGGCCATCGCTGGCGTCGGCGTCATGTTCTACGTGCTGCTGGCCACGCGTGCCGAGCTGCGCTCTCGCGGCTATTGGGCTGCCGGCAGCCAGCCGCGGCTCGATGCCCTGCTCGACCTGGTGGCGCTGGGCACGGTGGCCGACGTCGTCAAGCTGGACGCCAACAACCGCCGCCTCGTCGCCCAGGGGCTGAAGCGCGTGCGCAGCGGCCGCCTGCAGCCCGGGCTGGCGGCGCTGTTCCACGCCGCGGGGCGCGACGCATCACGCGCCGCCGGTTTCGACTTCGGCTTTGCGCTGGGACCGCGCATCAACGCCGCCGGCCGTCTGGCCGACATGACGCTGGGCATCGAATGCCTGCTCACCGACGACGCCACGCGCGCGGCGGCGCTGGCGGCACAGCTCGACGCCATCAATCGCGAGCGGCGCGAGGTCGAAGCCGGCATGCGCGAGCTGGCCGAAGCCACCGTCGAGCGGCTGGCGCTGGACGACACCCCCGCGGCAGTGACGCTGTTCGACGAGTCGTTCCACGAAGGCGTGGTCGGCATCGTCGCCGGCCGCGTCAAGGACCGCCTGCACCGCCCGACCTTCGTCTTCGCACGCGGCGCCGACGGCCGGCTCAAGGGCTCGGGCCGCTCGATCCCGGGTTTTCACCTGCGCGACGCGCTGGACCTGGTGGCCAAGCGCCAGCCGGGGCTGCTGCTGCGTTTCGGCGGCCATGCCATGGCGGCCGGCTGCACGCTGGGTGAGGTGGGGCGCGGCGGCGTCGAGGCCTTCGACGCGGCGCTGCGCCAGGTGGCCGCCGAATGGCTGGACGCCGCCACGCTGACGCGCACGCTGCGCACCGACGGCCCGCTGGCGCTGGAGTGGTTCAACGTGCAGACCGCCGCCGTGCTGGACGGCCAGGTCTGGGGCCAGGGCTTCGAGGCGCCGCTGTTCTGCGACGAGGTGCAGGTGCTGCAGCAGCGGCTGGTGGGCGAGAAGCACCTGAAGCTGCGGCTGCGCCACCAGGGCACCGAACGCGACGCCATCTGGTTCGGCCGCAGCGAGCCGCTGCCGGCCACGGCGCGGCTGGCCTTCAGGCTCAGCGTCGATGAATGGAACGGCCGCCAGCGCGTGCAGATGGTGGTCGAGGCAGCCGAGACCTGAAGCCTGGTGGAAACCGACCGGTGAGCGGTCTTGCCGCTCGGCGGCGCCGGCTTGTGACCGGGAACCGCGGGCATTGCCCCCTCTCCCACTTGTGGGAGAGACATGGGCGGCGCTGCGCGCGGCCGGCTTGAGCCCTGGAACCGCGGGTATTACCCCCTCTCCCACTTGTGGGAGAGGGCTGGGGTGAGGGTCAGGCGTGTCCCTCCCACCCTC
>JAUXVE010000107.1 GCA_030680415.1 Rubrivivax sp.
CGCCCGGCGGCGGCCAGGTCATGCTGCGCGCGCGCCTGGCGCAGCCGCGCCCGCGCCGCTGCGATGTCGGTGCTGCCCGCCAGCGCCTGCTCGACCAGCGGCGGCAACACCGGGTGGTCGAAGCGGCGCCACCACAGCGCCAGCGCTGCGGCGTCGGCAGCCGGTGCGGCCGCCGATACACCCGTCCACGCCGGCGGCGGCGGCGGCAGCGGCGCGCGTGCCGGGCCCGCCTGCTGCAGCGATGCGCAGCCAGCCAGCGCCCAACATGCCATCGACGATGCCAGCCATCTCATGGCGTGATCATGGCGCGGCTGCTTTGTTGCGGTGCCGTCTGCGGCGTGAAGCTTCGTAAACCCTTGCGCCAGGTCAATCCTGCGACTACTGGAACGCCACCTCGGCAAAGCTCCTGAGCTTGCGGCTGTGCAGGCTGCCCGGGCGTTCCTGCCGCAGCAGCTCGACGGCACGCATGCCGATGCGCAGGTGCTGGTCGACGCGCGCGCGGTAGAAGGTGTTGGCCATGCCCGGCAGCTTGATCTCGCCGTGCAGCGGCTTGTCGCTCACGCACAGCAGGGTGCCGTAGGGCACGCGGAAGCGGAAGCCGTTGGCGGCGATGGTGGCACTCTCCATGTCCAGCGCCACGGCGCGGCTCTGGCTGAAGCGGCGTTCGGGGTTGGTCGTGGCGCGCGTGGGCAGCAGCTCCCAGTTGCGGTTGTCGGTGCTGGCCACGGTGCCGGTGCGCAGGATGCGCTTCAGTTCGTAGCCCTTGAGCTGGGTGATGTCGGCCACCGCCGTCTCCAGCGCCACCTGCACTTCGGCCAGCGCCGGGATCGGCACCCACAGCGGCAGGTCTTCGTCGAGCACGTGGTCCTCGCGCATGTAGGCGTGGGCCAGCACGTAGTCGCCGAGCTGCTGGCTGTTGCGCAGCCCGGCGCAGTGGCCCAGCATCAGCCAGGCATGCGGGCGCAGCACGGCGATGTGGTCGGTGATGGTCTTGGCGTTCGCCGGGCCGACGCCGATGTTGACCATGGTGATGCCGCTGGAGTCGGGCCGCACCAGGTGGTAGCCCGGCATCTGCGGCAGCCGCGGCGGCGCGCTGCCGAGATCGTCGCCGGGCCGGGGCGCCGTGCCGGCACGGCGCGTGACGACGTTGCCGGGCTCGACGAAACAGTCGTAGGCCGCGGCCGGGTCGGCCATCAGGTCGTGGCCGAGCTTGATGAATTCGTCGATGTAGAACTGGTAGTTCGTGAACAGCACGAAATTCTGGAAATGCTCCGGCAGCGTGCCGGTGTAGTGGCGCAGCCGGTGCAGCGAGTAGTCGACGCGCGGCGCCGTGAACAGCGCCAGCGGATGCGGCTCGCCGGGCAGCGGGTCGTGGGTGCCGTTGGCGATGCCGTCGTCCATGGCCGCCAGGTCGGGCAGGTCGAACAGGTCGCGCATGCGCAGCCGCCGCTCGGGGGGCAGCGAGCCTTCGAGGTGGTCGTTCTCGGCCAGCGAGAAGTGCACCGGGATCGGTTGCGTGCTGGTGCCCACCTCGATCGGCACGCCGTGGTTGCGCAGCAGCAGGCGGAACTGCTCCAGGTAGTAGCTGCCGAACAGTTCGGGCCGCGTCAGCGTGGTTTCGAAGGTGCCCGGCCCGGCGACGAAGCCGTAGCTCAGGCGCGAATCGGCGCGCACCACGGTGTCGGTGCGCACACGCACGAAGGGGTAGCAGGCGCGCACCGGCTGGCCGTCGTCTTCGCCGGCCACGAAGCGCTGCAGCGCGCCACGCAGGTGTTCGATGCTGCTGCGGTAGATCGTCTGCGCCAGCGCCAGCGCGTCCTCGGCGTTGTCGAAACGCGCGGGGGCGATGTAGGTGGGGGTGTGCATCGACGTATTGTCGGCGAGGGGGCTGGTCCCCGCGCCGGCGGCCCAGCCGGCGGCCGAGGCCGTTTGCTCAGGCGCTGGCCAAGGTGAGCTGCTGCATCTGCGCCGGCGTCGGCCGCAGCGCCGCGGCGCCGGCCAGTTCCTGCCACTGCGCCACCGAGGTGGCACTGACGATGGGTGCCGTGATGCCCGGCTGGGCGATCTGCCAGGCCAGCGCCACCTGGGCCGGCGTGGCGGCGTGGGCCGCGGCGACTTCGTCCAGCGCGGCCAGGATGCGCAGTCCGCGCTCGTTCAGGTAGTCCTTGACGCCGGCGCCGCGCGGGCTCTGGGCGAGGTCGGCTTCGTTGCGGTACTTGCCGCTGAGGAAACCGCGCGCGAGACCGTAGAAATTGATCACCCCGATCTCCTGTGCCACGCACAGCGGCTGCAGTTCGGCTTCGAAAGGCGCACGGTCGGCCAGGTTGAACAGCGGCTGCAAGGTCTCGTAGCGCGGCAGGCCCAGGCGCTCGCTGGTGGCCAGCGCCTCGGCCAGGCGTGGCGCGCTGAAGTTGGAGGCGCCGATGGCGCGCACCTTGCCTTCGCGGATCAGCTCGGCGTAGGTGGCCAGCGTCTCCTCCAGCGGCGTGGCCGCATCGTCGTCGTGGCTCTGGTAGAGGTCGATGTGGTCGGTCTGCAGCCGGCGCAGCGAGTCTTCCACTGCCTGCCGGATCCAGCGCCGGCTCAGCCCCGTGCGGCCCGAGCCTTCATCGCCCATCGGCTTGCCGACCTTGGTGGCGATGAGCACGCGGTGGCGCTTGCCGGTGGCCTTCAACCACTGGCCGATGATCGTCTCGCTCTCGCCGCCGCCGTGGCCGGGCACCCAGCGTGAGTACACATCGGCGGTGTCGATCAGGTTGAACCCACTGTCGACGAAGGCGTCGAGCAGGCGGAAGGAGGTGGCCGCGTCGGCGGTCCAGCCGAAGACGTTGCCGCCGAAGGCCAGCGGCGCGGTGGCCAGGCCGCTGCGGCCGAGGGGTCTGAATTGCATGGGTGCGTCCCAGTCGCTGGATGGATGCCTGCGTGGCGTTCAGACCCTCACCCCGGCCCTCTCCCCGCTGGGGAGAGGGGGCAAAGGCCTGGCCTGCGGCGTCAGAGTATGTAGCGTGAGAGGTCTTCGTTCTTCGCCAGCTCGGCCAGCCGGTCGTCCACCGCCGCGGCGTCCAGCACCACCGTCTGGCCGCTGCGGTTGGGGGCGTCGAAGCTGACCTCGTCGAGCAGCCTTTCCATCACCGTGGCCAGGCGGCGGGCGCCGATGTTCTCGGTGCGCTCGTTGACCTCGAAGGCGATCTGCGCCAGCCGGCGCACCGCTTCGCGGGTGATCTCCAGCGTCACGCCTTCGGTGGCCAGCAAGGCCGTGTACTGCTTGACCAGGCTGGCCTGCGTGCTGGTGAGGATGGCCTCGAAGTCGTCCACCGACAGCGAGCCGAGCTCGACGCGGATCGGGAAGCGGCCCTGCAGCTCCGGGATCAGGTCGCTGGGCTTGGCAAGGTGGAAGGCGCCGCTGGCGATGAACAGCATGTGGTCGGTCTTGACCATGCCGTACTTGGTGTTGACGGTGGTGCCTTCGACCAGCGGCAACAGGTCGCGCTGCACGCCCTGGCGGCTGACCTCGGCGCCGCCGTGTTCCTGGCGCGAGGCGACCTTGTCGATCTCGTCGATGAAGACGATGCCGTTGCCTTCGGCATTGGCCAGCGCCGCGGCGCGGATCTCGTCCTCGTTGACGAGCTTGCCGGCTTCCTCGTCGATCAGCAGCTGCAGCGCCTGGCCGATCTTGAGCTTGCGCGTCTTGCGCCTGGCCTGCCCCATCTGGCTGAACAGGCCCTTCAGTTGCTCGGCCATCTCTTCCATGCCCTGCGGGCCCAGGATCTCCAGCGACGGCTTGGCCTCGGCGAGTTCGACCTCGACTTCCTTGTCGTCCAGGCTGCCTTCGCGCAGCCGCTTGCGCATGACCTGGCGCGCGGTGCTGTCCACCGGCGGGGTGTCGCTCACGAAACCCGGCGCGTTGCGCGCATCCCGGGCCGGGGGCACCAGCAGGTCGAGCACGCGCTCCTCGGCCGCGTCCTCGGCCGCCGCGCGCTTGAAGCGCATCTGGCGCTCGCGTTCCTCCTTCACGGCCACGTCGAGCAGGTCGCGGACGATGGTGTCGACGTCCTTGCCGACGTAGCCGACCTCGGTGAACTTGGTCGCCTCGACCTTGATGAAGGGTGCGTCGGCCAGCCGCGCCAGGCGGCGCGCGATCTCGGTCTTGCCGACGCCGGTGGGGCCGATCATCAGGATGTTCTTGGGCGTGATCTCGGAGCGCAGCTTCTCGTCGACCTGCTGGCGCCGCCAGCGGTTGCGCAGCGCGATGGCCACGGCCCGCTTGGCGGCGTGCTGGCCGACGATGTGACGGTCGAGTTCGGAGACGATCTCCTGCGGGGTCATGCTCATTCGAGGCTCTCGACCGTGTGGTGCTGGTTGGTGTAGATGCAGATGTCGCCGGCGATCTCCAGCGAGCGCTTGACCATCTGCGCCGGCGTCATCTGGGTGTGTTCGAGCAGCGCGCGTGCCGCGGCCTGCGCAAAGGCGCCGCCGGAGCCGATGGCGACGATGCCGTATTCGGGCTCGAGCACGTCGCCGTTGCCGGTGATGATGAGCGAGCACTCGCGATCGGCCACCGCGAGCATGGCTTCCAGCCGGCGCAGGACACGGTCGGTGCGCCAGTCCTTGGTCAGCTCGATGGCGGCACGCTGCAAGTGGCCCTGGTGCTTCTCGAGCTTGGCCTCGAAACGCTCGAAGAGGGTGAAGGCGTCGGCCGTGGCGCCGGCAAAGCCGGCCAGCACCTGGTCGCGGTGCAGCTTGCGCACCTTGCGCGCGCTGGCCTTGACGACGATGTTGCCCAGCGTCACCTGGCCGTCGCCGCCCAGCGCAACCAGGGGCCCGCGGCGCACGCTGACGATGGTCGTACCGTGGTAGTTTTCCATGGAGTTCAATGTCGCCTCACAGGCTCAGAGTGCTGCGGGTTGGCAGCGTTCACTCCCTCTCCCGCTTGCGGGAGAGGGTTGGGGTGAGGGTCTGTGCACCGGCAAGGTGGCGGCCCACCGGCCCTCACCCCAGCCCTCTCCCAGAGGGAGAGGGAGTGGGTTCCAGATGCCCTCACCCACTCAGACCTTGCGCACCTGCACCTTGGCGTGTTCGTTGATGCCCATGGCGCCGAAGAAGAGCGCCACCAGGCGGTGCGTGTCGATGAACTGCACGCTGCGGCTTTCGTTGCGGCGCGACAGCACCCAGTTCAGCAGGTCGCCGGCCGCGATGAAATCGACGCGGATCAGCCGCGCGCACGACACCTTGACCACCGGAGCTGCACCCAGTTGACTGTGTAGCTTGGCCAGCGTGGCACCGATGTCGCCCACCAGTTGGCCGGACAGTTCCACATGCGCCACCTCGACCGTGCCGCCCGCGTCGTCGCTCAGTCCCGACTCCATGAAGCTGGTCGAGACTTCGCTGATCATCGACATCGGCGGCGTGCGCGTGGACAGGCCGGAATGGCTGATGTGCACCTTGCAGCGCGCGGCTTCCCACGACGGCGGCGACACTTCGTAGGTGACGCAGTAATCGATGGCGGCTTCGTCGAACTGGTCGGCGCGGTTGGCCAGGCGCAGCGCGTCCAGCCGCGTCAACCAGAACACCGGATCGGCGTCGCGCACGCCGGTGGGCGCGGCTTCCTGCAGCACGTTGAAAAGGCGGTCGCCGGCGAGCCAGCGTATCTCCAGCGCCTGCCCGGCCCACAGGCGGAACAGCATCGACAGCTGCATCGCCGCCTCGGCGTCGATGCGCCGCAGGTGGCTCCAGTCGATGACCCAGGGCAGGGGCATCTGCAAGGTCTGCGAGCGCAGCCGGGCCACGGCGTCGACGTCGAGATGCTCGGGACAGATCCAGCCCGTGTCACCGAGGCCGCTGGTCGAGGCGGCATGGCTCGCCAGCGGCTCGTCGGCCAGGGCATCGGCCACCAGCCTGGGCAGTGAATACCACTGCGGCGCCGACGAGCCGAACTGCTGTGCGTAGTCCAGCGCCAGGCTCTCGAAGCGCTGCTGCTGCCCGGTGGCGCGGTACAGGTCGAACAGCACGAGCCAGGTTTCGGCATGCAAGGCGCGTGCGCCACCGGGGCCGGTGATGCGCTGCAGCGCTCCTTCGCACTGGGTGAAGTCGGCGTTGGCGAAGGCGATCACGGCCTCGTCGAGCTCGGGGTCGTGCACGATCTCGCTGACCTCGACCGCAAGCGGGCTGCCGAAGTCGCTGCCATTGCCCCGCGTCGAAGGCTCCTCGCCGGGGAAGGACAGCGGCGGCAGCGGTGCCAGCGGCGGCAGGCCGCCGATCATCTGCACCGGCGCCGGTGTGGCCGCAGGCGGCAGCGCGAACTCCGGCAAGGGCGGCAGCGCCGGCAGCGGCTCATCGCCATCGAGTTCATCGTCGCCCGTGTCGGGCGCCGCGGCGCTTCGCGACAGCACCATCGGTTCGGTGGCTGCCGGCTGAAAACCGGTGGCCTTGCGACTGGTGGTACTGAAGGCGGATTCGCCGACCATCTGCTGCTCGATCTCGTCGATCTTGGCCTTCACCCCGTCGTGGCGCGACACGTTGCCGTCCGGCAGCCGGGCCTCGGAGTCGTCGAGCCTGGACGAGCCCCCCAGCGTGGCCAGTTGCTCGGGCGACAGGCCTTCGCGACGCACGCGGCGCAGCATGTCGAGTTCGCGCTTGCGTACGAAGTCGTTGCGCCGCTTGCGCTCGATCATCGCCTTGAGCTCGGACTTCTCCAGCTCCAGCTCGCGCGCACCGTCCTGCCGCGAATTGAGCTCGGTCCAGTCGGTGGTCGGGTTCGCGACGAAGCGCACCACCTTGCGGAAAAAGCTCTCGTTCTCGGCCATGGGGAAATGGTACTCCGGCACACGCCGAAAGCCGTGCCGCCTAGGCGGCAAGGCCCGCGGGAGGCGACAAAGGGAGCGCGGGTGTTCGCCCGCGCTCAGTCACCGAACATCTTCTGCTTCAATTCGCGGCGCTGCTGGGCTTCCAGCGACAGCGTGGCGGTGGGGCGGGCGAGCAGACGGGCCAGACCGATGGGCTCGCCGGTCTCGTCGCAATAGCCGTAGTCACCGCTGTCCAGCCGCGCCAGCGACTGCGCGATCTTCTTCAGCAGCTTGCGCTCGCGGTCGCGCGTGCGCAGCTCCAGCGCGTGCTCTTCCTCGATGGTGGCGCGGTCGGCCGGGTCGGGCACGATCGAGGTGTCCTCGCGCAAGTGCTCGGTGGTCTCGCCGGCGTTGGACAGCAGATCGTCCTTCTGCTTTTGCAGCTGGGCGCGGAAGAACTCGAGCTGCTTTTCGTTCATGTACTCGCTCTCGGGCATGGCGAGCAGTTCGTCGACGCTGAGGTCGCGGCCGGCCTTGTGCTTCCAGGCATTGGCGAGCTTGGGGTCGACCTTGTGGGCGGGCTTGGGCACATCGGCGGCTTCCGCCACCTGTCGGCTGGCGGGCGCGGCCGGCGCGAAACGGTCGGTGAAACGGTTCGCGGCAGGTGCCTGGGCCGGCACCGGGGCCGCTGCGGGCGCGGTCTTGGCAGACGCGCCTTTGGCCGACGAGGCGCGAGCCGCGGGCTTGGGGCGCGGCGCAGATGCAGCGGGCGTGCCCGCAGGGGCCGCCTTGGCCGGTGTCTTGTTCAAAGGGTACTCCTCGCCATAACGAAATGCTTCGTGGAACCCATGGTCCCGCCGGCGGCGGGATGGCCGAACCTGCCCTGCGGCACCTCGGGGCGCGCGGATTGTAGCCACGCCCGCGCCAGTCGCCGCAAGGGCACCGGCCGCGGGCGGGCGGCTGTCACACGAGACACTGCTCCAGCCCCTGCATCAGCACGTCCCGGGGCAGCTCGATGCCGATGAAGACCATCTTGCTGAGCTTGTCCTCGCCCGCGGCCCATTTCGGGCCGAGATCGCTGCCCATGAGCTGGTGCACACCCTGGAAGATGACCTTGCGGTCGCTGCCTTTCATGTGCAGCACACCCTTGTAGCGCAGCATCTTCGGACCGTAGACCTGCACGATGGCGCCCAGGAAGTCCTCGAGCTTGGCCGGGTTGAACGGCCGCTTGCTGCGGAAGACGAACGACTTGACGTCGTCGTCGTGGGCGTGGTGATGCGGGTGGTCGCAGTGCTCGCCGGGGCCGTGGTCGTGGCCGTGGTGATCGTGGTCGTGGGCGTCGTCGTCGGCGTTCAGGAACTCGGGGTCGAGGTCGAGCTTGGCGTTGAGGTTGAAGCCCTTGAGGTCGAACACCTCGGCCAGCGTCGCCGCGCCGAAATGCACCGGGCGCTGCGGCGCGCGCGGGTTCATGTGCTTGAGCCGGTGCATCAGTTCGTCGACCTCGGCCGGCGTCACGAGGTCGGCCTTGCTGATGAAGATCTGGTCGGCGAAACCGACCTGGCGGCGCGCTTCCTGGCGCGTGTCGAGCTGGGTGCCGGCGTGCTTGGCGTCGACCAGCGTCAGGATCGAGTCGAGCAGGTAGCTCTCGGCGATCTCGTCGTCCATGAAGAAGGTCTGCGCCACCGGTCCCGGGTCGGCCAGGCCGGTGGTTTCGATGACCACGCGCTCGAAGTCGAGTTCTCCCTTGCGGCGTTTCTCGGCCAGGTCGGCCAGCGTCGAGCGCAGGTCCTCGCGGATCGTGCAGCACACGCAGCCGTTGTTCATCTGGATGATCTGCTCGCCGGTGTCGGCCACCAGGATGTCGTTGTCGATGTTCTCCTCACCGAACTCGTTCTCGATGACGGCGATCTTCTGGCCGTGCGCTTCGGTGAGGATGCGCTTGAGCAGCGTGGTCTTGCCCGAGCCGAGAAAGCCGGTGAGGATGGTGGCGGGAATGAGGCCTGGGTTCATGTCGGCGCGCTGGGCTCGTTCGGGAGGCTCTCAGATGGGGGTCGGCGACTGTGTTGCAAGGGCCACGGAATGTCAAGGCAATAGCGGCCCCCGCTCGCCAAGCCGATCCTCAGGCAGCGGACCAGGCCTGCAGCCGTGGCAGCAACACGCGGTAGGGCGCCAGCAGCAGCACGGCCATCGCGAACTTGACGCCCAGGTCACCGGCGGTGAGCAGGGTCCAGTCGAGGTCGGTGCCGGCGAAGGCGAGGAAGAAGAAAACCGCGGTGTCGAACACCGAAGCCACCAGCGAGCCGATCAGCGGCGCCTTCCACCAGCTCAACCGGCGCAGGCGGTTGAACATCGCGATGTCCAGCACCTGCGACACGATGAAGGCGGTGCCCGAGGCCAGCGCGATGCGCCACGGCGCCAGCGCCAGCGACACGGCCACGGCCAGCGCGAACCCGAACCACGCCACGCGCCGCGCCGCCGCCGGGCCGAGCGTGCGGTTGGTGAGGTCGGTGACGAGGAACACGAGCGGGAAGCTGAACGCGCCCCAGGTCAGCCAGGCGTTGATGGGGTGCTGCACCAGCACGTTGGACAGCGCGATCACCGCTGCCATGGCCAGGATGGGGGTGCTCAGCGGTCGCAGGGCGGCCAGCGCCGAAGGGGGGATTGGGGGCATAGGGTGTCTCGAAGCGGGCCGGTATTGTCGCCGCGCTCGCCGCCGGCCGCCGGGCCTCGGTTATTCTTCACCCCACTTCCACTGCCGGCACCCGACACAGTGTCCGAACCTGCTTCACCCCGGCACCCGCGCGCCGCCGCGCCCGAGAGTGCGGACAAGCGGTCCTTGCTGGAACGTCTGTTCGAGTTTGTCATGCCCGGGCCCGACACCAAGGCCGAGCTCATCAGAACCCTGGCCGACGCCGAGAACCGCGAGCTGATCGGGCCCGAGTCGCGAGCCATGCTCGAGGGCGTGCTGCGCATGGCCGACATGACCGCCGGCGACGTCATGGTGCCGGCCACGCGCATGGACCTGCTCGACATCGAGGCCGACTACGACGAGTTGCTGAACACCGTCATCGAGACGGCGCACTCGCGATTCCCGGTGTACGACGGCGGGCGCGACAACATCATCGGCGTGCTGATGGCCAAGGACCTGCTGAAGCTGCAGCGCGCGCCCGAGCTCAACCTGCGCACCTTGCTGCGGCCGGCGGTCTTCGTGCCCGAGAGCAAGTCGCTGAACGACCTGCTGCGCGACTTCCGCTCCAACCGCAACCACCTGGCGATCGTCATCGACGAGTTCGGCAACACCGCCGGGCTGATCACGATCGAGGACGTGCTCGAAGAAATCGTCGGCGAGATCGAGGACGAGTTCGACGAGGACGAGCGCGAGAACGGCATCGTCACGCTGGCCGACGGCAACCAGCGCGTGGCCGGCGACGTCGGCATCGACGCCGTCAACACGGCCTTCGGCGTCGACCTGCCGGAAACGGATTTCGAGACCATCGGCGGCCTCATCGCGCACGAACTGGGCCGCGTGCCGCGGCGCGGCGAGGCGCTGGAGCTGGCCGGCCTGCGCTTCACCGTGATGCTCACGCGCGGCGGCGCGGTACGCTGGTTCCGTGTCAGCCGCGTGCCGCCGGCCGAGAGCGCGGCCGACGGCGGCGACGTCGATTGACCGCGCCACGGCGTCGCGCGCATGCGCTGGCGCTGTTCGCCGAGGCGGCGGCGGCGGCGGCGCTCGGCGCCTTGCAGACCCTGGCTTATGTGCACACCGCCGTCGCCGGCGCCTGGCTGCTGCCGCTGGCGACGCTGGCCTGGCTGGTGTGGCGGCTGGATCGTGCGGCGCCGCTGCGCGCCGCCCTGCTGTGCGCCTGCTACGGCACGGCCTGGCTGGCCGCCGGCGTGTGGTGGTTGTTCATCAGCATGCACCGCTACGGCGGGCTGCCGGCCTGGATGGCGGTGCTGGCGGTGCTGCTGCTGTCGTTGTTGTTGTCGGCCTATCTGGCTGCCGCCGGCGCGGCCTATGCGCGCTGGCGGCAGGGCCGCGCCACCGACACGCTGCTGTTCGCTGCCCTGTGGCTGCTGACCGAGTGCGCGCGTGGCGTCATCTTCACCGGTTTTCCCTGGCTGGCCTCGGGTTACTCGCAGCTCGACGCGCCGCTGTCTGCGCTGGCGCCCTGGATCGGCGTCTACGGCATGGGTGCGGCGCTGGCCTTTGCGGCGGCAGCGCTGGCGCGCCTGGTGCGCAGCCGCGGTCGCGGCTGGGGTCCGGCCGTGGTTGCCGTCGCGGTGTTCGCGCTAGGCGCGTGGGCCGGGCCGGGCGAGCACAGCCGGCCGGCGGGCGAAATGTCGGTCGCGCTGCTGCAGACCAACGTCAAGCAGGACGAGAAGTTCGCGGCCGAACACATGCCCGAGACGCTGGCCTGGGTCGGCCGCGAGTTGCTGGCCGCGCGCGCCGACCTGGTGCTGGCACCGGAAACCGCGGTGCCGCTGCTGCCGTTCCAGCTCGCCGAGTTCGCGCCCGGCTACTGGGACACGCTGCGCGCTCACTTTGCCGACCCGAGCGGCGGCCGCGCCGCGCTCGTCGGCGTGCCGCTGGGCGACTTCGACAGCGGCTACACCAACTCGGTGGCCGGGCTGTCGGCGGCGGCCGCGTACCGCTACGACAAAGTCCACCTGGTGCCGTTCGGCGAATTCATCCCGAAGGGCTTTCGCTGGTTCACCGAGCTGATGAATATCCCGCTGGGCGACTTTGCGCGCGGCGTCGTCGACCCGCCGTCGTTCGCCGTCGCCGGCCAGCGCGTGGCGCCCAACATCTGCTACGAGGACCTGTTCGGCGAGGAACTGGCGCGCCGCTTCGTCGACGCGGCCACGGCGCCCACGGTGCTGGCCAACCTCAGCAACATCGGCTGGTTCGGCGACACCATCGCCACCACGCAGCACCTGAACATCTCGCGGCTGCGCTCGCTGGAGTTCCAGCGCCCGATGATCCGCGCCACCAACACCGGCGCCACCGCCATCATCGACCACCGCGGCCGTGTGCTGGACATGCTGGAGCCGCACCGCCGCGGCGTGCTCGCCGGCCGCGTGCAGGGGCGCGACGGCATCACGCCCTTCGCGTGGTGGGCGGCGCGCGCCGGGCTGTGGCCGCTGGTGGCGACGCCCCTGCTCGTGGTGCTGGTGGCGGCCGTGCGCCGCCGAGCACCGTGACCGACGCCGACCCGCCGCCGCGGCGACCGTAAACTCAAAGGCTTTCGCGCCCGGACCTCATGCTCACCTTCCAGCAGATCATCCTCAAGCTGCAGAGCTACTGGGACGCCCAGGGCTGCGCCTTGCTGCAACCGTACGACATGGAAGTCGGCGCCGGCACCAGCCACACGGCGACCTTCCTGCGTTCGCTCGGCCCCGAACCCTGGAAGGCGGCTTACGTGCAGCCCAGCCGCCGCCCCAAGGATGGCCGCTACGGCAACAACCCCAACCGCCTGCAGCACTACTACCAGTACCAGGTGGTGCTCAAGCCGGCGCCGGCCGACATCCTGGAGCTCTACCTGGGCAGCCTCGAGGCGCTGGGCTTCGACCTGCAGGCCAACGACGTGCGTTTCGTCGAGGACGACTGGGAGAACCCGACGCTGGGCGCCTGGGGCCTGGGCTGGGAGGTCTGGCTCAACGGCATGGAGGTGACGCAGTTCACCTACTTCCAGCAGGTCGGCGGCATCGACTGCAAGCCCATCACCGGCGAGATCACCTACGGCCTGGAGCGGCTGGCGATGTACCTGCAGGGCGTGGACAACGTGTTCGACCTGGTCTGGACCGAGACCGCGCCGGCGCAGGGCCGCTCCGAAGCCGGCGAGACGGGGAGCAAGCTGTACTACCGCGACGTCTACCATCAGAACGAAGTCGAGCAAAGCGCCTACAACTTCGAGCACAGCGACGTCGACTTCCTGCTCGGCGCCTTCGCGGCGCACGAGAAGCAGGCGTCGCACCTGATGGTGCAGCAGCTCGCGTTGCCGGCCTACGAACAGGTGCTCAAGGCCGCGCACACCTTCAATCTGCTCGACGCCCGCGGCGCCATCAGCGTCACCGAGCGCGCGACCTACATCGGCCGCATCCGCAACCTGGCGCGCAGCGTGGCGCAGAGCTACCTCGACAGCCGCGCGCGGCTCGGGTTCCCGATGGCGCCTCGGGCCTGGGCCGACGAAGTGCTGGCGCAGCTGGCGAAGAGGGCGGCATGAGCCCGCCGGGCCGCCCCAAGGGCGAATACCGGAGTGCGCAGCACGAAGGTGAGTCAATCAGCCCGCCGGGCCGCCCCAGGCGCGAACTCCCCCTCGGGGGGACGGCGCGCAGCGCCTTGGGGGTCGCATGAGCATGGGAACACAGGATCTGCTGGTCGAGCTCTTCGTCGAGGAACTGCCACCCAAGGCCCTGAAGAAGCTGGGCGGGGCCTTCGGTGACGCGCTGCAGCAGGGCTTGCGCGCGCTCGGCCTGGCGGACGAGCACTCGGGGCTCACCGTCTTCGCGTCGCCGCGGCGGCTGGCCGCGCGCATCAGCCATGTGCGGGCGGTGGCGCCCGACAAGGCGGTGGCGCTGAAGCTGATGCCGGTGGCGGTAGGGCTGGACAAGGACGGCCAGCCGACGCCGGCCTTGCTGAAGAAGCTTGCCGGCTTGGGCGCCGATGCCGGCGTGCTGCCACAGCTGCGGCGGCAACCCGACGGCAAGACCGAGGCGCTGATGCTGGACCGCGTGGCACCCGGCGTCACGCTGGCGGCCGGGTTGCAGCAGGTGCTGGCCGAGGCGATCGCGAAGCTGCCCATCCCCAAGGTCATGCAGTACCAGCTGGAAAGCGGCGACGGACCGGACTTTCTGCCCGGCTGGACCAGCGTGCACTTCGTGCGCCCGGCACACGGCCTGGTGGCGCTGCACGGCGCCGACGTGGTGCCGGTACAGGCCCTGGGCCTGCAGTCCGGCCGGCAGACGCGCGGCCATCGTTTCGAGGCCCTGGTCGACCCCGTGGTGCTGCAGCACGCCGACCACTACGAGCGCCAGCTCCAGGACCAGGGCGCGGTCATCGCCGGTTTCGCGGCCCGCCGGGCCGAGATCGTACGCCAGCTCGCCGCCGCGGCCGCCAGCGTCGAGCTGTCGCCGATCGACGACGACGCACTGCTCGACGAGGTCACGGCACTGGTCGAGCGGCCGCGCGTCATGCTCTGCCGCTTCGACGACGAGTTCCTGGCGGTACCGCCCGAGTGCCTGATCCTGACGATGAAGGCCAACCAGAAGTACTTTCCGCTGCTCGACGCCGACGGCCGGCTGACCAGCCGTTTCCTCATCGTCAGCAACATCGACCCCGCCGACGCCCGCCGCGTCGTGGAGGGCAACGAACGCGTCGTGCGGCCGCGGCTGGCGGATGCCAAGTTCTTCTTCGACCAGGACCGCAAGAAGACGCTGGCGTCGCGCGTGCCGCAACTCGCGCAGGTGGTCTATCACGGCAAGCTCGGCAGCCAGGGCGACCGGGTCGAGCGCGTGCGCACCATCGCGCGCGCCATCGGTGAACAGCTCGGCGGCGGCGCACTCTCGGCCGAGGCCGACCGCGCCGCCGTGCTGGCCAAGGCCGACCTGCTGACCGACATGGTGGGCGAGTTCCCCGAGTTGCAGGGCGTCATGGGCGGCTACTACGCACGCCACGACGGCGAGACCGAGGCCGTGGCGCTGGCCGTGGAAGACCACTACAAGCCGCGCTTCGCCGGCGACGCGCTGCCGCGTGGCGACGCCGGCATCGTGGTGGCGCTGGCCGACAAGCTGGAAACGCTGGCCGGGCTGTTCGGCATCGGGCAGGTGCCCACCGGCGACAAGGATCCGTTCGCGTTGCGCCGGCATGCCTTCGGCGTCATCCGCATGCTGATCGAACGCGGCCTGCCGCTGGCCGTGCCGGTGCTCGTGGACACCGCCTTCGAGGCCTTCGCGGCCGGCACCGCCGATGCGCGTGCGGAGCTGATCCGCTTCCTCTATGACCGCCTGGCAGGCACCCTGCGCGACCTTGGCTACAGCGTGCAGGAAGTCGACGCGGTGCTGGCCCTGCGCCCCGAGCGCTGGGCCGAGTTGCCGCTGCGGCTGGCCGCGGTGCGCGCCTTCGCTGCGCTGCCCGAGGCGGCGGCGCTGGCGGCGGCAAACAAGCGTGTCGGCAACATCCTGAAGAAGAGCGAATCGGCGGCGGCAGCAGCGCTGGACCTCTCGCTTCTGGTCGAGCCCGCCGAGGCGGCACTCGCCGCCGCGCTGGCGGCGGTCGCGCCGGTGGCCGACGCCGCTTTCGCGCGCGGCGACCACAGCGCGTCGCTGCAGGCGCTGGCCGCGCTCAAGAGGCCGGTCGACGACTTCTTCGACGCCGTGATGGTCAATGCCGAGGACGCGGCGCTGCGCCGCAACCGCCTGGCGCTGCTGGCGCAACTGCATCTGGCGATGAATCGAGTCGCCGACCTGTCCCGCCTGGCGTCATGATCACCGCCACGCTGGCCGCCGCGGACTGACACGCACGCCATGTACACCACCAAGCTCGTGATCCTCGGCCGCGACGGCATCCTCAACGAGTACCGCGAGGGGCACGTGACCGCGCCCGAGGAATGGGTGCCGGTGCCCGGCGCGCTGGCGGCGGTGGCGCGGCTGCACCACGCCGGCTGGCATGTGGTGGTGGCCACGAACCAGTCCGGCATCGGCCGCGGCATGATCGACATGGCGGCGGTCAACGCCGTGCATGCCCACCTCAACCAGTTGCTGATGGTGGAGGGTGGGCGCATCGACGCCGTCTTCTTCTGCCCCCACACGCCCGAGGACGGCTGCGCCTGCCGCAAGCCCAAGCCGGGCATGATGCTCGAGATCGGGCGCCGCTACGGCGTCGACCTGGCCCAGGTGCCGATGGCCGCGGACACGCTGCGCGACCTGATTGCCGCGCAGGCCGCCGGCTGCGAGCCGCACCTCGTGCTGACGGGGCGTGCCGCCAACATCGGCGACGACCAGTTGCACCACATGCTGGCACAGGTGCCGGGAGCGCGAGCGCACGCCGACCTGGCAGCCTTTGCCGAGTTCCTGCTGCGCCGCGACCACGGCACCGATTCCTCGGAGGGGAGCCTGGGCTGATGCGCATCGTGTGGGCCCTGCGCTCGCTGCTGTTCGTGCTCTGGCTCGTCGTCACCGTCGTGCCCTGGTCGCTGGCGGCGGTGGTGCTGTCGATCTTCGTGCGCGGACCGCGCCTGTACTGGCCGACCATGGCCTGGTTGCGCGTGGCGGTGTGGGGCGCGCGCGTGATCTGCGGCGTGCGGCACCGCCTGCACGGCATCGAGTACCTGCCGACGGCCGCCGACGGCCACGCCGCGGTGCTGCTGGCGTCCAAGCACCAGTCGACCTGGGAGACCTTCGCGCTGCCGGGGCTGATGCCGCACCCGCTGGCCTTCGTGTTCAAGCGCGAGCTGCTGTACATCCCGTTCTTCGGCTGGGCGATGGGCCGACTGGACATGATCCACATCGACCGCAGCAAGCGCGCCGCGGCCTGGAAGCAGGTTGCAGCGCAGGGCAAGCGCCTGTCCGCGCAAGGCATCTGGGTGATCATGTTCCCCGAGGGCACGCGCATCGAACGGGGCCGGCAGGGCAGCTACCAGAACGGCGCGTCGCGGCTGGCGATCACCTGCGGCGTGCCCATCGTGCCGATTGCCGTCACCTCCGCCAAGTGCTGGCCGCGCAAGAGCTTCCTGCTGCGGCCGGGCACCGTCGACGTCTCGATCGGCCGGCCCATCGCCACCACGGGCCGCCGACCCGATGAGCTGATGCGCGAGGTCGAGACCTGGATCGAGGCCGAGATGCGGCGCCTGGACCCCGAGGCCTACCCCGAAGGCGACCGCGGTGCGCTGCCCGCGCGCCCTGACGTGGTTCGCGGTGGCGCGTAGCGGCGCCGGCGCGGGCCCGACCCAAAGCCCGACAGGCTCATAGAATCGCGGCCGATGCCGCCCACACCCGCGCCCCTGTCGCCGCTGCAGCTGTCGCTGTTCGACGATGCGCCGGTGGCAACGGCACTGCCGCCCGCGCCACCCGTGCTGCCGTCGCCGATCCCGCCGCACGCAGCAACACCGCCGCCGGCGGACTTCCGCCACCCGCGTTCGCAGCGCGACATCCGGCTCGGCGAACACCTGGTGGCCTACGAGTTGCGCCGGGCGCGGCGGCGCAGCATCGGCTTTGTCGTCGGTGTCGACGGCCTGTCGGTGAGTGCGCCGCGCTGGGTCGGCCTCGGCGAGGTCGAGGCCGCGTTGCGCGAGAAGGCGTCGTGGATCCTGCGCAAGCTGCACGAGCAGCGGGAACGCGCGCAGCGCCTGGCCGCCGCGCGCGTGGACTGGCGCGACGGCACCACCATTCCCTTCCTGGGCGACACGGTGATCCTGGTGCTGGACCCGCGTGCCGACAGCGCCGTGCTTCATGTGGCCGAGGACACGCTGCCCGGCGTGCCGCGGCTGACACTGCACCTGGGGCTGCCGCAGGCCGCCGCGCCCGAGCAGATCCGCGACACCGTGCAGAGCTGGCTGCAGCGCCAGGCGCGGCGCATCTTCGAGGAGCGTTGCGCGCTGTTCGCCAACCGGCTGGGCGTGCGCATGACGCGGCTGACGCTCAGTTCGGCCTCCACGCGCTGGGGCAGCGCCAGCGCCGACGGCTCGATCCGCCTGAACTGGCGCCTGGTGCACTTCGGCCTGCCGGTGATCGACTACGTGGCGACGCACGAACTCGCGCACCTGCGCGAGATGAACCACAGCGCCGCCTTCTGGGACGTCGTGCGGCAGGCGCTGCCCGAGTTCGAGGCCGCGCGCGGTGCACTGCGGCACGAGGTGCTGCCCGCGTTCGACTGACGAGCGCATCCCCCTTACGGGGGTACCTTCCCATGCCGCGGCGTCCACCAAACGTAGGATGGGCAAGGTCCGGATGCCCCTCGATACTGGCCGCCTCAGTTGTCATCACCAAGATCAGGCGCAAGACGAGCTGGGAGGCTCGATGAGGCGGCGGCAGGAAAGGCGTGAGCCCGGACTGCCGCCGCTTTCATTCGCGCCTCGCACATGCGTATGGCACTCCGAACGAGGGGAACCGCGTGTCACGGTGTTCAGTGCCGCTGCTGTGGCCGCTGGTAGCCATGCTCAAGCGCATGCGGGCACAGTGCGCGCCGGCAAGCCTCACCCAGAATCTCAAGCCGCCGTTCAACGCCGGAACGTACGAGCGAGCATATCGGCCGCGTACGTCCCATCGTCGAGGCCACGCACAAAGCCGACGGCCAAGCTGGCCGCGTTCAGCGCGTCATGCAGGTGTTTGGGCAGCCGGTTCGACATACACGGAGCGCCGGGTGGCCTCCACCGACTGCCGCAGGTACGGGTTGTCGATGGGGTGATCCGTCATCAAGTCCACCGGTCGGCCCAGCAGCGACTCCAGCGCCTCGCTGAAGGCGACGAAGCGGCGCCCCAACGACAGCTCATCGCGTGGCGCAAACCGGGCAATGAAATCGTAGTCGCTGTGCTCGGGGTCGAACCGCCCGTCCGCAGCCGATCCGAAGACATCCAGGGCGACGACGCCGTGCTTGCGGCACAGCTCGCCGATGGCGTCACGGCGAGCCAGCAGAGTGGGGTGGATGGCCGAGGGCATGGCGCTGGACTATCGGCAGCAAGTCGCGCCAACGCCATCAGGGGGTCGCGCCCGCCTCGCGCTGCGACCGCAGCGCCAGCGCGAACACGACCTCGATCTCTTCGGCGTAGCTGTACAGCGCGACATAGCTGCGTGAGCCTCGGCCTATCACGAGCTCACGCAGCCCATCGTCGACGGGCCGGCCGATCTCGGGGTGCAGGGCCAGCAGGTCGATCGCGGAGATGATCGATTCGACCCGGGCCGCCACGTCGGACGCCTCGTGCGCGGACAGGTGCTCGGCAATGCGATCGAAGTCCGCCGACACCTTGGCCGCAAACTCGATGCGCAGCATGCCCTTCAGGGCACCAGCTTGCGCGCCCGGGGTGGCTTGGGTTTGCGCCCCGCGACCTTGTCCAGCAGGTACTGGCGCATCACGTCCCAGGGCACGGTCTTGCCGCTGCGGGCGATCTTCGCCAAGCGCTGCGTGGCCTCGGCATGGAAGGCGCTACGTGCCTCGACCTGAGCCGCCTTTTCCGCCACTGCTTCCACGATGAAGCCGTGGGCCGTCATGCCCGCCTGTTCGGCCGCAGCGGCCACGCGTGCCTTCAGCTCGTCGGACAGGCGAATGGTGGTGGTGCTCACGCCGGCTCCAGTGTGACTTTGGCCCGTGAAAGCGTAGCACAACAGTGCTACGCCCAGGGTTGTGTCTTGGAGACTCTCGATCCGCGGCAGCTGCAGCGCGTCGCGGCAGACGGCACCCGGCGGGGGCTCATGCTGTGGCGGTCGGCGCTGCGCGCCGACTCCACTGCGATGCTCGGCCTGGGGTCGCGTCGCGAAACTCACTCCGTTCGCTGCGCTCACTGCGTTCAGACGGTCGCGACGAGTTGGTTGTTGAAGCGCGCTGCGCGCGCCGACCCCAGGCCTGCGCTTCTCGTCGCCACAGAAATCGCCCCCACCGGGTACCGCCTGCCGCGAGGCAACAGGGTGGGTGTTGGCGACGAAAACCACAGCCGTATCCACAAAGGTGAGCCCGGGCAGGACGCGGCGCGCCTTTGAGACGCCGAGAAGGTGAGCAGGGACACAAGCGGTCCGGGGGACCGCTTGTGCCTTGCGAACGGCCGGGCCGCAAGGCCCGGCGCGGCCTGCAAGGCCAGGGCCCGCGGCCCGCGCGCGCAGCGCGCTTCAAACCCTGACTCGTCGCGACGGTCTGAACGCAGTGAGCGCAGCGAACGGAGTGAGTTTCGCGACGGGGCCGCGGGACCGAGCATCGCAGGGCAGTCGGCGCGCAGCGACGACCGTCTCAGCGAAGCGCTGCGGCCTGCCCGGGCGCGCCTTTGCCGAGCGAACTGGCGCGCTTGGAGCGGACGCCAAACCAGTGCCAGTTGCCGCAAGCCGTCGGCCGGCTTCTTGTCGCCTGATCGCAAGTCGGTATCAGCCCGGCGCCCGTGCCAGGTTCAGCGCCAGCAGCCGGCGCAGGACTTCTTCATCGGCCATCGCCGGGCTGTAGTCGGCCCAGCCGTAGGCTGCGGCCACCGCAGCGTCCAGCGCTTCGTGGGCCTGGGCCAGCCAGGTGGGGCGCTGGTTGTACAGGTTCGTGAGCGTGCGTTTGGCGAGGTCAATCTCATAGCCGGGTCGGGCCACGATGCGTTCGGGGTAGGGCGAGGTGGCCATACCCAGCGGCACCACCTCGGGCACACGATCGGTCCATTCGGGCGGGTTGAGCCAAGCGTCGCGCAGCGTCACCAGGCGGTGCGCGGTGGCAGCGATGGCCGCGGCGCGGGCGCGCACTGCGGGCGCAAGGCCGGCGGGGATCAGCGCGCCGCCGTCGATGGACTCGGTGCGCTGGTGCGCGGTGTCGGCGGGGGTGAGGCCGGCGGGGAACGGGAAGGTCTCGAAGCAGGTGGTGGGGGTATAGCGGGGGTCGTTGCCCACTCCAATTGAAGTGCCTAAGCGAATCGACCAGAGTTCATGGAGGCGGCTGTGCAGCAGGCCAAGCGTGGTGTCGTCTTCGCGGGCCACGGTGATCAGCGCCTGGTCGGGCGACGTTGTGATGGGCAGCCAAACGAAGAACCGGTGTTTGCTGTGCGCCACTGTCGCGATGAATCGCGACAGTGGCCGCAATGCGAGCCGCAGGTCGACGCGAGGACGGCCAAGACGCCACCAGTAGTCGCGTAACGCTGGTTCCGTCTTTGTGATGCGGTCAGGCTTGACGTGTTGAACAACGTAGTTGAATGGCGCTTCGTAGAGTGCCGCGTCGAACTCCGAAATCTCGTTGCCGAAGTCGATGATCCATTGATGCTGCGGCCCCCTGCTAAGCTCGAACCCGTTGGCCCACGGTTTGAGGACGTCGCTGTTCGGCCGGCCATTGGGGTTGGGCAAGCGAAGCCACTCGCGTGCCAGCCCGTCGTCGATCTCGAACTTGGCTTTCTTGGACGCGCCTTGGAAGCTGGCGGCCTTGTTCTCAGGCAGGGCATGGGCCAGCGTGAGGTTGAGCGCGGAACCGTCTGCATTCGGCGCCGTGAGGTCGGCGTAGATCTCGGCAACCGGCTTTCCGTTGAGGTGCGTATCACTACCCTCGCCGAAGCACACCAGCGACACGCGGACAGCAGCGCCATTGTTGACCCACGGTTCATCGGACCAGGCCTCGAATATTCGACCGCGCTCTGCAATGCCATCGAGCACCATGCGGTTTGCACCGCCCCGGATGGAGTTCGTTGCCACGAGCCCGGCGCGCAGGAGCTTGCGTGATTCGATGGCGCGCTGCGCCTTGTCGAACCAGTAGCAGACCAGGTCAGAGCCACCCGGTACACGCGGTGCATACGCCTGATCCAAGGCCTCGACGTAGTTGTCGCCCAGTTCGCGTCGCTTGCGCCCGACACCCACGAACGGCGGATTCCCCACCACCGCATCCGCCCGCGGCCACACCGCCTCCTGCCCATCCGGGCCCAGCACCGCATCGCGGCATTCGATGTGGTCCAGCGCTTCCAGCACCGGCTGCGTCTTGAAGCCGTAGCCGCGCTGGATGCGCCACTGCAGTTCACCGATCCACACCGTCACGCGCGCCAGCTCGGCGGCGTATTCGTTGATCTCGATGCCCAGCACGTTGTGCGGGCCGGTCACGTCGTGCTGGCGCTCCAGGCCCAGCTGCTCGGCTTCCAGGTTGACCTGGTGCTCGAGGTCCTTCAGGCACCTGAGCGACAGGTACAGGAAGTTGCCGCTGCCGCAGGCGGGATCGAGCACGCGGTAGTGGCGCAGCCTCTCCAGAAAGCCCACGAACGCCGCCTGCGCGTCGCGCCAGCCCTTGTCGCCGTGTTTCTTGCTCCTGGCCAGCGCGGCCTGCACCTGCTGGCGGTGGCTGGCCCATTCGGCCAGCAGCGGGCGCTGCACCACGGGCTCCACCAGCCGCATGATGGTGGCCGGGTCGGTGAAGTTGGCGCCCAGCTGGCTGCGCTTGGCCGGGTCCAGCCCGCGCTCGAAGAGGGTGCCGAAGATGGTGGCGTCGATGGCGCTCCAGTTCAGCGCGCTGGCCGCCTTGAGCGCGGCCACGTCGGGTGCGCTCAGCTCGGGCACGTCCACCGTGCCGAACAGGCCGCCGTTGAACCACGGCAGGTCTTCCACGCCGAACAGGCCGCCACTGCGCATGGTGGCAAACAGCGCGGCCAGTTGTGTGCGCAGCCGTTCGGGCGCGATCTGCACGCCCACCAGGCGTTCGAACAGGCGCTGCGGCAGCAGGCCCACGTCTTCGGCAAAGAAGCAGAACACGCACTGTGTCAGAAAGTGGCTGGCCTGTTGCGCCGGCACACCCGCGGTGCGCAGCCGCTCGGCGGTGCCGGCAAAGGTGCGCGCGGCTTCCTCGGTGATGTCGCGGTTGGTCTTGCGCGGCTTGTACTGCTCGGGCTCCAGCCACAGTGCGCGCAGGCGCTGCTGCACGTCGGGCCGGGTGATGTCTTCCAGGGCGAAGCTGTGGCGTTCGCTGGGCGTGCCGGTGAAATGCGTGTGCACCTCGATGCGCGCGCGGTCGCTCACCACCAGCAACGGCGGGCTCTCCAGCGGCAGCGCGTACATCATGAGCTGCCTGAGCGCGCCTTCAAGGTTCTTGCCCGGGGCCTTGTATTCCCACGCAAAGTGGCCGCGCAGCCAGACGTCGGCAAAGCCGTCGGTGCGTGGGCGTCCGTGCGTGAAGGTGCTGCCGGTCTTGGTGACGCCGCGCTCGAAGCAGTAGTGCTCGGGGTCGCCCGGCTCGGGCACGCCGAGCACGCGGCACAGGTCGATGAAGTGCGCCTGCGCGCCGGCACGCTCGTTCAGTTCATGGGCCGGTGAGCCGGCCTGCCATTTGCGGACGAAGTCCTGCGCCTGCATCGGTGTGCGTCCCCTGCCGGTTGTGGTGGCTTGCGAGTTCCGAAGCCCTGTGGGCGCGAGCTTAGGGCATGCGCGCCCGGACACCGTTCGTCTACGCCGTCGTCGCTATCGTGCGCCAGCGCAGCACGCCGTCGGCGCCGGCCTCGGGCGCCAGCCGCCCGGCAGTCTGCAGCGCGTGCAGGTGGGCGATCGACTCGCCCATGGCAAACGTCGTCTGGTGCAGATCGAGCTTGCGCTTGAACAACAGGTCCAGCAGGTCGGCGGCACTCTGCGGCCGCACGCTGCACGCGCCCAGAACTTCGGCAAAGCGCTCGTCGTGGTGCGCCTGCAGCTGCGCGATGCGTTCGTGCAGCCCGGTGAAGGGCTTGCCGTGCGAGGGCAGCACCAGCGTGGTGGCGGCCAGGGCGCGCAGCGCGGCGATGGACTTCAGGTACAGCGGCAGCGGGTCGGCCTCGGGCTCGATGTCCATGACGCTGACATTGGTGGAGATGCGCGGCAGCACCATGTCGCCGGATATCAGCAGATGCAGTGGCGGGCAGTGCAGGGCGATGTGCTCAGGCGCATGGCCGTAGCCGGCAATGCAGTGCCAGGCGCGATCGCCGATGGTCAGCACCATGCCGTCCATCAGCCGCCGGAAGCGCCCCGGCACTTGCGGCACCAGGCTCGAGTAATAGTTGCTGCGCGCGCGCACCTTGGCCAGCGATTCAGGGTCGGTCAGGCCGTGGCGCGCGAAGAAGCGCGCCGCGCTGTCGCCACCAAAGCCGGTGGTCGACTGGCTGGCCATGCGGCCGGCGTTCCAGTCGGTACCGCTGATCCAGAGCCGGCATTCACGTTCGGGTGTCGTCCAGCGCTCGGTCAGCCAGTGCGCCAGCCCGAGGTGGTCGGGGTGCATGTGCGTCACGATCACGCGCAGCACGGGCAGGCCCTGCAGCTCGTGTTCGAAGATGCGCTCCCAGGCGGCGCGGGTGGCGTCGTTGTCGATGCCGCAGTCGACGAGGGTCCAGCCTTCGATGCCGTCCTGGCGGTCGCGCAGCAACCACAGGTTGATGTGGTCCAGCGCAAAGGGCAGGGCCATGCGCAGCCAGCGCACGCCAGGGGCGACCTCGATGGTGGTGCCGGGCGCCGGGAGCGTGTCGCCCAGCGGGTAGTGCAGCGCGCTCTCGTGCGGGTTGGCCATGGCTCTATATTCGCGGTTCGGTTTACGTTTACGTCAACGTCAGTCTAACCATGCCCACGTCCGCGCGTCCGGCGCCTCGCACCTACACGATCACCGAGCTCGCGCTCGAGTTCGACATCACGCCGCGCGCCATCCGCTTTTACGAGGACATGGGCCTGCTCGCGCCGCAGCGCCAGGGCCGCAACCGCGTCTACACGCAACGCGACCGCACGCGCCTGAAGCTCACGCTGCGCGGCAAGCGCCTGGGCCTGAGCCTGCAGGAAGTCAAGCCGCTGGTGGAAATGTACGACTCGCCGTCGGACACTGCGCAGCAGCTGCAGGCCTTCCTGACGGTGCTGGCCGAGCACCGCCGGCTGCTGGAGCGCCAGCGCGAGGACATCGAGATCACGCTGGCCGAGATCGCGCAGCACGAAGCGCGCTGCCGCGCGCTGCTGGCCGGCCCGCCGGCGCGCCGCAAGCGCAACGCCGCCCGGTAGTGTCTCAGTTTGAAATCTGAGGCTTGGCGTGAACGACGCCTAGATGCGCGCGTATAACACTGGAATTATGCGCGCGCAAAAAAGCCCGCCGAAGCGGGCTTGAGCGCTGCTCAGATGGCTTATGTGCAGATAGACGATCCGGTCGGAGCGTTGGATACGGTTGCGCGCCACTTTCCAGATCGCGATTCTTTGGCAACAAAGTGCCCGGCGGCGTCAAGCGTGGCAATTTTGTCTAGCAGATCCGCGACCCTCGGATTGCCTTCCAACTTTTCCACAACGAGCATCCGAACAACTGCCTCGGCTGCTGTAGTGATTGCGTCTTTCCGTTCCCAAAGCGAGATCGACTGATCCTTGACGCCCAAGGTTGCGCCCAGCGCACCCTGCGAAAGATCGAGCATCGAACGCAAAAAACGCAACTCCTGACCCGTGATCCGACCCGCCTTTTTCGCTATAGCGAGCGCTAGCACTTCATGCAACTGGTCCGCGTCTGACACGGCCACCCCGCACCCATACGGCGTTTGGTGCTCCGCGTAGCCGTTCTGCAGCCAAACGTTGTCGAGCCCGCACTCCGTGTAGTGATACATAACCCTATCCCCTTGTCTGTCTATTTCCAACAAACATTGCTGTGACTACTACTAACGTTGAACTAAACCGCTGACGCGGTGGTGGCGCGCGGCGAGTTGCGAAGCCGCGCCACTAGGCCCGGGTGCTCTGGCTCCGCAGCTCGGTCCGAACTGGTAAGTCGACGACGATGCGGCTGTGTGCTCAATGACTGATCT
>JAUXVE010000124.1 GCA_030680415.1 Rubrivivax sp.
GATGCCTTCCAGCAGCGGGCAGGCCACCGCCATGTCGGCGGCCTTGGTGGCGCGGTCGGGGCCGCCGGCGGTGGCGGTGCCCATCATCGCCTTGCCGGGCTCGCTCATCACCGTCTTCACGTCCTCGAAGTCGACGTTCACCAGCCCGGGGATGTGGATGATGTCGCTGATGCCGCCGACGGCGTTCTTCAGCACGTCGTTGGCGTGCGCGAAGGCCTGCTCCTGCGTCACGTCGTCGCCCATCACCTCGAGCAGCTTCTCATTCAGGACGACGATCAGGCGGCAGCGAAAGAGCTGAACGGCAGCCGGAGGCTGTCCGTTCCAGCGCGTGCGATTTCGTCGGCGAGGTTCGGCGTGACCTGCTACAGTTCGCTGCGTGTGGAGGCAAAAATCGGCTTCATGCCGTGTGAGCCGCCGGCTTCGGCCAACGGGTCCTATACCTCCCACCCTTCATTCCAGCGCCCCCGGGTCCGTGACCAGGGGGCGTTTCTTGTTGTAGACGGCGCCTTTACGACCGGCCTCGACGCGGTCCATGTCCTCGATCTCGACAACCTTGTTCCAGATCAGCTCGACATAGCGGGATTCGTCCCGCTCGTAGTGGCGCTGCAGGGCCCACAGGCAATAGTCCACGGCCTGCAGGCCGGCTCTCTCCGGCGGCGTGCTGGCAACGATGGCCACCTCGGCCGACCGGCGCACGCCGTATTCGCGCTCGAAGCGGGCTTCGGCCTTCTCGATGGCGGAACGGAAAGCATGCGTGCGCGACTTGCTGCCGCGCTTCGCAAAGCAGATCTCCAGCCGGTCGGCCAGCGGGTGATATCGCCTGAAGAGTTCTTCCACCAGCGTGTCGTAAAGCTCGTCCCCGCGATACCTGTACCCGGCCTCGCGCTCGTTGCGCAATTGCACATAGTCCAGCAGGGCCGCCTTGTGGCGCACCACGGCGTAGAAGCGAAGGTCGAAGCCCATGAGCACCCGGAACACCTCGCGCCGCACCTCCGCGACGTCGTCCTTGGCATGAAAAGCCAGCGCGGTCTTGCCGCGCTCCGCCTGCATCGAAGGCACGCGCTTGAAGTACGGGTCGGCCAGCAGGTCGGTCCGCAATTGCCCCAGCGCGGCGTGCAGCGCCGCCGGGTCCTGGACATCCAGCTTGCCCAGGATGAAGGTCTTCGAGCAGCCCTCCTGCCCGACCAGGATGCGGCCCTTGGCGTCGAACAGCGTCGGGTCGCCCGCCTCGTCGACGAAGAAGTGCAGCGTACTTGACGGGTCCGGCGAGTTCATGCGTTGGTGGCAGCCTGGAAGGCGCCCGGCCAGCCTCCATGGGCGTCGATCAAGCGGTCGATCTCGGCCATGAGGCGGACGGTCTCCGACAGGGCGACGACGACTTTCTGGTAGTGGGCGATGTCGTCGTCGGTCAGCGTGCGGCCCTTGCGGTCCTTGAGCCACTTTTCGCAGACCTGGTAGCCGCCGATGTGGAAGTTCCACACGGGCTCGCGCACGCCACGGAAACCGATGGTCTGCGCCTTGTCCAGCCACACGGAGTCGCGCGCCCACGAGACCTTCTCGACCACCGGAGGGCGGTTACCGCTGAACTCGGTAACGGGATGGGCGAGCGTGGGCGATTCCAGCAGGTGCAGGGCGGTGAGTTCGCCGCCGAGGCGGGCCAGCGCACCGAAGAGCTCCAGGCTCCCGGTCAACGGCAGGCGCGGGAAATCTGTCTTCAGAAATTCCGCGTAGCGGCTACGGTAACCGGGACTGTGAAACACCGCATAGGCATAGTGGAAGATGGCCTCGGGCGTCAGGCCGTTGGGCAGGCCGAAACTCTCCTTTGCTTTCAACCCAAGCTTCTGCCCCAACGAGGACAGGATCCTTGGATCCAGATTCGGCCTGACTCCATCGTTAGAGAGCGCTGCCTGTCGAGAGTCAGCACCGCCCGTCAGGAACAGGGGAAAAACTGTGCAGCTTCGCGAAGACTCCGCCGTCTTCATTTCAACGAGGGACTTTGAGATAAATACTGCATCGAAAACGCCGGTCGCTTGAATGCGAGCACTCAGCAAGGCGACGTTTGGGCGCAGCATGTGACGAAGCGTCGGATACTTGGAATCGCCCTTCTCGATGATCGCTGGATTGTAGTAAATCCAACGATCGTCAAACGGACGATAAGTGAGGCGCTGAATGAACCGAGGAATCTCTGTTGCCTTGATCTTGAGCTGAGCGTCTTTGAGTTTCCAGTTTGGCGGAGTGGTTGCGCTCCCACTCGGTGGCGGTCAGTTCGTGGCCCTTGAAGAACTCGTGAAGTGACTTTGCGTAGACGTCGAACGGCGTGTAGTCCTGAACGTGGCGCTCGATGACCTTCAGGAGTTGAGAGGTCACATCCTCGGCGTCTGCCCAGTGTGCGTCGAACCATTCCTGGAGCACGGCCACCTGGCTGCCGGTGATCTGAACGTTTAATTCGATGTTCTGGGTCAGGCCAGGATGCGTGAAGTTCGACGACCCGACCAGTGCAGCCGCGCCGACAACCTCCAACCGCGCGTGCGTGATGTACGCCTTGGCGTGGAACTTGTCCTTCCGGTACATACGGCACTGGATCTTTCCAGTTTGAATCGCTTCGACGATTGCGGCGACACCGTCCAGAAAGTCATTCTTCTTCTTCTCGGCGTCGATACTTTTATCGAGGCGACCCGCCAAGCGTGCGAGACCTTCGTCGAAGGCCTTCTTCGTGCGACGGGAGACTTCGTCGCCCATGAGCAGGCGAATGCTGTCGACCTTTTGCCACTCTGAATCGAGCGCCAGGAATGCGCCAATCTCGAAGTAGCCCGTTGCGATGTCGATCGACTTCGAGAGCTGGCACCAGTCGCGCAGGTAGCGCACAGCCTTCCAGTCTTCATCGCTGTTGTCGACGATGAACAGCTCACTTCCCGTGAGGCTTGTCTTCTTGGGCAAGACGCGCTCCCTCTGTTCAGTTATCAAATGGTCAGCGCAAACATCGCCGCGACCCGGCGTGCGAGCTTACTGCCATCGTCTTCAGGCTTGAACCGGGATACAGAAAGGGCCGGAGTGCAGCTGCACCCCGGCCCCGAATGCACGGTGTCGCTTCAGTCCGCCTGCTTGCGCAGGAAGGCCGGGATCTCGATCTCGTCCATGCCGTTGCTGGACAGCGCATCGACCTTGGCCGCGGCCTGGCTGCGCGCGCTGCGCCACACGCTCGGGGTGTTGAGCCCGGCGTAGTCGTGCACCGGCGGCGTGCCGCCCGTGGCCTGGCCGGGTTGCGCCACGTTGTTCAGGATCGGCAGGTTGTCGGTGCCGGTGCGCAGTGCCTGCGCCTGCGGCTGCACCACGCTCAGCGGCGGGGCGATGCGGGTGTCGCGACTTTCGGACCTCCGTTGCGAGCTCAGGCCGGTGGCGATCACCGTCACGCGCAACTGGTCGCCCAGGGTCTCGTCGTAGGCGGTGCCGTAGATCACGTGCGCGTCGTCGGCGGCGTAGCGGCGGATGGTGTTCATCGCGTTGCGGCTCTCGGCCAGCTTGAAGGTGCCCTTGCTCGCCGCGATCAGCACCAGCACGCCGCGCGCACCGCTGAGGTCGATGCCTTCCAGCAGCGGGCAGGCCACCGCCATGTCGGCGGCCTTGGTGGCGCGGTCGGGGCCGCCGGCGGTGGCGGTGCCCATCATCGCCTTGCCGGGCTCGCTCATCACCGTCTTCACGTCCTCGAAGTCGACGTTCAC
>JAUXVE010000132.1 GCA_030680415.1 Rubrivivax sp.
GGCCCCGGCGACAGGCCGCCTGGTGGCGCCGGCCCGCGCCCCGGCCCACGCTCAGACCGCGGCGCGCCACGCCCGCGCGGCGCCCCGGGACCTAAGCCCGCACGCTGAACTGCCGCGCCACCGCGGCCAGCGCCTCACGCACGCGCTCGACCACGGCGGAGGGGCCGTGCGCCGACAGCACCAGTTCGCGCGTGGCGCGTGTCATCGCCACATAGAGCAGGCGCACGGCGTCTTCGGCGGCCTCGTCGCGCAGCGGCAGCGCCTGCAGCCTGGCCACGAAGACGAGGGCAAACTCCAGCCCCTTGGCGCTGTGCATGGTGAGCAGCTTCACGCTCGGCTGGTGCCAGTCGAAACGGCGGAAGGCCAGCGCGTTCATCGACTGCAGCGGCACGCCGCGCCGCGCCAGCGCCTGCTCGATCGGCCGCATCAGCGCCTTGGCGTGGCACAGCACGGCGATGTCGTCGGGTGGCGTGCCGCTGTCCAGCGCGGCGGCGATGCGCTCGGCCACCAACTCGGCTTCCTCGAACGCGTGGCGCGCCTCGATCAGTACCGGCAGCGCGCCGCGCCGGCCGGCGCTGAGCGGCTGCACCAGCGGCAGCTCGTCTTCGCCGCGCACCGTGCCGTCGCCCTGCAGCAGGCTGTGCGCGCAGTGCATGGCCAGCGCCAGCACCTCGGCGGTGTTGCGGTAGTTCAGGCGCAGGATGCTGGTGCGGCCGCGCGCCTCGATGCCGACGCTGGCGAAGTTGAACTTGCGCCTGACCTTGGCATTGGCGCCCTGGTAGATCGACTGCGCGTCGTCGTACAGCACGAGCAGGCTGTTGGTGGCCGGGCTGACCATGCGGCCGGCGATGCGCAGCCAGGCGTCCTCGAAGTCGTGCGCCTCGTCGATGAGCAGCGCCAGGTACTGGCCGCCGGGCACGCGGCCGCTCGCCACCGCGCGTTCCACGGCCAGCGCCAGCGCCGTGAAGTAGGCGTCGCCCTTCAGTTCACGCGGCACCTCGAGCTGGTAGCTGTGCACGAGGTCCTGGCACCAGCTGTGGAAGGTGCGCACCTGCACCCGTTCGTCGACGCCGCGCTCGCGCAGCAGGTGGGCGATGCGGTCGGCCAGTGTGCGGTTGAAGCACAGCACCAGGATCGGCTGGTCGGCGCGCGCCGCGGCGGCCAGGAACTGGGCGCGGAAGATCAGGATCATGGTCTTGCCCGACCCTGCCGCGCCGTGGATCACGCGGTGGCCTTCGCCCAGCGTGCGCGCCACCTGCTCCTGCTGCAGGTCCATCACCTGCAACAGGTCGGGCAGTGGCGGGGCGCTGTCCAGCGTGGGCCCGAAGTCCAGCGTGGCCTGCGGCTGCAGGCGGATCTCGGGGAACAGGTGCCAGCGGATGCGGTCGCGCTGCGGCAGCGTCAGCGTGTGCGGATAGCTCACCGTGAACATGCCCCACAGCCGGTGCTGGAACGCGGCCGCGCCCACCGATTCCTCCAGGTCGTCGCGCAGCAGCGTGCGCGGCGGCGGGAAGAGTTCGTCGAAGTCGCTGGCCGCCACGTCGGCGCGCCGCATCGACGCCAGCACCACGCCCCAGCCGTAGGGGAACAGCAGCCGCCCGGCGAAAGGCCCGCTGTCGTGCACCAGCGCCGGGTCGTTCTTCATCAGGTCCACCAGCTCCAGCGCGCAGTCGCGCCTGGCGCAGCGGGTGCGCCGCGGTGACCACGCCACGCGGCGTGCGCAGCTCGATGGCGTCGCGCGTGGCCGGGCCCAGCGTGCTACGGCGCCAGTCCTTCACTTCCAGCAGCAGCAAGCCCCAGCGCGGGCTCAGGATCACGAAGTCGGGCTGCCGCGCCTTGGGGCCGATGGCGATGTCGTGCCAGACGATGTAGTCGTCTTCCAGGCAGCGCTTGAGCTGGTGCAGAACGCGCCGCTCGCCGCCGGTGCAGCGGGCGTCGACGTGGCTCAAGCCTTGAGGAAACAGCGCCATCGTCGAGCCGGCGATGCGGCAGGCTGGCGCGCGCCGCGGCCTAGCGCACCACCTTCACCGGCTGCCCCGGCCGCGGTTCGGCACCCCCGGCATAAGCGCTGTTGAGCAGCCGCAGCTGCGCTTCGGCCTGTGCCGGTAGCGGTGACGAGCGTGCCAGCTCGGCAAAGCCGCCGCGCGGGAAGGGTACCGTGTTCAGCACCCAGGGCTTCGCCGCTGCGCGGTCGGCGGCGCTGAGCGGGCGGAACGAGGCTTCGGCCTCGGCCAGCGGCGCCGCGGCGCGCTGCAGTGCGGCGGCGTCTTTCGCCGCGCGGTTGAGCAGGTAGTTGCGGTTCCCCGGCCCGCTGACCAGCAGCACGCGCACGGCCTGCGCCTGGCCCTGCTCGTTGCGCCGCGTGCCCGCGAACTGCGTCGCCGCCAGTCCGTTGAGGGTGCGCTCCTCGGCGCGCCCGTCGGTCGGCTTGACGAGCTTGCGGATGATCTCTTCGTGCGTGTTGCCGGCACTGGCGGGGACCAGCCGCACGATCAGCCCGGCGTCGCGCGCGGCGTTGACGATGACGATGGCCTGCTGCGTGTTCTGCACCTGCCAGCCCTGCGGCGCGGTCACCGCCACGCCCAGCTCTTCATGGAAGAAGTGGCGCCCGCGCGTCACGCCCTGGGCGCGGCTTTCGCCGTAGCCCATGCCGTCGATGGCCTGCAGGTAGCGCGTGCGGCCGTCGTCGCCGTAGTCGCCCTTGTAGCCGGCGGCGATGCGGCGGATGTCGGCCAGCCGCTGGTCGTTGCTGGGGTGCGACGACAGCCAGTTCGCGCCCGACGGTGGCGCGCGGCCTTCGGCGCGTGCCATGTCGGCGGCGAAGCGCTCCTGGTTCTTGAGCACGCCGATGACGTCGACCATGTTGTTCGGGTCGTAGCGGTTGCGCGCCAGGTACTCGGCGCCCAGCTGGTCGGCCTGCAATTCCTGTTCGCGGCTGTAGGTCGCCAGCCAGCCCGCGGCCACGCCCTGCGAGACCTGGCTGGCCAGGTCGGTGGCGCCGCCGACACCGGCACCTTCGAGCACCGCGCCCAGCACCGTGGCCGCCAGCACGCCGATCCCGGCGCTCTGCTGCCGCGTCGCACGCTGCGCGCCGTGGCGCGCGGTGACGTGGCCGATCTCGTGGCCGACGACGCCGGCCAGCTCGGCCTCGCTGTCCAGGTAGGCCATGAGGCCGCGCGTGATGTAGATGTAGCCGCCGGGCAGTGCGAAGGCATTGACCTCGGGGCTGTCGAGCACGGTGAAGGTCCACGGCAGGTTGCTGCGGTGCGACTGCCGGGCCAGCTTCTGGCCGACCTCGTTGACATAGGCCTGCAGCTTCGGGTTGGCGTAGGCGCCGTATTCGGCGAGCACCTGTTGGTGCGCCTTGCGGCCTTCGGCGATCTCGGCGGCCTCGTCCATCACCGTGCGCTCGGCGCGGCCGGTCACCGGGTTGACGACGGTGGTGCCGCATCCGGCCAGCATCGCCGTGGCGATCAGTGCGGCCGACAAGGCCGAGATCCAGCGCGGGTTTGGCATGGTGTGTCCTTCGGTTCAGTGGTTTCAGTGGTGTCGGGGCGGAGCGTACCGCGGCCGTCGGATACTGGCGACCTATGCCTGGCCACCGAATGCCGCTGTGCACCCGCCTGGAGCCAGCATTGGTCGTCATCGCGGCCGGTGTCTGTGCGGCGCTGCACATCGGCAAGCTGCCGCCGGCCATCACCACGCTGGGCGAGGCACTGGGCCTGACGCTGGTGCAGGCAGGCTTCCTGCTGTCGCTGGTGCAGGCCGCGGGCATGACGCTGGGCCTGGCCTTCGGCGCGGTGGCCGACGGCCTCGGGCTGCGGCGCAGCATGATCACCGGCCTGTGCCTGCTGGCGGCAGCCAGCGCGCTGGGTGGCGCCGCGACGGCGGTGCCGGCGCTGATGCTGCTGCGCGCCGTCGAAGGCCTGGGCTTCCTGCTCGTGGTGCTGCCGGCGCCCGCTCTGGTGCGGCAGCTCGTGGCGCCCGAACGCGTGCATCCGATGCTCGGCCTGTGGGGCGCCTACATGCCGTTTGCCACCGCGCTGGCGCTGTTGGCCGGGCCGGGCTTGATCCAGCTGCTGGGCTGGCGCGGCTGGTGGTGGGGGCTGGGTGGGCTGTCGCTGGCGATGGCGCTGCTGCTGGCACGTGCCGTGCCGGCGGTCGCCTCGGCGCGCACGACGGTGCCCGCGGCCGGGCCGCCCGCGGGCACCGTTGCGGCTGCGGGTTGGGCGGCCCGGCTGCGCCAGACCCTGGCCGCGCCCGGCCCGTGGGCGGTGGCCGTGACCTTCGCGATGTACTCCGGCCAGTGGCTGGCGGTGATCGGCTTCCTGCCGGCGATCTACACCCAGGCGGGCGTTTCGGGCGCCGCCACCGCGGTGCTCACCGCGCTGGCGGCAGCGGCCAACATGGCCGGCAACATCGGCTCGGGCCGGCTGCTGCAGCGCGGTGTGCCAGCGCCGCGGCTGCTGGCGGTGGGTTTCACGACCATGGCCGTGGCGGCAGCGGCCGCCTTCGCCGGCGGCCCCGACGCCGGCCTGCCGGGCTGGCTGCGTTACACGGCCGTGCTGGCGTTCTCGGGCGTCGGCGGGCTGATCCCGGCCACGCTGTTCGCGCTGGCGCTGCGCCTGGCGCCGGGGCCGCACGCTCTGTCCACCACCGTGGGCTGGGTCCAGCAATGGTCGGCGCTGGGCCAGTTTGCAGGGCCACCGCTGGTGGCCTGGGTGGCTAGCCGGGCCGGCGGCTGGCAGTGGACCTGGGTCGCCACCGGTTCGTGTTCGCTCGCCGGCTTGCTGCTGACGCTGGCGATCGCACACTTGCTGCAGCGGCGCGCGCGCGGCGGGCCTGGCGCTGGCGGCAGCATCGCGCCGGGGCGGGCATGATCACGCGGCCCGCACCAGTGCTCAGATTCCAGCTGCGAGAGATCCGATGTCCGACACCGCCGACGAACAGCTAGCCCTGCCCTTTACCCAGAAGTTTTCGCCTAATCCGATGTCCAATCGCGCAGGGACAGACCTCTGCAAAGGGATTGCAGTTCTGAATAGCCTCGCCACATGATTTGGTGCCCTGGCGACAAGTCCTTTGCGCGCCCGA
>JAUXVE010000138.1 GCA_030680415.1 Rubrivivax sp.
ACCGGCGGACAGCGCCGACCTCGCGCTGCGGCTGCTGCTGCGCCACAGCGACTGGTGGCAACAGCTCTCGGCGGACGACCACGCACTGCTGCACGAACTCGGCGGCAGCCATGGCGCGGTGATGGGCTGGCTCGAACAGCAGCTCACCGAGCACGGGCCGCTGACCTGGGCGGCCCTGGACGAGGCCATGGCAGGCACGCCCTGGCAAGCGCAGGCGCGCGCCTGCGTCGACGCTGCCGACCCGGGCGAGGAACAGGGCTTCGACGACCTGCAGCGCGTCATGCACCGGCTGTGGATCGCACGCCTGGGCGACGAGGCACGGCAACTCGCCGCCGCCGGCGCCTCCGGCGTCGAAGAGCTGGATCGCCTGCGGGCACTGCACGCACAGATCGCGCGGCTGAAGAGCGGCCTGGCGACGCCTGCGGCTTGAGCCGTCGTGGCACCAGATGAGCGCCGGCGGATATAATCCGCGGTTTGATGCAGCGGCAAGAGTGACAGCAGCACCTCCGGGCCCCGACCACCCTTGAAAAGGGTTCAACGGTCAACCCCACCCGCAAGGGCTGCACATCGGATCTGCCCACGCGAGCTTGCCCGCCCGATGACACGCGAGACCCCGCGCGCCGCTCCAGCCCCGGTGCTGTTGTCTTATGGGTCCTGCGTGAGTCCGGGCCGCCCGTCGCCACCGTCTTCCCAAGGAACCGCATGACCGCCAAGAAGCCTGCCGCCCCCGCTGCCGCCCCCGTCGCCAAGCATGGCAAGGAAACGAAGACGCCGCCCAAGCCGGTGACCAAGGCCGCAGCGCCCGAGCCCAAGACAGCGAAGGTCGCCAAGACCGCGCCGGCGGCGGCAAAGCCCAAGACGACGACGGCGAAGCCCGCATCCAAGGCCACCAAGCCGGCGCCCAAGGCGGCCAAGGTCGAGCCCAAGCCGGCCGCGAAGGCGGGCGCGAAGACAGCGAAGACCAGCCCCAAGCCGGCGGCCAAGGTCGACGCCAAGGGCGCCAAGTCCGGCAAGAAGGCCGACACCGGCATGGCGCCAGCGGCCGAAGACGTGGACCTGACCGACATCGACGCCGAATTCGACGGCGAGCCCGAACTCGGGACCGAAGTCGAAGCCGAAACCGAGACCGTCGACGACACCGAGAAGGTCGCCAAGGCCAAGCCGCTGCGCATGAAGGTCAGCCGCGCCAAGGAGCGCGCGCTGATGCGCGAGTTCGGCCTCGAGGAGACCACGCTCACCGAAGAAGAAGTCGCCAAGCGTCGCCAGGAGCTGAAGACGCTCATCAAGATGGGCAAGACGCGCGGCTTCCTGACGCACCAGGAAATCAACGACCACCTGCCGGAGAAGCTGGTCAACGAGGAAATCCTCGAGGCCATCATCTCGATGCTCAACGACATGGGCATCGCAGTCTACGAGCAGGCACCGGATGCGGCCACGCTGCTGGTGGCCGGCGGCGGCACCTCCACCGCCACCGAAGAGGAAGCCGAGGAAGCCGCCGAGGCCGCACTGTCCACGGTGGACAGCGAGTTCGGCCGCACCACGGACCCGGTGCGCATGTACATGCGCGAAATGGGCACCGTGGAGCTGCTCACGCGCGAGGGCGAGATCGAGATCGCCAAGCGCATCGAAGGCGGCCTGCAGGCCATGATGCTGGCGATTTCCGCCAGCCCGACGACCATTGCCGAGATCCTGGCCATGGCCGACCGCATCGGCGCCGGCGAAATGCAGATCTCCGAAGCCGTCGACGGCTTCGTCGCCGCGGACGAGGCCGACGACTACGTCGCCGAAGAGGACTTCGACGAATTCGACGAGGAAGACGACGACGACGGCCAGGGCGGCAGCCGGGCGCTGACCAAGAAGCTCGAGGAGCTCAAGAAGCAGGCGCTGGAGAAGTTCGCGACGCTGCGCGTGCACTTCGACAAGATGCGCAAGGCCTACGAGAAGGAGGGCTACAAGTCCAGCGCCTACAACCGCGCGCAGCACGCCATCAGCGTCGACCTGATGACGATCCGCTTCACGGTGAAGACGATCGAGAAGCTGTGCCACATCCTGCGCAGCCAGGTCGACGACGTGCGCCGCTACGAGCGTGAGATCCGCAAGATCGTGGTCGACAAGTGCGGCATGCCGCAGGAGCACTTCATCCGCACCTTCCCGCCCAACGTGATGAACCTGAAGTGGGCCGAAAAGGAAGTCGCCGCCGGCAAGGCCTACAGCCATGTGCTGGCGCGCAACCTGCCCGCCGTGCAGGAGCTGCAGACCAAGCTCAGCGACCTGCAAAGCCGCGCCGTGGTGCCGCTGGAAGACCTGAAGCTCATCAACAAGAGGATGAACGAGGGCGAGAAGGCCAGCCGCGACGCCAAGAAGGAAATGATCGAGGCCAACCTGCGTCTGGTCATCAGCATCGCGAAGAAGTACACCAACCGCGGCCTGCAGTTCCTGGACCTCATCCAGGAAGGCAACATCGGCCTCATGAAGGCGGTCGACAAGTTCGAATACCGGCGCGGCTACATATTCTCGACCTACGCCACGTGGTGGATCCGCCAGGCCATCACGCGCTCGATCGCCGACCAGGCGCGCACGATCCGCATCCCGGTGCACATGATCGAGACCATCAACAAGATGAACCGCATCTCGCGCCAGCATCTGCAGGAGTTCGGCTACGAGCCCGACGCGCCGACGCTGGCCGAGAAGATGGAGATCCCCGAGGACAAGATCCGCAAGATCATGAAGATCGCCAAGGAGCCGATCTCCATGGAAACGCCGATCGGCGACGACGACGACTCGCACCTGGGCGACTTCATCGAGGACACCAACAACGTGGCCCCGGTCGACGCCGCCATGCAGGCCGGCCTGCGCGACGTGGTCAAGGACATCCTGGACAGCCTGACCCCGCGCGAGGCCAAGGTGCTGCGCATGCGCTTCGGCATCGAGATGAGCACCGACCACACGCTGGAAGAGGTGGGCAAGCAGTTCGACGTCACGCGCGAGCGCATCCGCCAGATCGAGGCCAAGGCGATCCGCAAGCTCAAGCACCCCACGCGCTCGGACAAGCTGCGCACGTACCTGGACAATCTTTGATTGGCCAGGTGCGCGCTGCCGCAGGCAGCGGCGCTCGTGCAGCGAGCGCTGCGCAGCTTGCACCGCAGGCACAAGCTGCGGGGCCACCTCGACAATCCCTGACGCACTTGAGACAGGACAAGAGGGTCTGTCGCGAGGTGGGCATCGCCGATTGAGCGGCGGCTACACTTTGCCACGGCATGACACGGATCTCCGACCGCACCGTTCTCTTCGCCGACCTGCGCGGCAGCACGGCGCTTTTCGAGAGGCTGGGTAACGCTGAGGCCACGTCGGTCGTGACGCACTGCGTCAACGCGCTGGGCGGCCCGGTCAGCGGCCATCACGGGAGTGTGGTCAAGACCCTCGGCGACGGCCTGATGGCGGTCTTCGACACCCCTGCCGATGCCGTACCGGCAGCGATGGAGATGCACGACCTGCTCGAGGGCATGGTTTCGCGCGGCAGCGAGCGTGGCGCCTCGTCGGGCCTGCGCGGCCTCAAGCTGCAGGTGGGCCTGGCCCGCGGCGAGGTGGTCGAGATGGCGGGCGACTGCTATGGTGACGCCGTCAACGTGGCGGCACGGCTGCTGGACCATGCCGGCGACAACGAAACGCTGCTCACCGTGGACGTGCTCGATGGCCTGTCAGCGGACTTGCGCTCACGCTTTCGCAGCTTGGACCGGCTGGTGCTGCGCGGGCGCGTCGAGCCGGTGGAAGTGCATGTGATGGGCGGCCGCCGCGGCGGCATCGACCCGGCAGCGACGCAGTTCGGCGACGTTTCCAGCGTGCTCGAGCCCGAGGGCTTGCGCCTGATGTGGGGTGGCCTGCAGCGCGTGTTTGCCAGTCAGCAGATGCCGGTGGTGCTGGGCCGCAGTCCGCAGGCCACCTTCTGTGTCGACGATGCGCGTGTCTCGCGTTCGCATGCCCGGGTCGACTGGCACAGCGGCAGCTTCCAGCTCAGCGACCTCAGCTACAACGGCACCTACGTGCGCTTCAACGACGGCGAGATCGTCAGCCTGCGCCGCGGCGGCTGTACCTTGCACGGCAGCGGCACCATCGGCCTCGGCGCCTCGCCCAGCGACCCCGGATCAGCCTGCGTCAGCTTCGACGTGCTGCACTTCGCGGATACGCAGCCCCAGGTGCCGCTGGAGTTGCGCTAGGTGCGTGTCCTCTACGTCGACGACGACCCCGTCAGCAGCCTGCTGTTCGTCGAGACCTGCCGCTTTGCCGGTGGCGTCGAGGTAGCGACGGCGGCCACTGCGGCACAGGCGCTGGAACTGGTCCGGCACTGGACGCCCGAACTGCTGGTCATCGACCTGCACCTGCCCGATCTCGACGGCTACCAATTGCTGCCCGCCTTGCGGTCGCGGCTGAACGCGCGGCCACCGGCCTACCTGTGCACCGCCGACGCCGCGACCGTGGTCGAGGGTCCGGCGCGTGCCGCGGGCTTCGACGGCTGCTGGACCAAGCCGGTGGACCTGGTCGCCGTGCTGGCCGTGCTGGCACCCAAGGGCAGCGCCGCAGCATGAGCTTTCGCGCCGAACCCGCCTACCACCATGGGCAGCCGGCGCGCACGGCCGTGCTGCTGGTCAACCTGGGCACACCCGACGCGCCGACGCCGCGCGCCCTGCGCCGCTACCTGGCCGAGTTCCTCAGCGACCCGCGCGTCGTCGAGATCCCGCGCCTCGCGTGGTGGCCGATCCTGCACGGCATCATCCTGCGCACGCGGCCGTCCAGGTCGGCAGCCAAGTACGCCGCAGTCTGGATGCCCGAAGGCTCGCCGCTGGCGGTGTGGACGGCCCGCCAGGCGGCAGGCGTGGCAGAGCAGCTCGCCGCGCAGGGCCACCACGTCGTGGTGCGCCACGCCATGCGCTACGGCAACCCCGGCATCCCCAAGGTGATGGACGAGTTGCGCGAGCAAGGCGCGACGCAGGTGCTGGTGCTGCCGCTGTACCCGCAGTACGCGGCGGCCACCACCGCCAGCGTCGGCGACAAGCTGCTGCAATGGGCCTGTCGCGCACGCCGCATGCCCGCGCTGCGCTTCGTCGCCGAGTACCACGACGACGCCGGCTACATCGCGGCCCTGGCCGCACGCGTGCGGGCGCACTGGCAGGCGTTCGGCCGCGCCGAGCGCCTGCTGCTCAGCTTCCATGGCGTGCCGCACCGGTCGCTGCTGCTGGGCGATCCCTACCACTGCCAGTGCCACAAGACGGCGCGGCTGCTGGGCGAGCAACTCGGCCTGCACCGGAACGAGTTGATCGTCACCTTCCAGAGCCGCTTCGGCAAGGCCCGGTGGCTGGAGCCCTACACCGAGCCGACGCTGGTGGCGCTGGCGTCGCAAGGCATCAAGCGCGTCGACGTCATGTGCCCGGGCTTCGTTGCCGACTGCCTGGAGACGCTGGAGGAGATCGCGCAGGAGGCGCGCATAGCCTTCATCGGGGCCGGCGGCCAGGCGTTTCGCTACATCCCCTGCCTGAACGACGACCCGGCGTGGATCGCGGCGCTGGCGGCCATCGCCGAACGCCAATTGCAGGGGTGGGACACGCGCAGCGCGCCCGACGCAGCGCAACTCGCGCGGCATCGCGAGTTGGCGCTGGCCATGGGCGCCACGGACTGATGGGCCCGGACGCCCAGGACGACCGAGCTCAGCGCGGCACCTGCTCCAGCTGCCGCTGTTCGAACACGTAGTCCGCGCCCTCGGCATGCCGGCCCTGGCGCGCCGCACCGTAATGCGGCGTCTGCGGCAGGCGCCGCGTGACGTCCTGGCGGATCTGCTCGAACACCGTGTTGCCGGGGCGCCAGTTGTCCAGCTGCGACAAGGACTGCATCAGACTCGCGGCAAAGGGCGAATGCCCGTTGCGCGAGCCGTCGGCCACCGGCTCGTTGCCGCCCGATGACATCACGACCGCGGCGCGGCGCTGCAACAAGGCGCCGGGATCGTCGGCACCACCAAAGGCCTGCACGCGACGCTCGGACACCAGGCTGCCCGAGAAGCAGCTGTCGGAGATCAGTACCACCTGCGACGCGCGGATGCTGCCCACCAGCTTGCCGATGTCGTTGTTGGAGATCCAGCTCTCGGGCCGGTCTGCGTCGGCGCTGGCCGGGATCCAGTAACCGAGCCCGGTCTCTTCGACCACGGTGCCGTGGCCGGCGTAGTAGACGACCACCGAGTCGTTCGGCCGCGCCGTCAGCGCCAGCCTGTTGAGCACGCCGACGATCGCCTCGCGGCTCGCGTCGCGAACGACCACGGTCTGGTAGCCCAGTTGCGTCTCCAGCACCCGGGCCATGGCCTCGACGTCACGCCCGGCGTTCTCGAGCAGCGGGATGCGATCGTCGACGTAGTTGTCCAGGCCGATCAGGACGGCGATCTTGCGCTGGATCTGCGGCAGTGCAGCGGCGCGCACCGCACGCGCAGACGGGATCGGCGGCGCCTTGGCCAGCGCCACGGTCTTGGGCCGCACCACGGTGACCGAGATCGGCGCCGCCGCGGCCGGGCTGGGCGCCGCCGCGGGGGGGGCGACAGCGGGCGCGGCCGGGGCTGGGGCC
>JAUXVE010000142.1 GCA_030680415.1 Rubrivivax sp.
CGGGCTGCCCAAGTGCGGCAGCCCGCCCTTGACTCCGCTCCGAGGCAATACGGACTCAGCGTCGCGTCGAAGGTAGAGATGCGGGGACGACCGCAGAAATTCGATCGCCCCTATTGACGGAGACGGCTAATGGGTGACCCCTATCCGCTCGAGAGCCTTGATCCGCGTCCACAGCACCGCCTTGGATACGGTCGTCATGTGCATGGCTTGCATGCAGTGGTCCAGGCGGTGCGGGCGTTCTCGCAGGTCTTGAATGGCTTTCGCCAGATCGGTCTCGATACAGTCGCCATAGGCCGCCTTGGCCTTGTCGATCGCCAGGCGCAGCGACTTCTTCGGGGGCGCCATCATGGCCAGATCGATGAGGTCGCGGCTGAACACGGCGTCGTCGCGCCAGCGGTCTGAATTCGCCAGCAGCTTGCTGGCGACCATGTCGAGCGGCGTGAGCGTCGCCACCCCGCAAATGCGATCGTCGACGGTCGGTGGATCCAGCGCGATACGGCCTTCGAGCACGATCTCGAACTTGATTTGGGTGTCGTCCACCCGCAGCATCGTCCTCACGCCGTATTGGTCCGCACGCATCTCGCGCACCTGGTTCAGAGCCATGCCTGGCCTGGTGATGGCCTGTATCCCGTTCTGGCCCGTGAGGAGCTGGCGCAACTGGCGGTAGCCCTCCTTGTTCGAGACCAGGAAGTCGATGTCGACCGATTCGCGGTACTCGCCGTAGCGCAGCGCCATGGCCGTACCGCCGCCGAAGAGGCACTCGTTGATGGCCAGACTCTCGGCGTTCAGCGCCTCGAGGATGCTCGCCACGCGGCGATGGTGCTCACGCTCAAACAAGCAGACGCCCCCCGCCAAGCGGGGCTGCAAGGGCCCGGACCAGGGCGCGCTCGCTCGGTTCCATGCCAGCCTCGTCGATGTGCCGCCAGTTACGCTCGTACAGGTTCAAGGCCTGCACCGGGGTGACCTCGGCCACGCCGTGAAGCTGCCATGCCAGGCGCTTGAGCTGCGGAAACTCGTCCAGGCGAATGCTCGCCGGCACGCCGGGCTGGCGTTCCACGGCTCTGCCTGTTGGTGGATCGGCCACCTCTAGCTCGAGGCCCAGGGCCGCGATCGCGCTCAGGTAAGCGCCCATGGTCACCGACGGCTCCCCGCGCTCGATGCGGTGCAACGTGGCCCTCGAGATGCCGGCGGCCTCGGCGGCCGACGTGGCGGTCACCTTGTGCTGCTTTCGATGTGCGTGCAGGCGACTTCCAATCGCCACGAGCCGGGCCGCCAGGATTTCGCCAATTGGAGGAGCTTTGGCTGGCATAGTGTTGCTCATTATAGGCGCACAAGAGAAAGCGTATGAAATGAGGCGCAGCATCTCTACCTACGTGGCGCAGTTGAGTGTGCAAACCACGGCCCAAGAACGCCGCCTTTCCCGCACCTCTCGCCATTACCCCGTGGGCCGCGGCAAAGGGGTCTCGCATTGGTCGCGAAGCAGGTCGGCGAAGAATTTCGCAAGGGGTTGAATTTTGCCGTAGGAGCTTGCCTGCTCCAGTGCGGCCATGTAGGGCTTCCGGTGCTCAAGCGGGACGATGGTCCACACGTAGCCGCCGGTCACCAGCATCGCATTGAAGATCAATCGGGCAAGGCGCCCGTTCCCGTCCATGTAGGGATGGATGTAGACGAAGAAGAAGTGCCCAAGGACCGCACGCACTGCGGCGTGGGGCTCGGCCGCAAGCAGTTCGAAGAAGACGGGCATGCACTCACGAACGGCTTCCTTTGAAAGCGGCACATGCAGCGCTCCCCTGATGAACACCTGGTCGTTTCGCCAGCCCGCCAGGTCCGAGGGCTTGAGAATGTTCGCCGCGACGCTTGGGCTGAACAGCGCGCGGTACCACTTGGTCAGCGCATCATGCAGGGGCCAACTCTCGGGCTTGGCAATGAGGGTCTGCGCGATGTACTCCTTGACCTTGAGGTGAGCCTCGTAGTACCCCTTGGCTGCCATGGCGTCTCGAGTCTTCGCGTCCTCCCCATCGGGCTGCCACTGGCCGTCTCGCACCTTCTCGATGAGCTCCGGCGTGACCCGGTAGCCTTCGATGGACAGCGAGTGGTAGGCGTCGGTGACGTATCGCTCTTCCACGTTCTTGAGCGTGGCCTCGACATCCAAGGCCACCTCCCCTGGAGCAGGGAATTCGTTGATGACGCCCTGGCGCATCTGCTGCCACATTAGGCGCAGGCGTTGAATGTACGGTGACTCGGGGCGACCAGCAGGCAATGGAGTCGGGGCGACTTCGAAAGGCTGAGACTCCTTGACCGCCATGTTCGCGGCGACCATCGTGGAGACAATCTCATCAGCGACGTCGGCGCGGCCGATGGCTCGCATGCCGCCAGCCAGTCGACCGGCGATATGGACATGCCCACCATCGAGCAAGGGGCGAAGGAGCTCAGAAGTGTCTGTCACGCTAGCCAAGGCGATGCGTGCGGCCAGCGGCTGCTGTGTGAAGAACGCAGGGCCAACAGCCAAAAGCGCCTGTGCCAAAGTGGCAAGACGCAGGCCTCCCACATCGGCAGCCACTTCGGACTGCCACAGCCGCGGGGCGCGATAGAGGAAGAGCGAGCACTCATGGGGTAGCGCAACGATTTGGTTGTTAGCCTCAGGCGCCCAAATCTGCACTTGCTTCGGCAACGTGCGCTCGCCAGTTCCGAGCATCAGGGACTGGTCGGGCGACACGTGCCAGTTCGTCCCGAAGCGGCCATCACAGTAGCCCGTGATGAACTCCCGCATCCCTGCGTACCAAGCAGCGGAGCTTCCTGGCTGTGCGTCAGGACGCGAGGGCAGGTACCACCCGCGAAACACCTCTTCCAGGAACCCGGCCTTTACCAAGCGCTGTCGGTCCATCCGTGGCAAGTCGGTGCCGCGAATGACGTGCTTGCCCGCCTTTTGCAGGTTGGCCAGCAGGGAGAGCGAACTCGCGAGAAGGGTGTTGGGAGGGGCCATGACTGTACCTTGCGCAGCGCGCTTCACTAGAGAGTTGCATCGCGTTTGACTACTTCTAGGCATTGTATCGCACTAGCAAAATGCAGTCAATCGCACTACTCAAGCGTACAGTGGGAAGGAGACCTCCAGGCCATGAGGCGTGACAAGTGATCCTGGTCGACACCAGCGTCTGGATCGACTACCTGCGTGGCGCGAGCACGCCGCAAGCGGCCAAACTGGACGCATTGCTTGGCGCCACACCGCTGGCCATCGGCGACCTGATCTTGGCCGAGGTTCTTCAAGGCTGTTCAACCGACCGGGAATTCAATGCCGTCAACCGAACGCTTTCGAGCCTGGAGCTGATCAACCTGGGCGGGTTGGAGGTCGCGGTCGAGGCCGCCAGGAACTTCAGGCGGCTTCGCGCCCTGGGTTTCGCCGTGCGCAAGACGATCGACACGGTCATCGCCACGCGGTGCATCCTGGATGGGATGGAACTCCTGCACAGCGATCGCGACTTCGACCCCTTTGCCCAGCACCTGGGGCTGCGCTGCGTGGGATGCGCAGCCTAGCGGCTGTGCGCTTCGCCGCCATCACCGCCGATTAGACGAGGCTCCTGACCGCCGCCCACGCCCGCTAGAATTTGACTATGCATCCCATCATCGAGTCTCATCGCCATGAAGTTGCCGCGGCCTGCCGGCGCCGAGGCGTTATGCGCCTCGAGCTGTTTGGCTCGGCGGCTCGCGATGATTTCGACGAAGCGTGCAGCGACCTGGATTTCCTGGTCCAGTTCGATTCCGCAGACAACAAGAATCCTCTGGATATCTATTTCGGCCTCAAGGACGACCTGGAATTTGTGTTCGGCCGCCAAGTCGATCTGGTTTCCAAAGGGTCGGTCCGCAACCCGTACGTCCTGGCCTCGATCGAGCGTGACCGTCAGCTCGTGTACCAAGCATGAAGCGTCCGCCATCGGCGTTCCTGTGGGACATCGAGCACGCGTGCAGTGCCGTCGAGCGTTTTGTCCATGGACTCGACCTGGGTCGGTATCAGACCGACCTGTTGGTTCGGTCCGCGGTGGAGCGCCAGTTGCAGAACATCGGCGAGGCCGTGACCCAGCTGACGAAACTCGATCCTGTGCTGGCGTCGAGGGTGCCGCGCCAACGACAGCTCATCGGCTTCAGGAATATCCTGGTGCACGGCTACTCGGGTTTGAACGATGCCGAAATCTGGCGTGTGCTGCACGACAACCTGCCTGAGTTGAGAGCCGCTGTCGCGGCGCTGGTACAAGAAATGGGCTCACCGCTTCCATGATGACCCCCAGCGGTCGCTTCGAGCCGCCGCTGGTGAACATCGGCACCGGCGTGGACGTGACGATCGCCGAATAGGCCCACAGCACCAACGCGGCCGGCTTGCCACTGTGCCGGATGTCATGGGCGGCGCGGATAGCTTCGGCCACCCGCCCCGGCAGGGCAAATGTTTCCCCTACCATCGCGCGGATCGTCGCCGCCAGGCGGCCCGCGGCTGAGCGCGAGACCAAGACCAACCCACCCCCATGTGCGGCATCACCGGCATCTTCGACACGCGCGGCCAGCGGCCCATAGGCCGCGCCGTGCTGCAGCGCATGAACGATTCGCAGCTGCACCACAGCCCCGACGAAGGCAGCCTGCACATCGAGCCCGGCCTGGGGCTGGGACACCGACGGCAGTCGCGAGCGGCTGGCCACCACCGGCTGGTTCAACCGGCCCTACCTGCAACACCTGGTGGACGCGCACCAAAGCGGCGCCAGTGACTACAGCGCGCCGCTGTGGACGCTGCTGATGTTCGAGGCGTTCCTGCGCAATGTGGTGGATGGGCAAGTGGCTGAACCAAACCGCAGCAACAGGGCGACAGCCACGCCCGGTAGTATCCGTTGTTCACTCGGAGTCTGAAGATGAAATCCGCGTCATTTCCTTCCGCAAAGCCACCCGGCGCGAAGCGCAACTCTACTTCCGTGAAGTCCAAGACTGACTGGTCTCGTGTGGTTCAAGGCTCAAGGGCCGGGCTATCAGACGCGAATCAACTCCGTCCTGCGCGCGTTTCGCGATGCATCATGCTGAACCCCACTGTTGGCTGGGAGGCTCAGTAGTGATAGCGCAGCTGTGCAATCAACAGCGCGTCACCTTCCACCCTGTAAGCCATGCGGTGCTCATCAGTGATGCGGCGTGACCAGAACCCTGCCAGTGCGTGTTTCAGCGGCTCGGGCTTGCCGATGCCCGCGAACGGCTCGCGCTGCGTTTCCCGGATCAGCAGGTTGATGCGCTCCACCATGCGCCGGTCCTGTTTCTGCCAGTACAGATAGTCCTGCCATGCGCCGTCGGCAAACACCAACTTCACGGCACCAGTGTCCGCTCGGTGCCTTTGCCAGCATTCAGCTCCGCCGCCGCAGCGAGCAACCGGCGTGCGTTGGCGGGGCTGCGCAGCAGGTAGGTGGTCTCCTCCAGCGCCTTGTAATCCTCCAACGAGAGCATCACCACCGACTGTTCACCGTTGCGCGTGATGATCAGCGCTTCGTGATCGCTGCACACGCGGTCCATCACAGAGGCAAGGTTGGCGCGCGCCGCAGAGTAGGTGATTGCGTCCATCGAAGGGCTCCGAAGTTGTACGCAAAATTGTACAATAGCAAAGTGTCGAGTTGCCGCGCCGGCGTCGGCACCGTCAGATCCACAAAGAGGAGTTCGTGATGCAGGTGCAGCGCAAGATCATCGATGTTCACGACACGCACGTGGTGCTGGAACTCCCGCAGTCGTTCGTCAACCACCGGGTCGAGGTCATCGCCTTGACAGTGGACGAGGAGCCGGTCACCGCCCGGGCGATCCGCAAACCTCACCCAGACCTGGTAGGCAAGGGCAGAACCATCGGTGATCTGATTTCGCCGATCGTTGACCCAGAGGATTGGGCCGAGACACCATGATCGTGCTGGACACGCACATCTGGTACTGGTGGATCAATGGCGACCTTGGCCGCTTGTCCGCGGCGCAGGTCGAAGCACTGCGAACCACCGCGCGAGTTGGCGTGAGTGCTGTTTCCTGCTTCGAGATGGCACATTCCGTGCGTCGCGGAAGGATCGAGCTTCCCGTCCCGATGCGCGAGTGGTTCTCAAAGGCGCTGTACGGCTCCCGCATCGAGCTACTCCCCCTTACGCCGGCGATCGCATCTCGTGCTGTCGACTTGACCGACCGGCACGGTGACCCCTTCGACCGCATGATCATCGCAACGTCCCTGGAACTGGATGGGCAGCTGGCGTCGGCCGACGGGCAATTCCATGCCTACCCAGAGCTTGCGAGTCGGCTGCTGGCCTAGCGCCCGGATACATCCCGCAGCAACCCGATGCGCATCCTCCACATCCTGGACCACTCCATCCCGCTGCGCAGCGCACGCCCGCGCCCACCGGCCCCGAAGCTCGCCCGGTGCCACTGCCTGCGATCATCGCGCTCAGAAGGAGGGGTACCGCAGTTGCGCGATCAACAGCGCGTCGCCCTCGAGCTTGCAGGTCCGCGCCGCTACGACCGCCCGGCGTGCGACCGCAACCAGTCGCGCAAAGCATTGTTCAACCGTGTCTGCCAGCCGGCACCCGTGCTCTTGAACGAACGCACGATGTCTGCGTCCAGCCGAATGTTCACATGCTCCTTGGTCTGGTCCAGCGGCGGCCTGCCTCGCCTGGGCGCGAGCATGTCTTTCGCAGCTGCTTCGCCCACCAAGCCCGGCAAGACGTCCGCGGCCGGCCGTGCCCGGGCGAACCACGCCTGGGTGGCTTCGGGGTTGTCTGAATCGACGGCCTCAGGTCTCGGTGTGCGAGGCATAGCGGCTCCTTTCACGTGGGTTGGCTCGGCGCAAGCTGATGACGTGGATTGCGCCTTGTCGGGGCGTGAACACCAGCATGTACAGGTGCTCTCCAATTCGGCCCAGCGCCTGGTATCGACGCTCCGGATAAGGCCGACGGATGTCCTCGGCAATGAGGGCGCTGCTCCAGTCGAAGTCCGCGGCCAAGTCGAAGGCCAACGTTCGAGCTGAGCGGGGTTAGGCGTCGATGCGCTCGGCCCAGTACCCCGGTTCCCTGTGTTGATGCGCGACCGCGTAGATCTGCGGCCCACTATGCTCGCTGGTTTCGTACACCACCGTGTACGGGAAGCGATCAAGGTGGTACACGCGCAGGCCGTCGTCGCCATGCGGGCCTCGATACTGGTTCTCGACCAGGAGGTCTCGTACTCGCTCGAACTCCGCGAGGAAGGCCTCAGCCACCGCCCGGCTCGCATGCTCTGCGTAGTAGACGGCCGCATCACCAAGTTCGGCTTCTGCGTCCGGGTGTAGCCAGTAGCTCACGCGATGCGCGCTCGCACGCGCGCAAGAGCCTCGTCGCCAGGAACCATAGCTGTCTTGCCAGACTGGACGTCATCGCGTCGTGCCCGCGCAAGCTTCAGCCACGCTGCCTGAGACGCGGACCTTGGCTCGAAGCTGGCGATCAAGCGCTCCACGAGCTTTGCTCGGTCTTCGGGGGGCAGGCTGAGGGCCTGCGCGGCTAGGTCTTCAACGGGTGTAGGCATGGCGAACCTCTCAGGCGCAGGCAGAAGCATGCCACAAGCATGCTCCGCCACGCGGCCAGCGCCTCGTCGAGCACCGCTGCGTGGCGATCGGCCTCCCAGCGCGCCAGCGCAAGCCGACCCGGGCGCCCGACACTCATGTGCGCACCAGCGGCACGGCCTGCCGCCGGGCCGAAGAGACGACGGGCAACTCCTCGCCTGAACCCTGCGGTGCCAGCACGACGTCGATGCGCCGCTCACCCATCAGTGCGTAGAGCCTGGCAATGAATGCGCCGCGACGAGCCACCCACTCGGCGGCGTGCATCGGCTCGCCAGGTTCGAGCAGCAGGTCGATGTCGCCGCCGCGCGCCGAATCGTCCACGCGAGACCCGAACAGCGACACCCGCGTGCCAGGCAGCAGCGTCTGCCGGGCCGCCGCGGCGATGGCGTCGCGCTCTTCGGGGGTCAGTCTCACTTGTTCAAGTTTAGGTCACGTCGATGGGAGCGAAGCGGTCAGGTTCCGAGTGTTCACCACGGGGCAGCAGGCGAACCAATCACCGGCCAAGCCGGCCGTGCCCTGGGGCCACGAAGCCTTGCCTGTCGCTCAGACGTCGGTCGTGTCCTGCCGCCGTGCCGGAATTCATGCGAGTGCCTTCCCGTTGGACAGTTCGACGAACCTTTCCCGGTATTTCACCTACCATCGCTTGCCGATCACTCGGGGTGCACCGTTGGGTGCCGTCTTCGCCAACCCGGCCATCACTGTCGACCCGAACCCATGCGCTGCACCCCGGCTCATCGCGAATACGCGTCCACCGTCGCCACGGAGACCCCGGCGTGAGCCTTCGCATCCTCCACGTCCTCGACCACTCCATCCCCCTGCACAGCGGCTACACCTTCCGCACGCTGGCGCTGTTGCGCGAGCAGCGCCGCCTGGGCTGGGAGACTTTCCACCTCACCAGCCCCAAGCACGCAGCTCCCGGCGGCACCGAGGAAACGGTGGACGGCTGGCACTTCTACCGCACCCCCGCCCCCACCGGCCCCAAGCTGCCCGGCCTGGCCGAGAACGCATTGATGAAGGCCACCCAGCAACGCCTGCTGTACGCGGCACGCCAGGTGCAGCCGCACATCCTGCACGCCCACTCGCCTGTGCTCAACGCCATCCCGGCGCTGCGCGTGGGGCGCGAGCTGGGCATCCCGGTTGTCTACGAGGTTCGCGCCTTCTGGGAAGACGCCGCGGTGGACCACGGCACCACCACCGAAGGCAGCCTGCGCTACCGCCTGACGCGCCGGCTGGAGACGCACGCGCTGCGCCAGGCCGCGCACGTGTTCACCATCTGCGAAGGCCTGCGCCTCGACATCGCGTCCCGCGGCATCCCGGCCGACAAGGTGACGGTGATCCCCAACGCGGTGGACATCGACAACTTCGAACCCGGCGGCACGCCCGATGCGGCGCTGAAGGCCCGCCTGGGCCTGGACGGCGCCACTGTGCTGGGTTTCATCGGCAGCTTCTACGCCTACGAAGGGCTCGACCTGCTGCTGGCCGCGCTGCCGCAACTGCTGAAACAACGCCCCGACCTGCGCGTGCTGCTGGTGGGCGGCGGCCCGCAGGAGGCGGCGCTGAAGGCGCAGGCACTGCAACTGGGCGTGGCCGACAAGGTGGTCTTCACCGGCCGCGTGCCGCACGCCGAAGTGCAGCGCTACTACGACCTGGTGGACGTGCTGACCTACCCCCGCCACAGCATGCGCCTGACGGAGCTCGTCACGCCGCTGAAGCCGCTGGAGGCGATGGCGCAAGGCCGGCTGCTGGTGGCCAGCGACGTCGGCGGGCACAAGGAACTGATCCGCGACGGCGAGACCGGCGTGCTGTTCCAAGCCGGCAGCGCCGAGGCGCTCGCGACCGCGGTGCTGGGCCTGCTGGCCCGGCGCGAAGACTGGCCGGCGTTGCGCGCGGCGGGGCGGCGGTTCGTCGAGACCGAACGCAGCTGGGGTGCGAGCGCGGCGCGCTACCGCGCACCGTTCGAGGCCCTCGTCGAGCGGGCCGAGGCGGCATGACGGCCTTGGCAGGCATGCGCATCGGCCTGGTCGGCCCGCTGCCACCTCCAGCTGTGGGCATGGCGATGCAGACCCGCCATCAAGGGGTAGGCCGTCATCGACGTCAAGGCGGCGTTCGGCGCCGCTGCACTGCAGGCGTCCGGGCACCGAGTGTGGCGCATCTAGCCGACATTGCCCGCGCCTGCGAGGAGCGACTATGCGGCTAATGATCTACGGGTCACGCAGCTTCGCGACGACGGTGGCCGAATTGGCTCGGGACTGCGGGCACGAGGTGGCCGGCATGGTCGACGATGTCCACTCGGGAGCAGGAGTCATCGGTGGTTTGGCGAGCGCGCTCAATGAATTCGAGGACTGCGGCATCGTGCTTGGGATCGGGTACCGCGACCTGGCTGGCCGCTGGAAGGCGTGGCAGCGTATGAAAGCCACTGGCCGGCCAACGCCGGCGCTCGTGCATCCGCGCGCCTACGTTGCATCGACGGCCCACGTCGGAGCCGGTTGCGTGGTGATGGCCGGCGCCATTGTCGATCGCGCAGCGCGACTCGGCGAAGCAGTCGTGGTATGGCCGGGCGCGTGCATCAACCATGATTGCGTGGTCGAGAGCAACTGCTCTATATCGCCAAATGCTACGGTATGTGGCTGCGCCCAAATTGGCGCCGGTTCGTTCATCGGCGCCGGTGCGGCGGTGGTTGACCATGGGCTCCTGCTAAAGTTATCGCACGTGCGCATGCTCGAGCGTTACACTATCAAGGCGCCCGCATGAGCCGCCCCCATCTTCCCGCCAGCATCTTCAGCGCAGCCGAAGCGCCGCACGCGCAGGAGAGAATCCGCCCGGCATGGAGCGTCGTATCGACCATGTACCGGTCGCGGGCCTTTCTCGAGTGCTTCCTGGCTGAAACGTTGCAAGCGCTCGAAAAGATCGGCGCGAACGACTTCGAGATCGTGCTCGTCAACGATGGTTCTCCCGACGAATCGTTGGCTTACGTGCTCGAACGACAGCGGGACATTCCGCAGTTGATCGTTGTCGACTTGTCGCGCAACTTTGGCCACCACCATGCGGTGCAGGCGGGCTTGCGGATGGCGCAAGGAACCCACGTGTTCTTGATCGACTGCGACCTTGAAGTCCGCCCTGGAACGCTCGTGGATTTCGTTGCGAAGCAGCGCGAGAGCAGAGCAGACCTTGTCTATGGCTTCCAGCGAGCACGCAAGGGTGGCCCATTTGAGCGAATCAGTGGCGCGATCTTCTGGAAAGGGATCAATGCGCTCAGTGATGTCAAGATTCCGGAAAACGTCCTCACCGAGCGCGTGATGACGCGGCGCTTCGTGGATGCCCTGCTGCAACTGGGTGATTACAACCTCTTCCTAGGCGGAATGATGAGTTGGACCGGATTCCTGCAGATTGGCATTCCGGTGACGAAGGCGCAGCGCGACGGTCAAAGCAGCTATACCCTGGGCCGGCGACTACAACTGATGGTCAACGCGGTGAGTTCGTTCTCTTCCAAGCCTCTGACCTGGCTCTTCAATATCGGAATTCTAATTACTTTCGCAAGTTTTTCATACGTAGGCTACCTCATCTTCCGCAAGATCGCCTTCGGCGATGCTTTGATCGGTTTTACGTCGATGATGGCTCTGATGGCCATGAGCCTGGGAATCATGACCACAGCGCTTGGTTTGGTTGGCATTTATCTCGGAAAAATCTTCAATCAGGTTCAGAATCGACCGACCTTCATCATCAAGGAAATCCATCCGCGGCGATCCTGATCCGGCACTTCTTCAATTCAACAGCGAATAGGCTATGCAATCTATATTCAACCAGCGTTACTTCGATGAAGATGAATTGAAGGCCATGAACTTCAAGTCACTTGGAAGTGACGTGAAGATTGCACGCACGGCCAGACTCTATCTTCCAGAGTACATCGCAATTGGGAACTTTAGCGTTGTAGACGACTTTTGCATTATTTCCGGTAACGTAGAACTTGGTACTAACGTACACATTGCTCATGGCGGTCGACTCATCGGTGGACTTGAAGGCATACGGATGGGCGATTTTTCCGGTTTGGCATTCGGCGGAACGATCTTTTCTCAGACCGATGACTACGGCGGACTGGCGCTGACGGGGCCGACCGTTCCCATGAAGTTTCGCAGGATCACGCGCGCCCGTGTCGAGGTCGGTAGGCACGCCATCATTGGTGCAGGAGCAATCATACTTCCCGGTGTCCAGATTGGCGAAGGATCGTCGATAGGGGCCTGCAGCTTGGTGACCAAGTCGACCGAATCATGGTCCATTAACCTGGGAATACCTGCACGCAGGTTGAGGGATCGCCGGCGAGACCTTCTCGCTCTGGAGCAAGACTATCTTCGCGAACTTTCCCACTCGGATGGCAAATAGGTTCGTTAGTGAGATCGTTCATTCGGCACGAATTCATGCGCGACGCAGTCGGTTGGGCCAACCAGCCCATTCCGAAGTTAGGCCTGGGGTCGGTGCTTAGTGTGGATTGCGCGGAGGCACACTTGACTCCACACAATAGCGCGCGCGGCGCGCGCCGCATCGCGATCCTGCAATCGAATTACATCCCCTGGAAGGGCTACTTCGACATCATCCATGACGTCGACCTGTTCATCTTCTACGACGACGTCCAGTTCACCAAGTCCGACTGGCGCAATCGCAATCGGATCAAGGCGACCAATGGCCCGGAGTGGCTCACCATTCCCGCGGGAGAAGACTGCAGCCGTCTCATCTGCGAGGTGGAACTCAAGGACACATCGTGGCAGGCCAAGCACTGGCGCACGCTGCAGCAGAACTACGGCAAGTGCCCGCACTTCAGCCTGTACAAGTCGTACTTTGAGGACGTGTACCTGGGCCGGAGGTGGACAAAGCTGTCCGAGCTGAACCACAGCCTCATCCGCCACATCTCGCGCGAATTCCTGGGCATCCGGACCGAATTCGCGGATTCGCGCAGCTGGCGCGTCAGTGGGCAGAAGCTCGACCGTCTGCTCGATCTCGTCAAGCAGAGCGGTGCCACCCACTACCTTTCGGGCCCGGCGGCCAAGGACTACATCGAGCCCGACCGCTTCGCGCAGGCCGGCATCGCGCTGGAGTGGAAGAGCTATGCCGGGTATCCCGAGTATCTGCAGCGTTATCCGCCCTTCGAGCACGGCGTGTCGATTCTCGATCTCCTCTTCAATACCGGGCCCGATGCGCCCGCGTACATCTGGGGCTGGCGACAGGATGCCCCGTCGCCCGCAGATTCGACGCGGTTGGCAGGCTGAGTCCGGCGGCATGGCTGACCGGCGCCTGCTCCACGTGCTCGGCGGCGGTCCCTGGCAGCTGCCGACGGTGAAGCGTGCCAGGGAGCTTGGCTATCGTGTCCTCGTGACGGACATGTACCGGGAACGGCCGGCCTATGCGCTGGCCGACCTGCACGAGGTGGTCGACATCACGGACCTCGATGCCACGCTGGCGGTGGCCCGGCGGTATCGTGTGGACGGCATCCTTTGCGATACGACCGATGTCGGTGTGCCGACTGCGGCATACGTCGCCGAGCGCCTGGGTTTGCCCGGCATGGGTTACGAGACGGCGCTGAACTTCACCGACAAGGCGCGGATGCGTGAACGCACAGGTCGTGCCGGATTGCGCCAGGTGCGCCATGACGCGGTGGATTCGCTGTCGGGTCTTCAGGCTGCGGCAGCGCAGATTGGTTTGCCGGCAGTGGTCAAACCCGTGGACAGCCAGTCGGGCCGCGGCGTGACCATCGTCCTCGATTCTTCGACCCTGGAAACGGCCTGGAACTTCGCGGTGAACCACAGCCGGCTGCGGCGCGTGATCGTCGAACAGCTTGTCGAAGGGACCGAAGTGATCGTCGACGGCCTCGTGGTCGACGGCAACGTGATGCTGCTGACCATTGCGACCAAGACCCCGTACGCGGACAACCCGACCATCAGCAGTCGGATCTGCTACCTCTCGGGCGAGCATTTCGAGCGGATCAGGCCGATCCTCGAGCCCGCCAACCGGAGCGTGATCGCGGCGCTGGGGCTGCGCACCGGGATCTTTCACGCCGAGTACATGCTCAGCGGCGGCGACGTGGTGCCCATCGACGTCGCAGCGCGCGGCGGTGGCGTGACGATCTACCGGCATGTGCTGCCCCACGTCAGTGGCGTGGATGCGATGTCGACCGTGATCCGGTTGGCGATGGGCGAGCCCGTTCGCCTCCAACCCTCGCCGATTCGCCGGGGCGCGAGCATCGATTTTCTTCGCATGCCCGAGGGAAGGCTCACGCGGATCGAGGGCGCCGAAGCCGCAGCGCAAGAGCCGGGGATCGCGGCACTTCACTTCAACGTCGGTGCCGGCGACACCGTTGGCCCGCTGCTGCACAAGGACGATCGGCCCGGGTTCATCGTGGCTCTGGCCGAGACCAGCGACGCTGCCGTCGACTGCGCTGAACGGGCCAAGGCCCATCTGCGGGTTTTCATGGGCAGCACCGGTGACCCGGTCCCTGTCCATTGAATGGAGGTTCAGGGAATGAAGCTCTTCGACTCCCTGACCCACGTGACGCGCGACGGCAGCTGGATGGGGGAGCGGCTGTATGACGCGTCGCTGCCGCGCCTGCTGCGCGAAATGGATGCGGGCAATGCCTACCGGGCCTGCCTGGTCTCGATTGCGGACTACGTCGACAACGAGGTGATCATCAAGTCGTCGCGGGCCTACCCTGATCGGTTCGTTCCGATCGCGGGCCTGAACCCGCGCGTACTCCCGACCACCCGACGGATCGAAGCGGTTCTCAAGCAGCTGAAGGCCGAGGGCTTCGCAGGTATCAAGCTCCATCCGCGGCTCAATGGCTACGACCCTCTGGACGCGAAATGCGTCGCCGCCATCGACGCGGCCGGGGAGCAGGGGCTGGTGGTTCTACTGGACACGCTGTTCCGGCAGAGGGGCCTGGCAACCAAGCACGCGCCGGACGTGATCGATTGCCTTGCCGCGGCCTGCCCCGAGACGAAAATGCTGCTGTTGCACGGCACGGGGCCGACGATGATGGACTTGTACGAGATCGTCCGCTGCAACGGCAACCTGATGCTCGACCTGTCCTTCACGATGATGCGTTACCGAGGGAGCAGCCGGCTCGACGCCGACATGAACTTCCTGTTCAAGAGCACCGACCAACTGGTGACGATCGGTTCGGACTTTCCGGAGTGCACGCCGACGACGATGCTGGAGCGCTTTGCAGAACTCGCGCAAGGTGTCGAGCCGCACCGTGTCGACAATATTTCGCACAGGAACCTCGACCGCCTGTTCGCAGGCTTCGCTGGTTCCTGACCCAAGCCTGGAGCTCAAGAGTACCGAGTTCTCGCGTCATTTTGGCGCTCGGTGATGCGCGCGATTGTGGTCGTCGATCCACTTCTCTGTCAGCCGGTCTAGCTACCAAGGGAGGCCCCCCGGCTCTGCCGGGGAGGCAGTAGGAGTTTGAC
>JAUXVE010000151.1 GCA_030680415.1 Rubrivivax sp.
TGCGTCGTGCTCCAGCCCTACGACATGGAGGTCGGCGCCGGCACCTTCCATCCGGCGACGACGTTGCGCGCGCTGGGCCCCAGGCCCTGGAAGGCAGCCTATGTCCAGCCCTCGCGCCGGCCCAAGGACGGGCGCTACGGCGAGAATCCGAACCGCATGCAGCACTACTACCAGTACCAGGTGGTGCTGAAGCCAGCGCCGGAAAACATCATCGAGCTCTATCTCGACTCGCTGAAGGAGCTTGGTTTTGACCTGAAGCAGAACGACGTGCGTTTCGTCGAGGACGACTGGGAGAACCCGACGCTGGGTGCCTGGGGCCTGGGCTGGGAAGTCTGGCTGAACGGCATGGAAGTGACGCAGTTCACCTACTTCCAGCAGGTCGGCGGCATCGACTGCAAACCGATCACCGGCGAGATCACCTACGGCCTGGAGCGGCTGGCGATGTATCTGCAGGGCGTCGAGAACGTCTTCGATCTTGTCTATGCGCCTGGCGAGGGCAGGCAACTGAGGTACGGCGACGTCTTCCACCAGAACGAGGTCGAGCAGAGCGCCTACAATTTCGAGCACAGCGACGTCGATTTCCTGCTTGGCGCCTTCGGTGCCCATGAGAAGCAGGCGAAGCACCTGATGGAGCAGCAGCTCGCCCTGCCGGCCTACGAGCAGATCCTCAAGGCCGCACACACCTTCAACCTGCTCGACGCGCGCGGCGCCATCTCCGTCACCGAGCGCGCCGCCTACATTGGCCGCATCCGCAACCTGGCGCGCAGCGTGGCAAAAAGCTATGTCGATAGCCGCGCGCGCCTGGGCTTCCCGATGGCGCCCAGGGCCTGGGCCGATGAAGTGCTGGCCGAGCTGGCGAAGAAGGCCGATTGACATGGACACCAAGAATCTGCTGGTCGAACTGTTCGTCGAGGAACTGCCGCCCAAGGCGCTGAAACAACTTGGCAATGCTTTCGCTGACAAGATTTTCAACGTGCTGGTTCAGCACCAGCTCAAACTTCGTGACCCACGAGGCATGGAGATTTTTGCAAGTCCGCGCCGCCTTGCCGTGTTCATTCCCGAAGTGATGACTCGAGCTGAAGATCGGTCTGTGTCGCAGAAACTGATGCCGGCCGCCGTCGGCCTCGACACCAACGGCAATGCGACCCCGGCGCTGCTGAAAAAACTTTCTGCGCTTGACGCCGACGCTGCTGCAGTGCCGCAACTCCGTCGTGAATCGGATGGCAAGGTCGAGATGCTTTACTTCGACAGCATGCTACGCGGCGCAACGCTTGCGGAA
>JAUXVE010000156.1 GCA_030680415.1 Rubrivivax sp.
ACCTCGCCGAGGTCCAGTACCGCTTCAACCGCCGCTTCAACCTGTCCACCATCTTCGCTCGCCTCCTGCGTGCTTCGGCCGTCACCAAACCACACCCGGAACGCCGCCTGCGGGCGGCTGAGCCAGGGGGCTAATCAGGAAGCCCCATGCCCCGTGCCAAGAAGAACACGGCGGTCACAGCCGCCGCCGCCGTCCCCGTCGAGAAGAAGGCCCGCCGCAGCAAGGACGCCGGCACGCTGGCCGGCCCCCAGGCGCTGAACCAGGCGGTATGGGCGATCTGCGACGTGCTGCGCCGCGCTGGTGTGGGCAGCGCGCTGCGCTATGTGCCCGAACTGACCTGGATCCTGTTCCTGCGCGTGCTCGACGAGCAGGAAGCGCTGGAGCGTGACGAGGCCGAGGCCCTGGGACTGAGCTACACGCCTTCGCTGGGCATGCCCTGGCGCTGGCAGGACTGGGCCGCTCCTTCCAGCGACAAAGCCGATGCACCCCTGACCTCCGAAGGCCTGCCGCAGGGCTGGAAGCGGCGCGAGCTGTTCGACGGCCCGCGCGCTCGCCGGCACCGACACGCAGCACCAGTTCATGCTGTCGCAGGTGTACGAGGGCCTGCTGCTCAAGATGGGCGAGAAGAACTCCGACGGCGGCCAGTTCTACACGCCGCGCGAGTTGATTCGCGCCATGGTGCGTGCGGTGGACCCGCGCATCGGCGACACGGTGTGCGACCCCTGCTGCGGCACGGGCGGCTTCCTGGCCGAGGCGGCCGAACACATGAGGCGCCAGGGTGGCGAGCTGTCGACCGAACAGCTCGACGTCCTGAAGCACGGCAGCTTCTACGGCCGCGAGAAGGACGACTTGGCGTACCCCATCGCTCTGGCCAACCTGGTGCTGCACGGCATCGACCAGCCGCACCTGTGGCACGGCAACACCTTGTCCAACCAGGCTACCTATGATGGCCTGTACGAAGGGGCTCCCGAGCGCTTCCATGTGCTGCTGACCAACCCGCCCTTTGGCGGCAAGGAGGGCGTCGAGGCCCAGACGCGGTTCCCTTTCAAGACGCGCGCGACACAAGTGCTGTTCGTGCAGGTGCTGCAGCAATCCTTGCTGCCGGGCGGGCGCTGTGGCGTTGTGCTCGACGAAGGTTTCCTGTACCGCACCAACGAAGACGCCTTCGTGCGCACCAAGCGCCAACTGCTCGACGAGAACGACTTGTGGTGCATCGTCAGCCTGCCGGGCGGCGCCTTCACCGGTGCCGGCGCCGGCGTGAAGACCAACCTGGTGTTCTTCACGCGCGGCCGCAAGACCGAGCGCATCTGGTACTACGACCTGTCGCACGTGAAGGTGGACAAGAAGCGCCACTGACGCTGCAGCACTTCGCATCGTTCTTCGAACTGCTGCAGCAGCGCGGCACCGATGCCGCGGAGACGGACCACAGCTGGACGATCGATTTCGCGGCGCGGCGAGCCCAGGCGCACGAAGAGGCAGTGCCGTTCCGGCGCGAGGCTGAGGCGCAACGCGAACGCGCGCTGGTCCTGCGTGAACACGGCAAGGCCGAACGCAGGGCCGACCGAGATGACGCGGCTGACGCTCTGCTGGCTCAGGCCGTTGAAGCGGAGCGTGCAGCACGCGATGCGAGCGCCAAGGCGCAGGGCATCGAAGATGTGATCTACGACCTGAAGGCCGTCAACCCGAAGGAACGGAAGGCCGGCGACATCCGAACGCCGCTGGAGTTGCTCGACGCGATCGAGGCGAAAGGGCGCGAAGTCGACGAATCGCTGGCGCGGCTGCGCGCACTGATGGCTGGCTGATGTCGGTTGCGACTCGGCCTGCCGCATGGGCAGAAGCCATGGCGATCCAGCCCATCATCAACCGCCGAACAGGTGAGGGCCTGGCCAGGAACGAGAACCCCAACCAGGGCGCGTTCGTCATCGACGAGCTCACCGAGCTGGTGGAGGAAGCGGTGCTGAGCGAGTTCGAGAAGATCGCCGAACGCGGCGGCGTGCTCGGCGCCATGGAAACCGGCTATCAGCGCGGCAAGATCCAGGAAGAGAGCATGCACTACGAGATGCTCAAGCACACCGGCGAGTACCCGATCGTCGGTGTCAACACCTTCCGCAGCCCGCACGATGCGCCGGCGCAGACCATCGAGCTGGCGCGCTCGACCGAAGAGGAAAAGAAGTCGCAGCTGCAGCGCCTGCACGACTTCCACGCCCGCCATGCCGCCGCGGCGCCGGCGCAGCTGCAGCGCCTGCAACAGGCCGTCATCGACAACCGCAATGTCTTCGAGGTGCTGATGGACGCCGTGCGCGTGTGCAGCCTGGGGCAGATCACGAATGCGCTGTTCGAGGTCGGCGGGCAGTACCGGCGCAGCATGT